>NZ_CP045696.1:2375000-2675000 GCF_009676955.1 Sodaliphilus pleomorphus | reverse complement strand
ATCTGCTTCAAAACTGCACATGGGCGCTTGGGGTGTATCTATAATAAAGGTATAGAGTTGGGCAAATGTAGCAATTTTTCTTCACATTGTTTTCACCCCTCATCGCTTTTTTTGAACTATTTTTTTAGAAATTTTAAACGAGCTGGAAGCAAAAAAACGTAAAAAAATTTTGTCGTCTTGAGAAATCTTGCTACCTTTGCATCGCAATTGAGGGGACAACCCCACGATTGCAGCGATCGGGATGTAGCTCAGTCCGGTTAGAGTATTCGTCTGGGGGGCGAGGGGTCGCTTGTTCGAATCAAGTCATCCCGACCAGTTTTTAAAAAACGTTGAAAATCTGGAACACGATTTTCGGCGTTTTTTTTTTTCGTTTTGGCAAGCCGCCCCATCTGGGCAGCACAAATGTTTTGAGCTGCAAAGAGCCAAACATTAAGTTTTTTTTTCTACCTTTGCATCACGAAAAAAACACAAGATAGGAGAAAATGGGATTAGAATTGATTTCATGCCGCACATCGAAGCCCAATATCTCAAAACTTATTGACAACGAGCAAGTTATGCTCATTGCCAAGCCCCAAGGCATTGTCTTGTGTTCGAAGTGAGCACTTCACACACTCAGTAGCATGACAGCAACACAAGCATCAAGCAACCGCCGCATCGCCAAAAACACTGTGGCACTCTACCTGCGCATGTTCCTCACCATGATCGTGGGCTTCTACACCTCGCGCGTGGTGCTCAACACCCTGGGCGTGCAGGACTACGGCATCTATGGCGTGGTGGGCGGCGTGATAGCCATGATGGGCTTTCTCAACGCCGCCATGGCCGGCGCCACAAGCCGCTTCCTCACCTTCGAGCTGGGGCGTGGCGACAGCGCTCGCCTGGCCAGGACCTTCTCGAGCGCGCTCATCATCCACATGGGCATTGCCCTTGTGGTCATGGTGCTGGGCGAGACCGTGGGTCTGTGGTTCCTGTGCAACAAGCTCGTGATACCCCCCAGCCGCATGGAGGCCGCCCACTGGGTGTACCAGCTCAGCATCCTGAGCTCGATGATAGGCATCACCCAGGCGCCCTACGACGCCAGCATCATCTCGCACGAGAAGATGAACGTGTATGCCTACGTCGAGATCCTCAACTCGCTGCTCAAGCTCGGCATCGTCTACCTGCTCGTGCTGGGCCACTTCGACAAGCTCAAGCTCTATGCCGTGCTCACCCTGGCCGTCTCGGTCACCATCATGCTGATCTACCGCGTCTATTGCCTGCGCCACTTCAAGGAAACCCACTTCCACTGGGTGTGGGACAAGACCCTGCTCAAGCCCATGCTCTCCTTCTCGGGCTGGGACCTCTATGGCAACGCCTGTGTCACGGCGCGCCAGCAGGGCATCAACTTCCTCATCAACATGTTTTTCGGCGTCACCCTCAACGCCGCCAGCTCCATCGCCACCACAGTCAATGGTGTAGTGCAAGGACTGGTATTTAATGTCATCACAGCATTCCGCCCTCAAATCATCAAGCAATATGCCCAAGACAAAGTTGAAGAAATGCAAAACCTTATGACAAATGCTATCACAATTACCATCGTACTCTTTGGGATATTGCTCACACCTTGTTTTCTCGAGATGCCATTGTTGTTACACATCTGGCTCGGCATCGTGCCTGCCCATGCTATTGACTTTTGCAGAATTCTGCTGTTTTCTTGTATCATTGGACTTATTAATAGCATTGTAAATATTGGAAATCACGCTACGGGAAACATCAAATACATCAGTTTCATTACCGGTTCAATTCTATTAACAAGCCTTCCTGCCGTATACATTTTTTTTAAATTGAACTTTAGCTCCAATTTTGCTTATTACACCTTAGTGATTGTAAATATTTTAGTATTATCCAGTGATTTGGTAATTTTAAAAAAACAAATAAGCTCGTTTAGCATTTATGCATTGATCAAGAGAATTGCTCAAGGAAGCATCGTGGTTGCAATAGCGGCAATACTCTCCTATATTGTCTACCGAAACATGCAAGATTCTTTTTGGCGATTATTTGTAGTAACGGCAGTGAACCTTATTGTATTACTTTCTGTAACCTATTGCTTTCTTTTGGATGATAAAACACGAAAAATTGTAAAAGACAAATTATGCCAGAGATTTCAGTCATAGTCCCTGTATATAACTCAGGAAAATATCTAAAGCGTTGTATTGAAAGCATCCTAGCTCAATCTTTTAAGGATTTTGAGCTCATTCTTGTTGATGACGGTAGCACTGATAGTTCCAGTGAAATTTGTGATGAATATCAAAGCAAATACAACCGTATAAAAGTTTACCATCAAAAGAACCAAGGTGTCAGCTCCGCAAGAAATCGTGGAATAAAAAATGCAAACGGAAATTGGATTACATTTATCGACTCTGACGATTATGTCAATGAGCGCCTTCTTGACACGCTTTTTGAAAGCCAAAAAAAATATTGTTGCGAGTTTGTTTTGACAGGTCAAAAAAAAATAAACGGAAGAGATTGCCAGAAAAGAGAGTACCCGGATCTATTTTTAAAAAGAGAGGATTTTGGTGTAATATTTGACAAGAACCTAATGCGGTTTCAAAAAGCTCCATGGGCAAAGCTATTTAAAACAGACATTTTAAAAAGCAATTCCATCTTGTTTGACGAAAAAATTCATGCTGGAGAGGATGCACTATTTGTCTACACGTATCTATTAAAAATAAGAAGTTTAAGTTTCACTCCAGGATGCGGATACATTTATGATCTTCATCAGGGCTCTTTAACAACCTTAGGGATAGCCTCTTTTGACGAAGAGATGCATGGCTTTATAAAATTTCGTGCAGTAGTAGAAAAACTAATGTCTAACATACAAACATCAAGCACATACCCTATGGAATACCTAACCTACTGGCAGGAAAGGGTCATTGCATCAATATATAGTAATGAGTTTAAGACCAGAAAGGAGAGAATAACGAAACTAAAAGGAGTTGATACTCATCTACTAAAGAAATGGAAGAGAAACAGCTCTTGGAAAGAATATTTTTTGAATAAGATGTTAATCTCTCATTTATATTACTTATATGATTTATTAATGACCCTAAAAAGATGAAGATAAGCATCGTTTTACCAATTTACAATGTTGAGAAATATCTGTACAAGTCAATCGAAAGTATAGGGCTATTTAATCAAGAGCAGGTAGAGATAATTCTTGTAAATGATGGCTCAACAGATGGAAGTCTTGACATTTGTAGATACTTCGCTCATAAATTCTCAAATGTCTCCATAATAAATAAATCGAATGGCGGCTTAAGCGATGCTCGTAATGCAGGCATAAATGCTGCCAAAGGGGAATATATCTATTTTTTAGACAGCGACGACTGGCTTGTTTCTAATGCAATTATGACTCTGTACGACTTTGCTATAAAAAACAAATGTGAAGTAGTACAAGCAGGCTTTTATTACGCTTATCCAAATTACCTTCTCTTTGACGATAGATACATTTGCGAAGAAACTCACCCCTTTGTGCTGAACAAGGAGGAAACGATGAGAGAATTAATTAAAAATACTTATATTAAAAATTTTGTTTGGGGAAAACTCTACAAGACCTCGATTGTAAAAAGGCATTTAAATCCCGTAGGGAAGTACTTTGAAGATGCATATTGGCAACACCTTATTATCAACGAGATTTCATGTTATGGTATCATCCCTCAGCCGCTTTATTATTATCGACAAAGGGGAGACAGCATCTCGGGACATTTTTCTCTTAAGAACATAGACTTACTTGAAGGCTACAAAGAACGATATTATTTCATAAGAGATAATTACCCTCAATTTGAGAGTTTAATGCGGCATTGTTTTTTTAACCTGGTACGAGACATGTACCTAGCCTCATTAAGTTCAAAAGATAAAAGAATAATCAATGCATTTATAGAATATATTAGTAAGATTGACACATCCAAGGCACCTCTATCTTTAAAAATAAATTTTAAATACCCCACATTATTAAAAATCATTTCTCTAATGCGAAGAATAACAAATCGAATTCTATTAAAAAACAAACCCCTAAAAAGGATCAATATATGAAAGGAGATTTCAACAGCTTCCAAGAGGTTATTGACATATTACACTCTAACGATGTGAGATATGTAATTTTAAGAAATTATGATAATCTATTAACCTCTAATATGTATATGGATGGGCACGGCGATGTTGACATCCTGTGTGAAAACAGCCTAACAATTGTCAATTTATTAGGGGCAAGAAGTTATCAAGATCTTTCTCCAAAACTATTTAATGATGGCACTCACTATCATATCTCAATTAAAGGCAAACGAGTAAAACTTGACCTTAGACATGTCGGAGACGGGTATTATTGCACATCATGGGAAAAAGACATGCTCAAGTATAGAGTTCTTTCTCCGCAGGGCTTCTACGTCATGGATGAAACGAATATGCTATATTCTCTTCTTTATCATGCACTTGTCCAAAAAAAGGAAATTAATGCGGAATATCGAAAGAATATCATCTCTCGATTGTCTCAGTTTAATATCACTTTAGATCAAGAATCAAATGAACGAAAACAATTTGTTGCTGTTCTTGAGAAATTCATGACAGCGCATGGCTATTTTTACTCATACCCACATGATATTTATGTCCCACTAAACAAAAAGAACATCAATCGTTCTATGATTAAATCTAATATTGGTCTAAGATATAAGCACATGAAGTTCGATTCCAGAGTAAAATTAATTCAATTTCTTGTAGACATCAGACATTATATATGCAGGAGCTTTCATTAATACAAAAACATACACGCGAGATATACGACCTTGACAGTAAAAGTTACAGCATTGAAAATGTTAATGCACGTACATTACTGACAGGAAAACGGTTTGATCTTTTCGCAAAACTTTATTATTTAACCCACTATAAAGAAAATAAGGAACATGCTTTATGCGTTTACATTGAACATATCAAGGCGTTTAATCCTGACGGTAAAGAGCCAGGACGCGATGATAAATTATCTTTTGATGATTTTGTAAGTGTCTTCAACAATCTAATTGAAAGTTTTAAGGATAAAGATTTTGACAAATCGGTTTCTCTTGTCCCTGTTGACTCTAATGGTGTAATACTAGATGGAGCACACAGAGTGGCTATTTTGGCCTATTATAATAAGGAAATAACCATCGCAAGATTCAAAGATGTAACATCAAAGGCCAACTTTGACTATCAATATTTCAAGATGCGAGGACTCTCCTGGGTTACTTTAGATGAGATAGCACTTGAGATGATGTATTGGCTTTCTAATGTACATGTTATGTGTATATGGCCTACTCTGAATGAGAATCAAAAGACTTTAGCAAGAAACCTAATAGAAAACAATCAACAAGTAGTTTATCGTAAAAAAATCAGAGTCACATATAATGCATTGACTGCTTTTGTAAAGCAAATATATCAAGAACAAGAATGGACCCATTCAATTGAGGCGGTAAAGGACAAGGCACTAAGGTGCTATGGGAAAGGTCATACACTTGAATTTATTTTTTTCACCTTTGAGGAGGATCTTAATAAACTAATATCCTTCAAAGATGATCTCCGTAGCAACTTTGGCAGGGGGAAAGATTCTCTCCACATAACAGATAATGTTAAAGAGACTCAAGAAATTGCCGAGTTGGTTTTAAACGACATAGCTTTATCCCAGTGGAATAAAGCTGAGTCAAATTCTCTCAAAAAAATTGAAAACTCTATCAAAGAGAGAATATATTACTTTAAAAATATCACATTATTAGATTTAAAGACAAAAATAGCGAAATTACTTCGATGATAATCAAAGATATTATAAGAGAATTCTATAGGAATCTCAGACCATTTAAGATCTCAGGGAAAAGCAATGCAATTAAAATTGGCAAACCGAGACATAAACATAATTTCTTTATAAATATAAAAGGAAACAACAATCGCGTAATTATTGGAGAAAGATGTAGACTAGACAATCTTACAATTACGATAAACGGTGATAATAATCACATCGTTTTTGATGAAAATGTAAAATTCAGAGGGCCATGCACAATTATTGCTGAAGGGAATTCTAAGTTAAATATAGGCTCGGAAACAGGAGTACGTGGAGTAACATTTATCTTAAAAGATGCATCAATCTCAATAGGTAAAAGATGCATGTTCAGTTACAACATATTACTAAGGAATCATGATTCTCATAAGGTAATAAACACTGTTACAGGCAATGTGACAAATCTCGCAAAAGACATTATTCTGCATGACCACATCTGGCTGGCTCAAAACTGTACAATTTTAAAAGGAGTAGAAATAGGTAAGAATTCAATCGTTGCATTTGGGGCAATTGTAACTAAGAATTGTCCACCTAATAGCGTGATTGCAGGATGTCCTGCAAAAGTAGTAGCCAATAATATAACATGGGATTACTAATGGCTAAGGCACGGATATTTATCAACATGCACTACATGGAGCTGGGCGGGGCCGAAAGGGCGTTGCTGGGACTGCTCAACGCGCTCGACCCCGAGCGGGTTGACGTGGACTTGTTTCTCAACCAGCACACGGGCGAACTGATGCCGCTCATCCCCGGGCATGTGCACCTGCTGCCCGAGCGGCGCGGCTACAACGCCATCGAGCGCCCCATGGCCACAATCGTCGGCGAGGGGCAGCTGGGCATCGCCCTGGCTCGGCTCAAGGCCCGCTGGCAGCATGAGCGCTATGCCCGGGGGCTAACGCCGGAGCAACGGCAGATGGATGCGAGTGTGTTTCAGTATGTGGCCAACTGTGTCGACCCGCATCTGGCCCCGCTCTACGACCTGGGCGAGTATGACCTGGCCATAAGCTTCCTGCAGCCTCACAACGTGGTGCTGCACAAGGTGAGGGCCAGGAAAAAGCTGTGCTGGATTCACACCGACTACAGCACCGTGCACGTGAATGCAGCCCAGGAGCTGCCCGTGTGGAACGGCTACGACAAGGTGGTGAGCATCTCGCACGACTGCACCACCGCATTTCTCAAGACCTTTCCCAGCCTGGAGCCCAAGATAATAGAAATTGAAAACATACTCTCGCCCGCCTTTGTGAGGCAGCAAGCACGGTTGCTCGACGTGAGCGCCGAGATGCCGCCCTCCAGCCCAGGGGGGGGTACTAAAACGCTGAATATCTTATCGATAGGAAGATTTTGCACACAAAGAGAATTTTGAATACATACCCTTTATTGCTCAACAACTCATGAAACTGTTATCGATAGGGCGATTCACCCACGCCAAGAACTACGACAATGTGCCCGACATTGCCAGGCGCATAGTGGCCGATCATGGCATCGACGACCTGCGCTGGTATATCATAGGGTTTGGCGGCGACGAGCAACTGATAAGGCGAAACATCGACAGGGCCGGCATGCAGGAGCACGTGGTCTTGCTCGGCAAGAAAAGCAACCCCTACCCCTACATCAAGGCGTGCGACCTCTATGTGCAGCCCAGCCGCTACGAGGGCAAAAGCGTGACCGTGCGCGAGGCCCAAATACTGTGCAAGCCTGTGGTCGTGACCAACTACCCCACCGCCCACAGCCAGATAAACGACGGCGTAGACGGGGTGATCGTGCCACTCGACAACGAGGGCTGCGCCCGCGGCATTGCCAGCGTGATGGCCGACAGCGCCCTGCGGCATCGCCTCGCCAGCTATCTCGCGGCACACGACTACGGCAACGAGAGCGAGGTAAACAAAATATACAAACTACTTGACACATGACACGAGACATCTCTTTAGATATCATTCGAGTGATTGCAATTTGCATGATTGTATTCATGCACTCTCCCATGCCTGGCAGTGCTCCTGGATTTATCCTATCAGGCTTATCCTACATAACAGCAGCTGGTATCGGACTGTTTTTTATGGTGAGTGGGGCATTGTTGTTAAACACAAGTTTAAAGCAAAAGGATTTTCTAAAACGTCGTTTTTCTAAAATCATATGGCCAACGTTGTTCTGGACATTCTTTTACTTGGCAGTTAAATGGATCAGCAACGGAACTACAATTGTTGAACTCGCACGCACGATATGTACCATTCCATTTGCACCACAAGGTCATGGCGTGTTGTGGTTTATGTACACCTTAGCGGGGCTATACATGTTAACGCCTATTCTGTCTGCTTGGCTAAAGACTGCCAGCAAGCGGGAAATAGAATTTTACTTGGCCTTATGGGCTATCTCACTTGTTTATCCCTACCTGAGACTCGTGCTCAACTTTGAGGATAACAACACAAACATTCTGTACTATTTTACAGGCTATGTAGGTTATTTTCTTTTAGGATACTATATCAATAATCACTATAGGTTTAAGGCTTGGCATCTTGCAGTAGCCGCAATTATTGCAATTGGAGTGCCGATAGTTTTCTTGAAGTGCAACATCAAGTGCGATTTCTACGAGGTATTATGGTATTTATCGTTGCCCGTAGCCATGATGAGTTTCTCATGGTTTGTAATAATACAGAGAATCAAGGTAAAAAAGGAGCCTTCATTGTTAATCAGTGCATCTCGACTAAGCTTTGGAATATACTTGATTCACATCTTTGTCATGAGAGACGGGATATGGAACTTATCGGCTATTCAGCAACTGCAAAGCATCATCCAAATATCGACTATTGCAATTTCAACATTTATTCTCTCATGGCTCATTTGCTGGTGCATCAGCAAATTACCATTTAGCAAATACATTATTGGAATATGATACCCAAGGTGATACATTACTGCTGGTTTGGCAGGGGAGCTAAGCCCCGGCTGGCGCTCAAGTGCATAGCCTCGTGGAAGCAGTACATGCCCGACTATGAGATAAGGGAGTGGAACGAGGACAACTACGACGTGAACCACAATGCCTACACGGCACGGGCCTATGCGGCGCGCAAGTATGCCTACGTGAGCGACTATGCCCGCATGTGGATACTCTACAACGAGGGCGGCCTCTACTTTGACACCGATGTGGAACTGGTGGCCCCGCTTGACGACATCGTGGCCCAAGGCCCGTTTATGGGCATCGAGGGCGTGAGGCCCGAGGGCGATGCGGTCGATGTGAACCCTGGTTTGGGCCTTGGGGCGTGCCCCGGGCTGGGCATATATGAAGAAATATTGCAGCTCTATGAAAAGGAAGGGCTGCAATGCAGGGGCTATATCGTGCCCTTTGCCACACAAGTGATGAAGCAGCACGGCATAGCGCCAGTCGATGCCTTGCAGGTGGTGGATGGCATCACGGTGTACCCGCACGACTACTTCAACCCCTACGATTACATCACCGGCCAGCTCAACACGACGGCCAACACGCGCGCGATACACTGGTATGGTGCCTCGTGGCTGTCGCCATGGGGCCGCCTGAAGCTGCGCCTGGGGCGCCAGCTGCGCAGGCTCGCCTCGCGGTAAAATCGCAAGCCACACACACGGCCACAGCAGGGGCGGGCACTGGGAAGGAAATCCTTTCCCGGTGCCCGCCCCGTTTCTTTTTAGGGGTGCAAGGCTCAGCGCAGCATGTCGGCCACGTCGTCGAGGTTGCCGTCGTTGGGGCTGGGGGTGATGCCCAGCAGGCGGCACAGCAAGGGGTAGACGTCGACATTGGGGAAACGCGAGGGCTTGGTGTAGCCCACCTTGAAGTCGGGGCCCATGGCGCGAAAGCCCACCTGCATGTCGCTGGCGGTGTTGTCGTAGCCGTGGCTGCCGCCTTGCACATGGGCAGGATAGTGCTTGTCGGTGTAGAGCCAGCCCACATCGGGTATCACCACCACATCGCCAATGGCCGGATTGGTGCCAAAGTGCAAGTAGGCAGGCAGCTCGCTGCGCTTGAAGGCGCGGATGTGGTCGACGTGCCCGAGCGCGAGCAGCACCGAGTCGGCATAGTCGGGGCGGTTCACATAGATGAAGCCGGGCAGGTCACCCTCCACAGCCTTCACCCAGGCTGGCTTGAGGTGCTGCTTCACAGGCACAAGGCGGTCGCTGTCGATCCAAGTCATGCCGTGGTCGCCAGTGACGATGAGGTTGACCTCTCCGGCGCAGGGCGAGGCCTGAATGCGGGCCCACAGTCGAGAGAGCAACGTGTCGAGCTGCTGCACGGCCAGGCGTGTGGGCCGGCTCATGGGCCCGTAGCGGTGACCGCTGTGGTCGGGCTCCTCAAAGTAGCACATCACCAGGCGCGGGCGCTCGCCAGCGGGCAACGAGAGCAGGCGCACCACCTCGTCGACCCGCTGGGCAGGAGTGAGCAGGGGCTTGCTCATGTAGTCGTGCCAGTAGGTGGCATGCTCGCCCTTGATGGCCACATCGCTGCCCACCCAGTACACAGTGGCCGTGACGAGGCCCTGGCGCTTGGCCGTGAGCCAAATGGGGTCGCCGCCATAGTAGCGGGGATTGGTGCGCTCCACGCTGTCGGTCAAGGCATAGCGGCGGCCTGTGACGGGCGACAGGAAACTATTGGCCACAATGCCGTGGTGGTCGGGATAGAGCCCCGTGGCCAGGGTGTAGTGGTTGGGGAAGGTCTTGCTCGGAAACGAGGGGCTCATCACCGCCTTCACGCCGCGGCGTGCCATGGAGTTGAGAAACGGGGTGTCGAAAGCCTCGCAGTAGTCCCAGCGAAAGCCGTCGAGCGACACCACCACAGTGTAGCGCGGCGTGCCGGCCGCCCACGATGCCAGCATGGCGGCCGCGACGAGGATGAGGAGTGATAATCTTTTCATGCCATTGCAATATTACTATCAGAAATGACTGGAGCCGTCGAAGCAGTGGGTGCACAGCTGGCACTTGGGCAGGCCTATGGCCTGCACCAGGTCGTCGACGGTGGTAAACTTGAGCGAGGTGAGCCCGAAACGCCGGGTGATGGCCTGCACCATGGCATTGTACTGCGGGGTGCCGGCCGTGGCATAGCGGTCGAGGTGCTTGCTTGGGTCGCCCTCGAGCTCGCCTATCACGCGGCGGGTGATGAGCTCCAGGTCGCTCTTGGAGTTGGTGAAGTTGATGAAGCGGCAGCCGTAGATGAGCGGCGGGCACGAGATGCGCATGTGCACCTCGCGGGCACCGCAGTCAAAGAGCACGCGGGTGTTGTCGCGCAGCTGGGTGCCGCGCACGATCGAGTCGTCGCAGAAGAGGCAGCGGCGCCCTTTGAGGATGTCCCGGTTGGGGATGAGCTTCATCTTGGCCACCAGGCTGCGCTGGCTCTGGTTGCTGGGCATGAAGCTGCGCGGCCACGTGGGTGTGTACTTGGACACGGCGCGCATGAAGGGCACCTTGTGCCCTTGGGCATAGCCCACGGCCATGCCGGTGCCCGAGTCGGGAATGCCGCAGGCACAGTCCACCTGGCAGTCGTCGGCAGCGCCAGCCTTGAGGCCCAAGGCATAGCGCACCTGCTCCACGTTGCGCCCCTCGTAGGACGAGGTGGGGAACCCGTAGTATATCCACAAGAAAGAGCACACCTGCATGCCCTGCTGCGGAGCCTTGAGCTGTGTCATGCCCTGCGCCGTGATTTTCACAATCTCGCCGGGACCCAGGTAGTGGGCGATCTCAAAGTCGAGGTTGGCCAGCGAGGTGGTCTCGCTCACGGCGGCCCAGGCGTCGTCGCGCCTGCCCAGCACCAGCGGTGTTCTCCCCCACCGGTCACGGGCGGCGATGATGCCGTCGGGGGTGAGCAGCAGCATCGAGCACGAGCCCTCGATGCTCTCTTGCACATGCTCGATGCCGCTCACCCAGTCGTGACCCTCGGTGATGAGCAGGGCCACAGCCTCGGTCTGGTTGGTGCGGCCCATCGACACCTCGTTGAAGTGCTGGTTGTGCTCGAGCATGCGCTGCTCGATAGCGTCGAGATTGCATATCTTGGCCACAGTGACGATGGCAAACTTGCCCAAGCGGCTGTTGAACAAGATGGGCTGAGGGTCGGTGTCGCTTATGACGCCTATGCCCGACGTTGCGGTGGCAAACTTGTCGAGGTCGCCCTCAAACTTGTTGCGAAAATAAGCGTTCTCAAGGTTGTGGATAGAACGCACAAACTGGTGCGCGTCGCCGTCGTAGGCAGCCATGCCGCCGCGACGGGTGCCAAGGTGCGAGTGATAGTCGGTGCCATAGTACAACTCATTGACACACGGCTTTTTACTCACGATTCCAAAGAAGCCTCCCATGTTTCTTTTAAGTATTTAAAAATGAAATAGTTGATAAAAGGTGTAATAATTGCACTACAAAGTTAAGACAAAAAAAACTCTGCGGGAAGTGTCTCGCAGAGTTTTTTTTTGTGTGTGAGTGCGATGGTGCGCACGGGGGCATCAGTCGGCAGCCTTGCCGTCGCTGCCCAGCACGTCTTTGATCTTGTGAGTGTAGAGGTCGATCATGTACTCGCGAGCCTTGCCGCAGTACTGACGCGGATCGAAGTACTCGGGGTGCAGAGCGAGGGTCTCACGCACGCCGGCAGTGAAGGCCAGACGCGAGTCGCTGTCGATGTTGATCTTGCACACAGCGCTCTTTGAAGCCTTGCGCAGCTGATCCTCGGGAATGCCCACAGCGTTGGGGAGCTTGCCCCCATACTTGTTGATGATGTCGACATACTCTTGAGGCACCGACGACGAGCCGTGGAGCACGATGGGGAAACCAGGCAGCTTCACCATGATGGCGTCGAGCACGTCGAATGCCAGTGGCGGGGGAATCAAGCGGCCAGTCTTGGGGTCGCGGGTGCACTGCTCGGGCTTGAACTTGTAGGCACCGTGGCTGGTACCGATGGAGATAGCCAGCGAGTCGACGCCAGTCTTGGTAGTGAAGTCGATCACTTCCTCGGGACGGGTGTAGTGCGACTCCTCGCTTGCCACCTCGTCTTCAACGCCGGCCAGCACGCCGAGCTCGCCCTCGACAGTGACGTCGAACTGGTGAGCATATTCCACAACCTTCTTGGTCAGGGCCACATTCTCGTCATAAGGAAGAGCGCTGCCATCGATCATCACGCTGGAGAAACCAAAGTCGCAGCAGCTCTTGCACAGCTCAAAGCTGTCGCCGTGGTCGAGGTGAAGCACGATTTGCGGGTGCTCCCAGCCCAGCTCCTTGGCAAACTCCACAGCGCCCTGTGCCATGTAGCGCAGCAGCGTCTGGTTGGCATACTTGCGAGCGCCCTTCGACACCTGCAGGATCACAGGCGACTTGGTGTTGGCTGCGGCAGTGATGATGGCCTGCAGCTGCTCCATGTTGTTGAAATTGAAGGCGGGGATTGCATAACCGCCATTGATGGCTTTCTTGAACATCTCGCGCGTGTTCACGAGACCTAATTCCTTGTAACTTACCATTTTGAAAATTATTTAAAAATAATGTTATACTTCTAATTATCGCTCAGGGTCAACTTCTATCGACCTTCTTTAATTCGACCGCAAAATTAACAATAAATCTGAAAATTAACTGCTAATTCCAATTAGAAGTGCAAAACTCTGCGGTGCATTAAAACATGAAAAACACCGCGGAGGTTTGCCTTGCGGCTGGGGGCGCGAAGCCCCCAAAGAGCATTGGCGGATAACTTAAGCAATACAAAAAAAGAGGAGATCTTTCGTTCCCCTCCCTAAGATTAATTAATTTTGTATTGTGATGTATAAACAATTAACCTCGGAGCAAAGATACACAATAAGTGTGCTACTCCAAACGAAATTCTCACTTAGTTTCATAGCCGAGACTATTGGTGTGTCAGTAAGCACGGTTTCTCGTGAGCGAAGGCGTAATTCTAATGCTAAAGGCGTTTATGACGCACGTACGGCCGTATTGAAAGTCAAACGACGCAAGGCCAGGACACCTGGCAATCGCCGTATCGCTCCCTATGTACGCAGCCGTGTTTTTGAACTTATCCGTAAGGAGCAGTGGTCGCCGGAGGAAGTCGCCGGATGGCTTGGCAAGAAAGAGGGCATCACGGTGTCCAAGTCAACCATATACAACTGGATAGCGGCCCTTTCCCCACATTACGGGGACAACATCCGAAAGCACCTCAGGCATGGAGGCAGACCAAGGCAAAAGTCCTTGCTTACCACCAAGGCGCATATTCCCAACCGCCTCTCCATTGACGAAAGACCGGAAACGGACTATGGACAGACCATAGGAGACTGGGAGATGGACACCATCGTAGGAAAGGAAGGCAAAGGTGCCATCGTTACTCTGGTTGAGAGGAGGAGCTGCTTTATGCTCATGGAGAAACTCGATACGGGAAAGCAGGCCGTTCCACTGGCATATGCCGTGGTGAGACTCATACGGGAGAGCGGGTTGCCTGTAAGGTCGATAACGACAGACAACGGGCCGGAGTTTGCCGCACACGAAATCATTGCGAGGGAACTTAACACGAAAGTTTACTTCGCACATCCGTACTGCTCGTGGGAGAAGGGAGCTATCGAGAACATGAACGGGCTCATCAGGCAATATATTCCGAAGAAGACGGACTTTAGGGGAATTTCAAGGCTATATGTCAAGAGCATCATCGAAAAATTAAACAACAGGCCAAGAAAGAAAAACGGATTTCGAAAGCCCAAAGACATGATTAAAGAAAAATAGCGTAACTTTGCACTTGCTTCTGGAATCCGCCTAACACAAGCATAATGATAAAAAATATAAAAATAAAATCGCGGTTTTTGCAAATTTGCAAGCCAAATATTTGTTCACTTGTCGTTTTTTCTATAACTTTAGCACAAAAATCACCACGAGAGGGGAAACTCGACCTCGCGTGCAGCAAGCCTCAGGCGGGCCGGCGACCTATGACCAAGGCACCGCGCTTACACCTATATATATACTCAAAACCAAAAGACTCGGTAAACGACAACTTAAAAGAATTATGAATTTCAGTCTGCAACTCAACCATTCTTGCCGCCGTGCAGTCTTGCTACTCATGCTTGTCGCCTTGGGGCTGTGCACGGCAGCGGCCCAGGCCAGCATCGAGAGCCTCTATGACAACTATGTGAGCTCAAGCGGGGCAGCCCGCATCGAAGCGCAAAAAAAACTGGTGAAGCTGCTGGCCGACGGGCAATATATCGACCCCGACTATGTCTACAACAAAAAGCAGCAAGAGGCCGTGGTGTGCTACGGCATGGCCGAGTATTACAGCGAAGCCAACGACTACAACAAGACCAAGGCCATGGCCCAGAAAGCCCTGCAACTGCTCAACAAGCACAACAACAGCATCACAAGCGACATCTACGGGATGCTGGGCATCGCCGAGCACCGCAAGGGCAACTTTGCCGCGTCGATAAAAAACCTGGAGGCGGCCTATCGCATCGACCTCGCCATCAAGGACAACGAGCGCTTGAGCAGCGACCTCAACAACCTGGCCGGGGTGTATCTGGCCAGCAACGACCCGCAGTCGGCCAAGTACTACATCCTGAAAGGCATCGACGTGGAGCGCCACATAGGCCGCAGCGACAAGCTGGCCATAAGGCTTGGCATGGCATCGGAGATATTCATGAAGCTGCACGACAGCGAGCAGGCCCTCAAGTATGCCCAAGAGGCCTATCGCCTGGACCAGAGCGGCGGCCGCCCGGGCAAGGCTGCCGTGCGACTGGTGCAAATGGCAGCCGTGTACATGGAGACCCATGACTACGCTCAAGCCAAGCAGGCGCTCAAGCAAGCCCTGCCGCAGCTCGAGAAAGACAAAAACTTCAACTCGCTCTCGATAGCCTACGCCCAAATGGGCGACATCGCCCTCTATCACGGCAACAACGCCCAAGCCGCACAATACTACAACCAGTCGCTGGCCATGTGCCGCACGACCGGCAACCGCTACATCGAGGACCGCGCCGAGCGAGGCCTGTGGAAGGCTCTGCGCGAGAGCGACCCAACGGCAGCGCTCTCCCACCTGGAGCGGCACAGCGAGCTGGCCGACTCGATGTACCGCGATGAGCTGGCCCAGCAGCTGAGCAACTTCCAAGCAAAGTACAAGACGGCCGAGCTGGAGCACAAAAACAACGAGATGGAGCACCGCAGCAAGGTCGCCCTCGTCATCTTCATCCTCGTGGTCCTGCTGCTGGTCACGGGCATAGGCGCCATGTCGTTTGCTCTCAAGCAGAAGTCAAAGGCCCACACCATGATCAAAAAAATAGAGGAAATGCGCACCAATTTCTTCACCAACATCACCCACGAGTTCCGCACGCCGCTCACCGTGATACTGGGCGCCACCTCGCGCCTGCAGCGCGGCGAGCTGGCAGCCGGCGAGACCCCCGCATCCCTCTACGAGATGATCACACGCCAAGGGCGCAGCCTGCTCACGCTCATCAACCAGCTGCTCGACATCTCCAAGGTGAAGTCGTCGATAGGCCACCCCGACTGGCGCCGCGGCAACATCGTGACCTTTACGCGCATGCTCGTGGCCACCCACCAGGAGTGGGCCAAGGCCAAGCACATCGACATCCAGTTTGCCTCCAAAGAGAACGACATCGAGATGGACTTTGTGCCCGACTACGTGCGCAAGGTGATAAACAACCTGCTGAGCAACTCCATCAAGTACACGCCCAATCACGGCAGCATCTATGTGACCCTGGCCCGCAGCGGCACCGACCTGCGCGTGCGCGTGGCCGACACCGGGCGCGGCATCGACCCCGAGGAGCTGCCCCACATCTTCGACGCCTTCTACCAGGGCGCCAACAACACCGAGCACGTGGGCACCGGCGTGGGTCTGGCACTGGTGAAGCAAATTGTGACCAGCATGCACGGCGAGATAGAAGTCTCGAGCCAGCTGGGGCAAGGCACCGTCTTCACCATCCTGCAGCCCCTCAGGCAAGCCGGCCACAAGAATATGCAGCCACTCGACACCACGGCACCCCTCCCCGCCGAGCCTGCCCACCCACTGCTCGAGGAGAGCGACATCGTCCTGCCGCAAGGCCTGTCCAACGCCGACGACAACTCACGCACCGCTCCACTGGTGCTCATCGTCGAGGACGACTGCGACGTGGCCTACTACATAGGCGCCCAACTGCAACAACGCTACAGCCTGCGCTATGCAAGCGACGGCAACGAGGGGCTGGTCCTGGCCCAGGAGCTCATGCCCGACCTCGTGATCACCGACTTGATGATGCACGGCTGCGACGGCTTCGAGCTGTGCCAGAAGATGCACGAGAGCGAGGCACTCAACCACATACCCATCATCATCCTCACGGCCAAGACCGCCGACGAGGACCGCATACGTGGCATCAGCGCCGGGGCCGACTACTACATGACCAAGCCCTTCAACAGCGAGGAGCTTGCCGTGCGCGTCGACCACCTCATCGAGCAACGCCGCCTGCTGCGCAAGAAGTACTCTCAGGCCATGATACAAGACAAGGCCAGCGACGTGCAGCTCTCAAAATATGACCGCGACTTCATCAACAAGCTGGCCGACCTCGTACATGCCCAGATGCCCAAGGGCAACGTCGACGTCGAGACCATCGCCTCGCGCCTGTGCATGAGCACCAAGCAACTGCGCAGCAAGGTGATGACCATCACAGGCCAGAACCCCAACGCCTACATCCTGCAACTGCGCATGAACAAGGCCCGCCGCCTGCTCGCAAGCACCCAAGCCCCCATAGGCGACATCGCCATGCAGTGCGGCTTCGACGACAGCGCCTATTTCTCGCGCGTGTTTAAGCAGCTGTTTAAAACCACACCCTCGCAATACAGAAAATCGCAATAATCATTGCACAATGTAGCATAAATCCTAAAAGAGGGCACTTTTCTCCTAACATCGAGACCGTGCTCTCTTTAACTTTGCAATGCAAAACATCAAGAAACAAGAAAATATTAATTCTTCAAAAAGCAGACTTTTAGCACACACATTGTCTATTACCCCAAAGAACGGTTTTTAAGTAGAAAATTGAGTAGTAAGTTTGAATTTTTGATTTAACTCATCCAAGAGTTAATGAAGGAGTAAAATCTCGTCGCGACGACGAGATTTTTTCTGTGCAGCAGCGCGGCTGCGCCATTCCACAGGGCATAGCTACGGTCCCCACAGCCCGCCCCCCCCCTTACAAGCCCTGGGCATGCACGAGAGAGGAAGCTGGACAGACAGGGCAACAGGAATCAAATATTTATTTTTCAATACATTAACATATTTTTAAGGCATTTTTCTACTACCCGCACATGGCAAAAAGTGACATAATCAACAACGCTTTGTAAAAAAAATCCTAACCACGAGTGCGACACAAGCGTAATTTTGCAATACACAAATGCAGCCCACACTAAACTTTTGGGTTTTATGAATGATAGAATAGGTATAGAAAAACAATCGCAGCCAGGCCCCGTCGCCCGCAAAGAGGCGACGGGAGTATTTGAGCAAATCGAAGCATTTGAGCAAATCGAAGGCAACATCATCGCCAACATGGCCCGCAACAGTGCCCGCACCCAGGTGCGTGCCAGGGAGCACACGCTCAAGGGCCTGCTGCGCATGGGGCGGCGCCAGTTGCGGCGCTACTTCAAGAAATAAACCCGCACCACACAACGCAACTCATCCAACAACAGGGGAACAATCTAAACAACACATATATACAACCAATCACAATCAGTTAACCACAATCAGTATGGAAAAAAATCTATTCACATTCCTACTCGCCCTCGTGGCAACACTGGCACAAGCCGGGACCATCTTTCAGGTCGACGGCTTACTCTATGAGACTTTAAACACCAGTGCAAAAACAGTGGCACTCATAGGTTACTACGACAAAGGCAACACCGCAACTACACTGACTGTGCCCGGCATCGTCACCTACAACAACCAAAAGTGGCAGGTTACAGTGATCGACAGGAACGCATTTGCCAACAATACCTACTTGGAAAAAGTCAACATCCATTATGGAGTGAAAGAATTACGCAACTCTGCCTTCAACGGCTGCACCAGCCTGAAGACAGTACAGGTGAGAAGCTCGGCAAACGCAATCGGTGACCTGGCATTTGCCAATTGCTCCTCGCTCACCAATGTCGCCCTTGCAGGAAACGTGAAGACGATAAGCAGCACTGCCTTCGCCAACTCCAAGAAGGGCTACTTGTACTGTGCCACCTACCGAGACCGCAACAGCTACAAGTCGCGACAGTCGCTGGCCTCGGCTTTCAGCAGCATCACAGTCAATCCGTCGTGGGCTTGCGACTGGATCTACTATGCCAGAGTCAGCGCTTACAGCAACTGCCCAGTGTATATTGTAGTGAGCAAAGCCACCGACATGACCAGCAGCAACCCCGATCCTGGCGAGTGCAGGATTGTGGGTGGCGCAGGCCCTGGTGTCCCCCTGGCAGGCAGAAGCACTTCGCAAGGCGTGAGCTACATTATAAAAGAGGTAGCCGATAGCGCATTTCTCAACAACACAAAAATCACCACGGTATCGGGGGCTTGGACCGACAAGGCAAGAACTATCGGCATTGCCGCATTTGCCGGCTGCACCGCGCTGCAATATGCCTATCCCGTGGTCGACTCCATCATGGCGCGTGCATTCCTTAACTGCACCAAACTGGCCACCTTGCAATTGGTGGGCGGCAATGGACCGTATTACATAGACACGCAAGCCTTCGCGGGGTGCGCATCACTCACAAGCGTCACGCTCAATGGCACACTCAAGACATTAGGACTCTTCGCATTTGACGGCTGTACCAACCTTAAAGAGTACAAGGTCACTGGGTCGACAGTATTCAGCGCCGACAACGGGCGCCTCTTCAACTACGCCAAGACGGCGCTTGTGCATTGTCCGCCGGCATGCCAGGATTTCACACTTCCGTCTACGGTGAGTCATTTCAGGGCAGGTGCCTTTGCTGGCAACCCGTATCTCAAGACCATCACACTGCCCTACGGTCTGACTGTTGTGAGCTCATTTTGCTTTGAGAAGTGCACCAACCTGGAAAGCATCTTCCTGCCCAGCACAGTCAAGCAAATCCTTGCAGAAGCCTTCAAAGGCTGCACAGGGCTCAAACTGGTGTCGTGCAACAGCTCGACCCCGCCCTCGGCATTGAGCACCACCTTTAGCGACTGCAACGAGGCGTGCGTGCTTCAGGTGCCCATGGCCAACAACGTGCGCAACCTCTACAAGGCAGCACAGGGCTGGAACGTGTTCAAGTCCAAAATGAGCGACTACAGCTCCTACGACTTCATCGACAGCGAGACACCCTCTCCCAGCTTCAACTACAACAGAGCCTTCACCATCACAAGCACCAAGGGCGTGACCTGGAACGGGACTACCTATGCCGGAACAGTAAAAATCGTAAAAAACAGACTCAACAACTTGAAAGACAACCGATTTATTAATGACTATGCCACCTACCATGGCAAAAAATACCTTGTGAACGAAATCGACGACTACGCCTTCACCAGCACGCAAGGGGGCTCATTCACAATCAACTGCAACGCCGTGACCAAAATCAACCCTTACGCATTTTCGGGGCAAACGTTGCTTACCAGTGTGGATCTGCCCGAAGTCACCCTCGTCGACACGGCGGCCTTTGCCGGTTGCACATCGCTCAGCAAGATCGGCAAAGCCCAAAAGCTCATAACGATAGGACAGCGGGCATTCAACGGCACCGCGGTAAGAAAATTTGTAGTACCAGCCACGGTGACAAAAATAGGAGCATTTGCTTTCACCAATTGCAAACAGCTGACCCGGCTTGAATTACAACAGCAGGACAACGCTCTACGGTCGTGGGACGGACAATTCTACGGTGGCAACGCAGCCACATTCAAGTGCTACGTGCCTCACGACGAATACTACAACTATCAAAAATCAATTGCCAACTGGACAAAATACTCCATCGACCCCAACATGCCCACCGAGAACCTGAACTGCCACTTCACGCCCACGAGCGAGACTATGGTCTTCAGCACCAACTATCCCGTCAACTTCCGCGGCAGCAACATCGAGGCCTACACCCTGGCCAACTACGTCCCCAGCAAGCAAATGGTGCATGCACAACAGTGCTACCAGGCTCCAGCAGCAACTGGCGTGATACTGAGCGGTCTCACCCAGGGCAAGACCTACTATCTCGACCGGGCGCATAACACCCCCAACAACGTGTCCAACCTGCTCGTGGCAACAGCGACAGCCGCGGCCAACGTCTACAACCAGAGCGTGGGCTTCTACTACAACGATGCCACACAGTCGTTTGTACGCCCCTCCGCCTCCAAAACCATAGGCATGGGCGGGGCCTACCTCAAGCTGCCCGCTGCTGTTGCAGGCACCACCAAAACGATATATATCGACATCTTCGGCTCACAGAGCAAAGGCGACATCGACGGCAACGGCACGATCAACGTGAGCGACGTGACCGCACTCATCAACAAATTGCTGGGCACGGCAAGCTACAGCGACACCGTGTGCGACATCGACGGCAACGGCATTGTCAATGTGAGCGACGTGACCGCACTCATAGGCACCATCACCCACTGAGGTCTTATAGCGAGAGCGGACAGAAAGACAGATAGATAGGATGGCTGGCATATCCCCTCTCGCTACCCAAAAGGGGCTGGCAAAACGGCAACAAAGTGCCACATGCATTGTGACAATGCGATAAAAAAAGCAATTTTAACAAAAAAACAAAGTAAAAAAGTATCGTGTTCAACATTTTATTTATAACTTTGTCGAATGATGGGTAAAAGGGAAACACTTCAATCCTTCAATCCATAAATATAAATTTGAAGCAACAAGAACGCAATAATAATTAACTAATAAATTTATTAACATTTTTAAAATCAATTGATTATGAAATTAAAATCTTTACTCCTGGCTGCATGCGCCGTTGTAGGTCTGAGTGCTTCGGCTCTCCCCAACACTTCGGCCACAGACTCACTTTACATTGCTGACTTCTCAGCAACACCTGGACAGACCATCGAAGTGCCCATTCGTTTCTCGAATGCCACTGCCTACAGTGCACTCCAGGGTGTTGTTTTCACTCCCGAGGGTGTGAATATCGTGCCTTACGACATCGACGAGGAACTTGGAGATTCTATTTGGCTGGTTGGTACTGGTCGCACCACTGCCAGGGCCAACTATCAAGGCACCGTTGCTTACAATGCAATTCGCGCAAACGGCATCAGCCATGAGCTCAGAATCGTTGTTTACCAAGCTGTAAACAAGGCCATCTACACAATAAACAAGACAGGTAAAAACAATGAGATCCTGTTGGCCAAGATGAACATTCCAGAGAATGCTACTCTGGGAGACTACAAGTGCTCGGTCAGAAAGATGCACTACTCGACTGGTCTCGTTGACCAAAGTGCCGATGGTGACGGTCCTGACACCGAGTTCACTGTACACGTAGTAGCAACAGCTGTCAAAGACGTGACTACTGCCAAGGCTGTGAAGAGCGTAAAATACTACAACGTGGCTGGTATGGAGAGCGCTGAGCCCTTCGACGGTGTGAACATCGTGGTTACCAACTACACCGATGGCACCAAGTCGACCACCAAGGTGATTAAGTAACAACACAGCACAAAGACTTAAAATCAACCGAGGGGACGCTGCACACATTGCGGCGCCCCTTGTTTTATACACATAGCAGTCGCACTACCCAGAGGCTCAATGATCGCCGTCAAAGAGGTGAAGTAGCACGTATCAAGTGTATTTAGGAATCATAATTCTCCATATTTTGCTGTTGAACAAGTATGGCACACTATGGCTTCTGAACTTAAAGTGCAAAAAAAACACAGAACCAAGGAGGATAGTAACGATTTATTATGTTCCTTATAATTTTTCAACAAAGAATTATCATTCAATCGTTTTTTTTTACTACCTTTGGACGAATTAAATGAATTAATCACACCAAGATACTAAACATTATGAAAAAAACTCTATTTTCACTAATCCTGGCAACAGTAGCAGTATTCACATCAAATGCTGCCGTAGTACCAATATCTGATGTTGACAGTGTGTACTTTGATGACGTAACACTTCAAGCAGGCACATCCAAAGTCATTGGAGCTATGTTGATCAACAAACAAGAATTTGCCGCATTCCAGCTAAAGATTCTTACACCCGAGCAAGTCAATATTGTACCCTACAGCATTGACACAGAATTTGGCGACACCACATGGATCAATCCAGTAGGCCGTTCTATTGCAAGACCTGCAGCACAAGCAACCTACTCATTCAATTGTATCCATAAGGACACAATCTCACACGAGTTGAGAATATTGGCATGGCAAGCAACCAACAAACCAGTGTTTAGTGCCGTAACAAAACCTGCCGCAATTTTTGAAATAAAAATCAATGTACCTGCATCAACACCTGCCGGTAAATACATTTTAAAAGTAACAGGACTTGAGGCTACAGGACCTGGTGCCAATCCAAAGTATTCAGTAGGCACAGTTGATCAGAGCAACGACAAGTATATGCCTACCACAACGTTTGTTGTCAACGTTGTAGAGCCTGCCGAGGAGACCACCCTGGCCAATCTGCTGGCCAACGGCGTTGAGGGCAAGACCTACAAGGTGACCGACAACCTGGCCGTTGTGGCCCAGTCGCAAAAGACCTCGCAACTCTTTGCCAGCGACGGCAACAACAACTGGATAAAGGTGAACGTGGGCGACAACTACGACGCCGTGAAGGGCTATGCCGGTATCAACGTGACCGGCGTGTACACCACCGCCAACGGCAACGCCACCCTCACCGCAAGCCAGGCTCCCACTCAGGCCCAAGCCCAGACGGTGACACCCGCCACCTACAACCTGGCCGAGCACTTTGCCCCCGTTGCCGACGAGGTGGCCTACATCAGCGGTTTCTACTTCGACAAGCTGGGTGCCAGCTATAGCAACACTTACACCGCAAACGACCCCGTGCTGGGCGCCTATAGCGACAACAATAGCGTGGGCCAGTATGTGCAGTTTAAGAAAGCCGACTGGAACGACCTCACCTTTGCCGGAGCCAATGGCCAGCGTGTGAAAGTGCTGGTGGTGAACGAGCTCAAGAGTGCTTGGAGTGCAGCCAGCAAGATTGCCGCTACCGATCCAGGTGCACACACCAACGTGATAGCCTATGCACTCGATGCTGCCCAGGTCACTACCGGCGTCGACGACGTGAATGCAGTCAAAGCAGTGAAGAGCGTGAGCTACTACAACGTGGCTGGCATGGAAAGCGCTACCCCATTTGAGGGCATGAACCTGGTGGTGACCCGCTACACCGACGGCACCACAAGCACCAGCAAGGTGATGAAGTGATGATGTGCACTGTGCCTGCAATTTACAGCGCATAGCACTCAAAAACGCAAAATCGAGTAGGAGGTAAACACTAATCATAGGGTGTTTATCTCCTATTTTCGTGTTTACCGACCTCTCACACCACCGTACGTGCCGTTCGGCATACGGCGGTTCTTAACGCGGGTGCTTTTTCTCGTAATATTCCGTAAGCGTGGGATAGTGCGCTCGTTTCAAGTTCTCATTGGATATAGCACGTGTAAGTACGGGGCTATGGACGGTGCGCCAATAGCCTTTTCGGGTATTTGCCCACTGCCATGCCTGCCATTTGGCGATGCCACATCTTTGTAGGTTCTTGAAGCGTGTCCGCACTCGTTTCCAGCATTTCCATATACACATGCGTATGCGACTACGCAACCATTCATCGGTTTCCCTTAGAAAGTTGCGCATCTCGGCAAGCCGAAAGTAGTTCACCCACCCTCGGATTGCATAGGTCAGTTTCTCCTTGCGCTTCTCGTAGCCCCAGCCGTTGCTGCGCGATGTCAGTTCTTTCAACTTTGTGCGCAGTTTGGCTTTGGTCTTCGGATGAACGCACAAGCGAGCCTTTCCTCTTCACATATTGAACGAGTAGCCCAGGAACTTCTGTCCTTGGACACTGCCGACATGCGTTTTCTCGCGGTTTACTTTGAGGAAGAGTTTTCTCTCTATGAACTTCGCTATACTTTCGCATACTCTTTCAGCAGCCCTCGGACTTTTGCAGAAGATGACGCAGTCGTCGGCATAACGCACAAACGGAAGTCCGCGCCTTTCAAGTTCACGGTCGAGTTCCGTCAGCATTATGTTGCTCAATATGGGACTGAGCGGTCCGCCCTGGGGCACGCCCTCCGTTGTGTCCTCATACTTGTGTCCGACCATTACTCCTGCGTTGAGATACTTGTGTATCAGTGATATGACCCTGCCATCTTTGATGGTTTCGCCAAGTAGCTGTATCAGTTTGCTATGGCTGACCGTGTCAAAGAACTTTTCGAGGTCAAGGTCTACGCAGTATTTATATCCGCTGTTGATGATTTCCTGCGCCTTTCGCAGTGCCTGGTGCGCGCTCCGTCTCGGTCGGAAGCCGTAGCTCGTCTCCGAGAACTTCGGTTCGTACACCAGACTCAGAACCTGGGATATGGATTGCTGGATTACGCGGTCAACCACGGTGGGTATGCCCAGCTGGCGCATCTTGCCTCCTTCTTTGGGTATCTCTACCCTCCTTACGGGATTGGGGCGGTAGCTTCCGCCGAGCAGACTTTCAGTTATTTCTTCCTTGTGTTCTCGCAGATATGGCAGTAGTTGCTCTACTTCCATTCTGTCGATTCCACCGCTCCCCTTGTTAGCCTTGACTTGTTTATATGCTCTGTTAAGGTTGTCGGGAGTGAGGATGTACTCCAACATCCTGTCTGACGATAGTTGCACTTCTACGAGTTCGTCTCCAACTATCCCAATCAAAGTAGGCGCTCCCTCATACCTTTCGCTTTCCGAGCTATTCTTCCGAGGGCAGCTTTCTGTTGTTTTCGGCTTTTCTCCTTTCATCGGGTAAATAAAGTTTTGCTCGTGTGGTTAAGTTTTGCCCTTCGTCTCCGCCCACGAGCTTTAAGGCGTCGACTACTATGGCATCTGCTGACTTCTGTGGGTTCGTTGTTACTGCTTGCCTTGCGGCTCGCCCCACAGACCTCCCCGATTAAGAACATAATCTTTCAGTCTTATACTCCCTTGATTTACTCGCGTCAGTCCGGATAGCTATCGGGCTTTGGTTTGTTTTGCAACCTTACCCCTGACTTTGAGCCTTGTATCAAGTTTCTGTGCGTGGAGCCAGACTTTTGTCCTTAGCTTCCTTCCGATTCTCCTCGCGGTCGACACCGTTGCTTCGGACTATGCGCTTCCCGCTATCGGGGCACGCTCGGGACTTGCACCCATTAGATTATGCCCATGTCGGGCGAACAAATAGGAGCGGCCCGACACAATAGTTGCCGGGCCGCTTCGTTTCTACTTTTATAACAGGCAAAACAGCAATTCACAATCGAAACAATATAAAAACGATAGTAAAATGAGGAAAACACTTATCGGCATCTCACTGCTGCTGCTCGGGGCAACTGCTGCCACAGCCCAGGATGCCACCTATTTCATCACCCACATGAGCCAGCTCACCCAGCTGTGGCAAAGTGCCGGGCTCACGGCAAAATACCCCTACCGCTATGCCCTGGTCGACATCGACGGCGACGGTGCCAGCGAGTTGTGGCTGCGCAGCTACGACGGCATGGACCAAGCCATCGTGGCAGGCGCCAAGGGCAAGAAACCCGCCTTGCTTGCCGCCACCAACGGCAGCCAGCTAATCACGGTGAAAGGCTCCTGCGTGATACTCGACGAGACGGTCGACAACACTACCAGCCTCTTCACCTACACGCCAGTGAAAGGCAGTGCCAAGGGCACCGTGGTGACCGACAAGCGCACTGTGAAGGGCGACACCTACGGCCCCGATGCTCAATACAAGCACCAGTACACTGTTGAGGGAATGAACGATGCAAAAAAGGCCAACAAATATGCCAAAAACATCTTGAAAAAAGCCAACCGCAGCAAGGCAATCGATGCCGAACAGCTCACTTGGGCGCCCATCACCGACATGGGCCTCTACTGGGCAAGCAACACCACGCGCCGCGAGCGCCCCGTGATGCTCACGGCCGACATCGAGGGCAACCGCTTTGCCTATGATCCTGCCACTCTCGACAATGCCCAGCCCTACAAGTACATGGCCTTCAAGTCGACCGTGAACGAAATCGTGCCAGCCGGCACCGGCAGCTTCCAGCTCAAGAAAGCCGCACTCAAGACCAAGATGTTTAGGGGCTATGCCAGCCACGAGGTGTTTCCCATAGCATTTACTGCCGCCACCCGCAAGTCGCACAGCTTTGTACCCTTCTCTCGCTGGAAAAGCGGCGAGAAAAAGCAATCGATGAGCACAGGCACCAAAAACAGCATCGAGGCACTCTACGACCGCAGCATCGTGCGCGACCAGTGGCTGGCACAGTGGACCGACAAAAATAGCCGCCGAGGCGCTGCAGCAGCCACCGTCTACAACGTGTATGCCGTGTGGATGGACGGGGCACAGATCTCGCCGCTCACCGCCATTGTGCTCATGAAGGGCGATGCCGTCGAGGCCACCTACGACGTGCGCAGCGACGTGAAGCAACCCGTAAACTACGTCGACAACGTGCCCGAGATACAATGTGTGTGCTCCACCCCCGACACTCCCGTGGAGCTCTACATACACCAAGTGATCGACGGCAAGGCCTGCAACATCGTGCTCGACCAGGCCGCCGGCTACCTGCTGCGCGTGAGGTAGCGAGGGCGGGTGCTCAGCGCTTCACCCGGTCGGGGTGCTGGGCGATATACGACTTCCAGCTGTGCACCCCGCGGGCAAAAGCCGGCTTCTGGCACTCGTAGAAGTGGCACAAAGCCGCAGCCAGGGCATCGGTGGCATCGAGAAAGTCGGGCATCTCGCTGGGAGCAATGTTAAGTTCGCGCTGCAACATGGCAGCCACCTGCTCCTTGCTGGCCGCGCCGGTGCCGGTGATGGCCTGCTTTATCTTGCGCGGCTCATACTCGGTGATCGACAAGTCGTGGTGCAAGGCTGCCGCCATGGCCACCCCCTGGGCACGCCCCAGCTTGAGCATCGATTGCACATTCTTGCCATAGAACGGGGCTTCGATCGACATCTCGTCGGGCAGATACTCGTCGATAAGACTTGTCACACGCTCAAAGATGCGCCGCAGGCGCAGGTAGTGGTCCTCGTAGCGGTTGAGCTTGAGCACCCCCATGGCAATGAGGCTGGGTTTCTTGCCCTTCACGCCAAGCAAACCGTAGCCCATGACGTTGGTGCCAGGGTCGATGCCTATGATTATTTTGTCAAACTCGCTTTCCATTTTCACAGCTCAAGCTTTTCCATCATAGTCGAGAAAGCGACCACACGCGAGCCGAAACGGCTGGCCATGCGGGCCATCAAGTCCTTGCCCACGGCAAGATTCCAGCGTTGCAGCTGGCCCAGCGAGGCGACCTCGAGCTGCAAGGCATAGCTCACACCGCCGTCGGCATCGGCACCGCGGTGCCCCATGATGCGGTGCAGGCGCGGGTGGATCAAGACGCCGTGGGCAGTGGCACGGGGCACATACTCCTCGCGCAGCCAGGCGAGAAACTCCTGGCAGTGGGCCTCGCCCACATGAAATGTAGTGTTGAAAACAATCATTTTTTCTTTTGTTACTCCTTTAATCTATAATAATATCGTTGAAAACTAAATCACGACGGCTATCGATACAAGTCGACCCACACCTCCTTGCCGCCACTCACCACAGGGATGCGCAGGTGCACAACGTCGCGCTCCACCGCCGGCACGATGAGATAGCAGCGCCCGCGGTGAAAGATGTTGAAAAACGGCAGGTGGTTGTGTGTTCTTATCTTGTTGTCGTAGTAGTACACGGCAGGCGTCTCGGTGTTGCGGTTGTGCACGGGGTCGAGGTCGAAGTCGAGCCCGCAATTGTGCTTGTCGAGATGTGCCGAGTCGATGGGAATGATCGAGTAGGACGAGCCAGGCACCGCCAGCACAGTGTCGACGAGACGGGAATGACTGCTGCGCAAGGGCACAAGCTGAGTGCCGGCTACAAAGTTGGCCGACAGGTAGCGCTGCATCAAGGGCTCGCGCACAAAGGCCACATGGCGCTTGCCGTAGTAGCGCTCATAGAGGTCGTTGTAGCCGCTGTAGAGCATGCTGTCGTAGTAGTTGGGGGCAATCCAGCGGCGACTCCACACCGTGTTGCGGTAGCTCGAGGCAGAGAGCACACAGTTGGCCGGGGCAGCTGCAATGCGCGCCACCATGGCGCTGTTGTAAGCCTTGTAGGCCCTGAGCTCGGCCGCCACAGCCGCCACAGGATAGATGCAAGCCAGTGCACACAGCACGGCCGCCGCACGCCTCAAGCGGGCACGGGAGCCATAGCGGCAATAGAGCCAACGCATGGTGTAGATGTAGCCCACAAGGGTGAAGAAGAAATACAGGCGAGGCTTCTTGGAGTCGCCCAGGGCGTAGAGCAGCAGCACGCAGCCCAGCATGATCCAAGGCCACAAGTCGGCAGCCAGCTTGCGCCAGCCGTGATGCTTCCCCTCCCAAGTCATGAGCAGCACCGCCGTGGCCGGAAAGACATAGATTACAGCCTTGTAGCCCACCACGAGCAAGCGGCGACCCAGCAGCCATGCTGCCGAGCCGGCAAGGTTGACGTCGCCCGAGCGCACACGTGCCCAGGCTCCAGGCGAGCACACGATGAGCAGCACGCCCAGGCTGTATCCCGCCATTGCAGTCAAGAGCACCGCGTCGGGCCTCTTGCGCGTAGCCACAAGCCACATGCACAGGCCCAGCGCTACGGGCACCGTCACCGCCTCGTTCATCTGCCCGGCCACCCAGCTGGCAAGAAATAGTGCCACCTGTTGCCAGGCCATGAGGCGACTGTTGCGACGGGAGTGCAGCCAGTGCAGCCAGTAGAGCGTGAAGGTGGCTGCCCATAGGTAGTTGAGACTGCCACACATCCACAGCAGCGTCTCGCCTGGATAGGGAATGACGGCAAAAATCATGAGCATGGTGATGGCGACCACCGCCACAGGGCGTGCCTTGCCCGCCACATGCACCACCACGAGGTGAAGCAGCAACACAAGCATCAGGGCATTGAGCACGTCAAAGACTGGCTTGCCCAGCACACCGGCAAAGAGCTGGGTCAGGATATTGGCCATGCGGCCATTCTCCTGCACATAGAGGCCCGGCAGCGACTTGAGCCAGCCCGCCAGCGACCTGATGGGCACATAGTCGGTACCTATAATATAGGAATACAGCATGTCGTCGCCCTTGAGCGTGGTGAGCACATTGAACATGTAGAAAACCATGCCAGCGAGCGCCAAGGCAGCCAGGTAGGCCTTGCCCGGCAGCGAGGAGCGGCGATATGTGAGCGTTGACAAGGTCATGAGTCGTTTATCGATTTTGACGGGTCATCACCACCTTCACAGGCCGGCCGCCGTCGAGAAGCGGAATCTCGAGGCGTGTCACATCGGCCTCAACGGGCGGAATAATCATGTAGAATCGTCCGCGTTGCTTCAGCCAGAAATAGGTGAGGCTGTTGGGCTGTGCCAGCTGGCGGTCGAGCTCCATGTGGCGCGACTCATAGCGCGTGTCGATGCAGGCCGAGTCGACGGGCAAGATGGAATAATCCTGCCCCCGAAACACATAGATGCGGCTGGCGAGCTGCGGGCAGCTACTGGCAAACGGGGCCAGCGTGCCGCCAGTCAGAAAATCGGCTCGATGATAGCGCTCATAAAGCGCAGGGCGCAGAAATACCAAGCTCGACTTGCCGTAGTAGCGGCAGAAGAGCGTGTTGTAGTCGAAGAAACTGGCCGAGTCGAAATGGTTGGTGGCTATCCAGCGGTTGTAGGGCGGGTCATAGGACCGGAGCACACAGCTGGCCGGTGATGCCGCAATGAGGGCCTCGACATGGTCGTAGCCACGCTTGTAGCCGGCAAGCGCCTTGAAGGCCGCCCCGGCAGGCCACACTGTTGCAACGGCAAGCGCCACCGTAGCCCAGCGCATCAGGCTGTGGCGCTCGGCCAGCAGCACATAGAACCACCGCGCCACCACCACATAGCTTGTGAGCACATAGAAGAAATAGAGACGTTGCTTGTGAGGGTCGGCAAGGATAAAGAGCAAAATCACATTGCCCAGCCAAATCCAGTTCCAGCAATCGGCCACAACCGTCTTGCCGCCTTTCTTCAGCCATGTAGCCACGATGACCAGCAGTGCCAGCACAGGCATCCCATAGCGCACACTGCGCAAGGCTATCACACGGCAGTGCCGCAGGATCGTCGCCGCTATCGAGCCATCGCCGCCCACGCCGGCATCGGCCAGCCGCTGCCATGCTGCAGGCGAGCAGGTGATGAGCACGGCACCCAGCACATAGCAGGCCAGGGCGGCCAGCTCGCCAGCTCGCGGGCGCCGGCGGCGCGCAAGCATCCAGGCCAGCCAGCCGAAACTCACGGGATAGCTTGCACTCTCCTGCATCCAGCCAGCCACAAGCGCCAGCAAGCAGAACGCCACCACTTGGAGCCAGCCGCAACGCCAGGGCCACGGCAGTGTGACAACGGCAATCACGACGACCGACAAGGTCGCCGACCACAAGTAGTTGAGACTCCCGCACATCCACAGCATGGTCTCGCCGGGATAGGGAATGACAAGCAGCACCATGACACAAGTGAGCAAAGCCACCACGGCCGGCACGCGCTGGCGCGAGGTGATGCACAGCCCTGTGAAGTGTAGAAAAAGAGCAAAAACCACCACATTGGCCACGTTGAACCACGATTTCCCTGCCAAGGCCGAGAAAAATTGCGTGATATAGTTGGCCAAGCGGCCATTGTCGCTCACAGAAATCGTCGACCACGAGGTCCACAAATCGTGCCAGCCGGCAATGGGCACCTTGTCGTCGCTGCCGGCTATCATGGCAAAGTGCAGGTCGTCGGGCTTGAGCGTGGTGAGCACATTGAACGCGCCAAACACCGCCACGGCCACGAGCATCGTCAGGCAGTAGCCACGGTTATCGGCAATCCAGTATTTCAACTTGCTCCACATCCTGATGCAAAGGTAAGCATTTTTTGTCATTTCCCCCACACAACTGCTGCCCACCATAGTTGCCAAAGCACCCATAGGATTTTAAGGATTTTAATTAAAATAGTTAAAAATTAAATTACCTATCGTTAAATTTAAAATTATAACTATCTTTGCGGTGAAATAAAGAACATTTTTGCGCCACAAGCAGCAAAATGCAGCAATTTATTTACATACGACATCTGTATTTCGTGACCATTTACGGCCAACGAAGCACAAATACGACCTCATCACTTATGAAGAAAATCTCATGCACGCTGTGCCACTCATGTGACACGGCGTGTTGACGTTTTACAACAACAGGTCATCACAGCGATGGCAGTACAACTGAGAATATGATTTCTATCTGTAATTAACAAAAAAAGGACATCCTTTTATACAACCAACTATATTTAAACAAACATTATGGCAATGAAAATCAAAATCTTTGCATTGTTGACCATGCTCATGGTAGCATTTGGTCTTGATGCTCAAGTGACGAGCTCATCGCTGGCCGGCAAGGTGACCCTGTCGGACAACAACGAGGCTGTCATTGGAGCAACAGTCATAGCCACCCACATGCCTTCGGGCACCCGCTACACGGCTGTGACCAACCAGAGTGGTAACTACGCCATCCAGGGCATGCGCGTAGGCGGCCCCTACACGGTAACGATTTCCTACATCGGCTACGAGACCAAGACCCTCGACAAGATTTACTTGACCCTGGGTGAAACCTACGATGCCGACGCCAACCTCTCGCTGAGCTCGCAACAGCTCCAGGAAGTGGTGGTCACAGGCAAGAGCGGTATCGACGCCACCAAGACTGGCGCAGCCATGGCATTCACTGCAGCCGACATCGCCCGCGTGCCCTCGATCGACCACAGTGTTGCCGACGCCACACGTCTGAACCCCTTTGTCAACATCTCGCAATCGGGTGCAATGACCTTCAACGGCGTGAGCAACCGCTACAATAGCTTCATGGTCGACGGTGCAGTCAACAACGATGTGTTTGGCCTCACGAGCAACGGCCAGAACGGCGGCCAAGCCGGCACACAGCCCATTTCGATGGAGACCGTCGATCAAATCCAGGTGCAAGTTGCACCCTTCGACGTGCGCCAATCGGGCTTCACCGGCGGATCGATCAACGCCATCACCAAGAGCGGCACCAACATGTTCCACGGCTCGGTCTACGGCGACTGGCGCAACCAGGACCTCATCGGCGAGAAATATAAATTGATGAACGGCAAAACCTCGGAGAAATACCAGCACGAGAAAACCTATCACTATGGTGTGACCCTGGGCGGTCCCATCATCAAAGACAAACTGTTTTTCTTTGCCAACTACGAGAAAGCCAACGACGAGTACAACAACCCCTACAAGCTGGGCAGCTCAACATCGAGAATCGACGGCGAGGTAGCGCAACAGCTCCTCTCGGCACTGCAGGCCAAGGGCTACACGGGCACGTTCAACAACCCCGACAACTACACCAAGAGCGACAAGGGCGGCTTCAAGCTCGACTGGAACATCAACGACAAGAACAAGCTCACCCTGGGCTGGCGCATCGTGTCGGCCAAGCAGCTCAACAGCAACTCCACGGCCGGCAGCCTCAACGCCACCGACTACCAGTATGACTTCAAGAGTGTGACCAACTCATTCACTGCCGAGTTGCACAGCAACATCAACCAGAACTGGGCCAACGAGGCCTTGCTGAGCTATGTGCGTGTGCGCGACTCGCGCAATCCTCACGGTGTGTTCCCCATGATTCAGATCTCGGGCGTGGGCAACGGCAACGTGGTCTTCGGCACCGAGCGTTCGAGCTGCGCCAATGGCTTGAACCAAGACGTGTGGTCGTTTACCGACAACGTGAACTACTATCGCGGCAACCACACCTTCACCTTTGGCACCCACGAGGAGTTCTACAAGTTTAAGAACCTCTTCATCCAAGACAACTACGGCACCTACTACTTTGCAAGCCCCGACGACTTCTATGCAGCACTCAACGGCGAGACTGGCCACGTGAAGCAATACCGCTACGGCCAGGCCAACACCGACGTGACTGGCGACCCGCGCTGGTGGGCAAGCTTCAGCGCCGGCCAGATGGGCTTCTATGCTCAAGACCAGTGGCGTGCCAGCCGCGACCTCACCCTCACCTACGGTCTGCGCGTCGACATCCCCTTGTTCTTCGACACACCCAGCGAGAACAAGACCTTCAACGACTTTGCACAAAGCATGACCGCCAACACCGCCATCTCGCAAGACGTGCGCGACGACTGGGACGTGGCTACCAACCATAAGCTCAAGAGCACTCCGCTCTTCTCGCCACGTCTGGGCTTCCGCTACTGGCTCGACGAGCCCCACAACTTCCTGTTGCGCGGCGGCGTGGGTCTGTTCTCGGGCCGCATCCCGTTTGTGTGGCTGAGCAACAACTTCTCCAACACCGGCATCCAGCTCATGACCTACAACGTGTCGGGCAACGCTGCCAAGGACCTGACCCTTGTCACCGACCCGCACAACCAGAGTGCAGCCTACAACCAGCTCAAGGCCAGTGGATCGCAAGTGGTGAACGTGTTTGCCAAGGACTTCAAGTTTGGCCAGACTCTGCGCATGAACCTGGGTCTCGATGCAAAACTGCTGGGCATCGACTGGACAGCCGAGGTGCTGTGGTCGAAGACCCTGAACGACGTAGTGTACAAGAACCTCGCCTACAACTGGGACGGCACCACTACCGTTGCCAGCAAACTCGGTCTTGACTTCGACAACCGTCCTTACCTGACCCGCATGACCGGCGGCACTCCCTTCAACGGCGTGTATCTGCTCGACAACAGCAGCAAGGGTCACACCTTCACCGCCAGCCTCAAGGCCGAGAAGAAGTTCAACTTCGGTCTCGACCTGGCCGCTGCCTACACCTTCACACAATCTAAGAGCGTGAACTACGGCGGCAGCTCGGTTGCAGCCTCCAACTACAACTACAACTACACCCACGGCAATCCTAACGATCCCGAGGTGGGCAACAGCGCCTACAACATACCTCACAAGATCACCGTGTCGGCCTTCTACAGCAAGGACTATGCCAAGCACTGGAACACCAACGTGGGCCTCATCTACACGGCCAACAGCGGTTCGCCCTACTCGATCTACTACTACGGCGACTTCAACAACGACGGCAGCAACGGCAACGACCTGATCTACATTCCTACCGACGCCCAAGTCGACCAGATGACCTTCATCGCTACCAAGGCCTACACAGCCGACCAGCAGAAGGCCAACATGAAGCAGTGGCTGGCCAGCGAGCGCTACCTCAAGGATCACCGCGGCGAGTACTTCGACCGTTTTGCAGCCAACGAGAAGTTTGAGCACCACTTCGACTTCCACTTTGCACAGACCTACAAGTTCAACTACGGCAAGTACACCCACGCCTTCACCCTCACCTTCGACATCCAGAACGTGGGCAACATGTTCAACAAGAAGTGGGGCCGCTACCAGTCGACAGGTGCCTCGATGTACTTCAGCCCCATCACCTACAATGCTAAGAGCAATGCATTCCAGTTCTTGCACGACGGTGACTACAACATGCACAACTACAGTGACTACTACAGCCGCTGGCGTGCCCAAATTGGCTTGAAGTACACCTTCTAAACCAGGCTTGTACATTCACCCCATACAGCATTGCCAGGGTGCCCGTGCGGCGCCCTGGCATTTTTTTGTGGGGCACTGCTGGAAGCACACAAATATAATCCTCAAAACGAAATGTTCGTTATTATAGAACGAAACGTATATCTTCTGAAAACGAAACGTATCTCTTAAACCTTATTGTTCAATCGTTTGAAGGACATTAGTAAATCGCTTTAATGCCATTCTTTACATACGTAATCGCTTCATAACAGCGCTGGCCACCCATCACGGGCAGCCAGCGTTGCAACTAATTAACCTATTAACCTAAAAATCAATATGAGAAAACCTACTTTACAATCTTCTTGATTTTGAGTATTCCATAGACCCCGCCGCCGAGCAGCAGCACGGCCACGGCCGCAAGCAGCCACCCGCCGAGCTTCATCTTCAAGCGCTGCCAAGAAGTGAGCTTTTTCTCGACTTCCCGCACCTCGGTTTTGGTGATGGTGGTAATCTGCGGTATGGTGTCGCGCACGGTGTCGGCGATATAAGTCCTGTTGATGGCCTGCAAGTGGTGCCAGGTCTCGTGGTAGATGGTGTCGCCGCGCTGCACGATTATCACGCTGTCGCGCCTTAGCAGGGTGTCGCGCACGATGTTGGTGTGGTGCTCCACGTTGGTCTGCGTGACTACCCGGGGCACCTCCACCACCTTGTACTGGGTCTTGCAGGCACACATGGAAAGCAGCAGGCAGATGATGCCGAATATCACCAGCACCGTCACGCCTGCACCGGCGCAGCCCTCGTTTCTTACTCCTTTTTTCTCTTTCATAGCGTTAGGGATTTAATCCTGCGATGTATTTTCCACCTATGCAGGTCAGCTTGTTGCGCCTGTGTCTTGGACTGTAGCTCACGTGTATCCAGTCGGGCTGCATTTTCTTGTTTGGATACTCGTTAATCACTTGGTCATAGGGCAGGCCGAGTTTTATGATTAACTCAAGGAGTTTACTGTTATCCTCTGGCTTGTCACTAACTGTGTGTATGTCGGCTGCTTGGCCAAGCACATGCTGGCTGCTTTGGGCCCCGTGTATGGCCTTGTTGAGTGCTGGCGAGCGGTAGCCGCTTGTCACGATGATGGGCGCGCCCCAGGCCTCGCGCAGCGGGTCGAGAATGTGCTCGACCAGGGCGGTGAGGTTGGCCTTGACGGCGTCGGTGGGCTCGTTGCTAATTCCTAAACGTTGCGCTGTAGGGCTCTTTACGAGTTCGCGTATGGTGAAATGCTTCATTGTGTACATTGTCTTAATTATTTTTAAAAATCAGTTCATTTTTGGGAATACGAATGGTTAAAATGAAAAAAGTCGTAGTGGTCTAAAAAATCTTCATAATTGTTTGGAGTTTGGAAACAAGTGTTTAACTTTGCGGTGGATTTATCCCGAAAGGGTTCAATCCCCACATTCAGGCAGTCTTGATTATGTCAAGTCTGCCTGTCTTACTTTAAATCCTTTAGCAGTGATTTCATCGAAGGTGTATGTTTTGTCTTTACCATCGATTATGATCATGACCGTTTTAAGATTAGTTCTTCTGACTCTATCGTGCATTGCGCTACTCAATTTGTCAAGAGAAACGTCGGGTGGTAAAACCAAGACTACATTATCTGCTTGTTTTGCCCCATATCTTAGCAAATAATCAATGGACGACTTAGATCCAGATGAGGAGACTTTGTATTCTTGCTTTACTTCTAAAGATTTATTGTAACTATCTGCTGAGGTTACACCATCAGGGTTTGCCATTAGATCTATCTCCCACCCATGCTTATTGGCAAGATAAGAACCTATTCTGACATTTTCTCTCTTCTCTCGTGCCCCATGTTTGGAACTGACCCTAAGCTTTCCTCTATGTGTAGGACACGTTGTGAACGTCTCGGCCTCGTTATCCTGTTTTCTTCTCCAACACTCATGTATTTTTCGGCATGCGGCACACAGTTCATTGTCCGGAATAAACAAATAATCCACATGATAGATTTGGGCAGATGGCAAGAGTTTTGTAACTTTGCGAGCGAAAACATGCGACTTGCATTTTCCTGACTGGGGCCGTCGAGGCCTGCAGGCTGATTGTTGAACTAAATATACCGCATTTTGGATCCTGACCCTCTTTCGTGTCTTCTAAACATTTTGGCCCTTGACCAGCAGGCCATCACCGTCAACACGCCCACTGCGGGCAGTATCATCGCCATCATCATCGCGCTCTTTGCATTGATGTACTCGGCCTACAACTCAGGGTCGGAGCTGGCCTATTTCTCGCTCTCGAAAGAAGATATCGACAGCATCGACGACGAGTCGAAACAAGAAAGAATAAAGCAGCTGCTCTCCAAGCCCGAACGGCTGCTGGCCACAATATTGATAGGCAACAACTCGGTGAACGTGCTCATTGCCGTGGTACTGAACTACGCCATGAACACCATCTTCACCTTCAACAGTGCAGTGGCCAATTTTGTTGTGCAAACCGTGATACTCACCTTCCTGATTCTGCTCTTCGGCGAAATCATACCCAAGCTCTATGCCAGCAGCCACAACGTGCAGTTTGCCGAGATGGCGGCCCCCGGGCTGAGTGTGATGATGAAAGTGTTCGGTCCCCTGTCGAAGCTCATGGTCAAGAGCACCCTGATTGTGCGCAAGGCAGTGAGCAAGCGCAGCGACGACATCTCGATGGAAGACCTGAACCGCGCCCTGGAGGTGAGCGACTTGAAGTCGACCGACGAAAAAGAGATGCTCAAGGGCATACTCACCTTTGGCGAGAAGACGGTGACCGAAATCATGCGTCCGCGCATCGACGTGGTCGACATCGACTACGACACCACATTCGACGACGTGGTGAAGACCGTGGTCGAAAACGGATACTCGCGTATGCCCGTGTATGAAGAAAGCCCCGACAACATCAAGGGCATGCTCTATGCCAAGGACTTGCTGCCCTACATAGGCAAGCGCGACAACAGCTTCAGGTGGCAAACCCTGCTGCGACCGGTGTATTTTGTGCCCGAGACACGGCAAATCGACGACCTGCTCGAGGACTTCCGCAAGAAGAAAGTGCACATGGCCATTGTGGTCGACGAGTATGGCTGCACTCAGGGAATATGCACCCTCGAGGACGTGCTCGAGGAGATTGTGGGCGACATCGACGACGAGTATGACACCGAGGAGAAATTCTACAGCAAGGTGGCCGACAACACCTATATCTTCGATGCCAAGACCTCGCTCAACGACTTCTACGAGGTGACCGGCACCAGCGAGGACGACTTCGACGACAAGCAACTCGAAGATGCCGAGACCATAGCCGGCCTGCTGCTCAACGTGAAAGGCGACTTCCCTAAGGAGAAGGAAGAAATCACCTGTGGCCGCTGCCAGTTTACCGTGCTGAAGGTAAAAAAATTCCGCATCGCCAAGGTGAAAGTCGTCGTCTCCCCCGACAACGGCAAAGACAACAACAAAAAATAAGACACCACCACCCATGGCCTACGCTGGTACTAAGACATATATCGACGGGACTGTGCTGCACATGTGGATGCTCAGCGAGACCTCGCAACAATTGGCCTGCATGTGTGCTGCCGAGGGACTGCCCGCCCACTGTGAGGCAAAATCGGAATACCGCCGCCGGGAAATTCTGGGCGAGCGACTGCTCGTGAAACGCATCGTGGGCCAAAGCGCCACACTGCGCCACAACGCCGACGACGACCCCTACATCGAGGGGTGCCAGGCACACATCACCATAGCCCACACACGTGGGCTGCTGTGCATTGGGCTCAACGCCACCCACCGCATGGGCGTCGACGTGGAGCGTTACGGGCGGCGCGTGCTGGGCGTGCGCGACTTCTACGTCAACGACGAGGAGAAAACCTGGCTCGATACCGGCGACGTCGACGGCCACATGGTAGCCTGGATGGCCAAGGAAGCCATATTCAAGGCCGTGGGCGAGCGACAGCAAGTGGGCAACTATGCCAGCGACATCACAGTCGACCGTTTTGCCACCCCCCATCGAGGCCAGCAACTCGCCCACCAGGGCGGCTTCAAGGCCACGCCCTACTACCTGCACACCACTATGGGCGACAGGTACATGATCACCTTCGCCTGTGCCAAGCAATACATCCAAAAAACACAAATACACAACCAACTATGAACATCAGAAACATCACACTTGCGCTGGCGGCAGTCACAGCAGGCAGCGCACTGGCCTGCACCAACCTGCTGGCAGGCAAAAATGCCACTACCGACGGCAGCACGCTCATCACCTATGCAGCCGACTCCCACACCCTCTACGGCGACCTGCAGTTTTTGCCCGCAGCCGACCACAAGCCCGGCGAGATGCGCGCCATCGTCGACTGGGACTCGGGCAAGCCGCTGGGCTATATTCCCGAAGTAGCCCACACCTATCAGGTGGTGGGCAACATCAACGAGCACCAGGTGACTGTGGCCGAGTCCACCTTTGGCGGCCGCGAGGAGCTGGTCGACACCTCGGCCATCATCGACTACGGCAGCCTCATCTATATCGCCCTGCAACGCAGCAAGACCGCCCGAGAGGCCATAAAGGTGATGACCGACCTCGTGGCCCGATACGGCTACTACAGCGAGGGCGAGTCGTTCTCGATAGGCGACCCCAACGAGGTGTGGGTGCTCGAGATGGTGGGCAAGGGCCCCAAGGAGAAAGGAGCTGTGTGGGTAGCCATGCGCATCCCCGACGACTGTATCGCCGCCCACGCCAACCAAAGCCGCATCTACAACTTCCCGCTCAACGACAAGGAGAACTGTCTCTACAGCAAGGACGTGATCTCCTTTGCCCGCAAGATGGGCTACTTCAAGGGCAAAGACAAGGACTTTGAGTTTTCTACAGCCTACGCCCCCAGCGACTTCGGCACCCTGCGTGGCTGCGATGCCCGCGTGTGGAGCTACTTCAACCGCTTCAAGAGCGGCATGGACATGTACCTGCCCTACATTGCCGGCAAGAAGGGAGCTGTCCGAATGCCCCTCTATGTGAAGCCCGACAAGAAATTGAGCGTGCGCGACCTGCAGAACATGATGCGCGACCACTACGAGGGCACCCCGTTTGACATGACCGTCGACCCAGGAGCTGCCAACTACTATGGCGTTCCCTACCGCTACCGCCCTATGGAGTTCACCGTCGACAGCGTGAAATACTGCCAGGAGCGCGCCATTGCCACACAGCAGACGGGCTTTGTGTTTGTCTCGCAGATGCGTGCCAGCCTGCCCGACGAGGTGGGAGGCTGCCTGTGGTTTGGTGTCGACGACGCCAACACCGCCGTGTTTGTGCCCATGTACTGCAGCATCACCGAGGTGCCCGACTGCTTCAAGAGCGGCAAGGCCGACCTGTACCACTTCGACTTTGACGCTGCCTTCTGGGTCAACAACCTGATAGCCAACCAAGCCTACAACCGTTACAGCTACATGATCCCCGACATACGCAAAGTGCAGGGCCAGCTCGAGGACCGCTTTGAGCACAACCAGGCCAGCACCGAGCAGCGGGCACAAGAGCTGCTCAAGGCGAGCAAGCGCCAAGCTGTAGAGTATCTCACCAACTACAGCATTGCCGAGTCGCAAACCTACATGAAGGCCTATCAGGACCTGGCCAAATACCTCTTTGTGAAGTATCTCGACGGCAACATCAAGCACGAGAAAGACGGGAAATTTGAGTACAACCCCTACGGTATGCCTGTGCAGCCCACCTTCGGGGGCTACACCCAGGACTACTACAACACCGTGGCACGTGGCAGCGGCGACCGCCTGAAGGTGACCGAGCCCGAGAAGTGACAATTAAACCTTGAGGGCGAAAAGTGGTCTAACTCCCAAAAATTGATGCAAAAATGAAGGTAATAAGATCCATAAGACTTGGACTGCTTGCGGCATTAGTCGCCTTGATGGCCTTGCCGGCCACAGCCCGCACCTACACAAGCGAGACACTCAATTTCCAAATCGTGTATCACTGGGGTGTGATATGGAAACATGCCGGCGACGCACGGCTCAGCATCAAGCGCACCCCACAAGGCTACTATGCACAGCTCGTGGGCCGCACCCGGTCGTGGGCCGACACGTTCTACCCGGTGCGCGACACCCTGAAGTGCACGATGAACAGCCAGTTTCTGCCCATCAGGTACGAGAAGTGCACCCACGAGAAGAAATACCGTGCCCGCGACCTGGTGCAATTCTCTCGCAGCAACGGCACTACCACAGCCCGGTGCACCCGGTGGCGCAAGAGCGGCATCAAGCATGCCAACCTGGCCAACCGCGGCAATGCCTACGACATGCTCAGTGTGTTCTACATGCTGCGCAACCTCGACTTTGGCAACCTGGCACACAACAAGTCCTATGTGACCTGTATCTTCTCGGGCAAAACCAAGGAGGTGCTCACCATCAAGTATCGCGGCGTGCAGGCCATCACCCTGCGCGACAAGAGTCGCCACCAGGCCTACCACATCACCTTCAAGTTCACGCAAGACGGCAAGCGCAAGTCGAGCGACGACCTCGACGCCTGGCTCTCGACTGCCCCCGACCGCAGGCCGCTCATGGTAGTGGGCAAACTGCCATTTGGCGAGGTGAAATGCTACTTGAGCAACGCTGGCAAGTGAAACGCCGCCTGAGGCCGAAGCACCAGCCAACCACAACCGAAACTGCAGAGCGGGCCGAAAATGCGATACAGCCATTTTCGGGCCGCTCTGTTGTCCAAATGTCCAAAGGAAGTGGTAAAATTCACCGTTATTTTATTATCGTGTTCTATTTTGCAGTATATTTGCAATGGATTTAACGATACACGTGTCAAATTTTATGCGCAAGTTCAAGTTATTGCTATATTTTGCGTTGTTGATGTCGATACAGGGAATGGCCCAGGGCACAGTATCGCTCGACTCGTGCCGCCGCATGGCCATCAACAACAACAGGGAGATTCAAGCAGGCAACATCAAGATAGAGCAAGCAGGCTACCAGCGCAAGGAAGCCGCCGCGGCCTACCTGCCCAGCATCGACCTTGTGGGTGGCTACATCTACAACCAGCACAAGGTGTCGCTCAAAAAAGAAGACCAGTACCTGCCCATCAAGACCTATAACAGCGCCACAGGCAAGTACGACTTCGGCCTGGTCACCGACCCGGCCACAGGCATGCCGGCAGTGGTCGACGGCTCGATAGTGCCCTCGATGGTGGCACTGCTGCCCAAAAGCGCACTCACGGCCGACATCCACAACATCTTTGCCGGAGCTATCACTGCAGTGCAACCCATCTACATGGGAGGGAAAATAAGAGCCATGAACGCCATCACAAAATATGCCGAAGAGCTGGCCCGCTCGATGAACGACAGCAAAATCGAAGACGTGATCTACAACGTGGACCAAGCCTACTGGCAGGTGGTGTCGCTCAGAGCCAAGGAGAAACTCGTGCACAGCTACTTGAAACTTGTGAAGAACCTCGACAGCGATGTGGAGAAAATGATGAAGCAGGGCGTAGCCACACAAGCCAACAAGCTGAGTGTAGACGTGAAAGTGAACGAGGGCAACGTGAACCTGACCAAGGTGGAAAACGGACTGGCCTTGTCGCGCATGCTGCTCAACCAGCTGTGCGGCCAGCCCATCGACCGCCGCTACACCCTGGCCGATGAGGACAAGGAAGACATCGAGGGCACCCTGCGCCCTTCACGATTCAACATGGACACGGTCTACAGCAAGCGCCACGAGATAGAATCGCTCACGCTGGCCACCAAGATCTACGACGAGAAGGCCAATGTGACCAAGAGCGAGATGATGCCCCAAGTGGCAGCCTTTGCTGCCTATCACGCACTGAACCCCAACGCCTATAACGGCTTTGAAAACAAGTTTGGCTTCGGGTTCTCGGTAGGCGCCATGGTGAAAGTGCCACTGTGGCACTGGGGAGGGCTGTCTAACAAATACAAGGCTGCCCTGGCCGACGCCCGCATCAAGCGTGTAGAGCTCGAAGACGCCAAAGAGAAAATTGCCCTGCAAGTGAACCAAGCCGCCTATCGCTACCAGGAGGCATGGAAGACCTACGAGAAGACCAAGGCCAATCTCGTGTCGGCCAACGAGAACCTGCGCTGTGCCACTGTGGGCTACAAAGAGGGCGTGATGAACCTCGACGAGGTGCTCACCGCCCAAACTGCATGGTTCAAGGCCTATAGCGACAACATCGATGCCCAAATCGACATCCAGCTGTGCGACGTGTACCTGTCGAAGGTGCTGGGCGAGATGAGATATTGACAATCGAACACAAAAAAAAACACATTATATCTACTACAATGGATAAAGCTGATGAAAAGAAAACACCCGCAACCCAAGCTCAGGCGGCCAACCAACAACCCAAGCGCCAAGTGACAGCGCCAAGTGAGACGAAAGCCGGGGGCCCAAGCGCAACCAGGACCCAAGCCAGCGACGTCAAGACCGAGTCGAAGCGCCGTGAAGTGAAGGACCAGCGCACCATCGTGCGCAAGCGCGACAAGGCTCTGCTTGCCGCACTGGGCGTTTTCACGCTCGTGATGGCCTGCGTGGCCCTGCTGGGCATCTTGCTCATTCACGCCCCCAAGGAGATGACTCAGGGCCAAGCCGACTGCGACCAAGTGCGCGTGTCGGGCAAGCTGCCGGGGCGCATCGTGAAATTCTATGTCAAGGAGGGCGACTATGTGCACAAGGGCGATACCTTGGTAGCCATAAGCAGCAAGCTGGCCGACGCCACACTCTACAAGGCCAAGAGCGCTCAACGCGCCGCCCAGGCAGCCAGCCAGAAGGTGGACAAAGGCACTCGCACCGAGATCAAGCAGAGCACAGGTCACATTGTGGAGCAGGCCAAGGCTGCCGAGGACATTGCCAAGAAGACCTACGACCGCATGGAGAACCTGTACCAGCAGGGCGTGGTCACCCAGCAACGACGCGACGAGGCCAAGGCTGCCTATGACGCCGCAAGCGCCGCCGTGCGCACAGCACAGAGCAATGCCCAGCTGGCCCAAAACGGCAGCCAGGCCGAAGACAAATCGGCCGCCAAGAGCATGGAAGATGTGGCCCGAGGCACGGTGATGGAAGTGGAATCGGTGCTCGAGGACCAAGTGCTTGTGGCTCCCTGCGACGGCGAGGTGAGCGAGATCTACCCCCACGTGGGCGAGCTCGTGTCGATGGGCACACCCATCATGTCGATATCGCAGCTCGACGACATGTGGGTATCGTTCAACGTGCGTGAAGACAAACTCTCGCAGATGCCCATGGACACCTTGATCAACGTCACCATCCCGGCACTCAACAACAAGAAAACAAAACTGCAAGTCTACTATATCCACGACATGGGCAGCTATGCCGTGTGGAACGCCACCAAGGCCTACGGCCAGTACGACAGCAAGACCTTTGAGGTCAAAGCCAAGCCCGTGACACCCATTGCCGACTTCAGGCCAGGCATGTCGGTGCTGCTCGACGAGCGTTGAGCCACAGCAGTGTGCAGCCAGCCAAACAAACAAGAAGACACAGCGTAAACACATAGTCATGATCAAGCAATACTTCAGACAAGCATTCAAGCGAGGAGCCGTCTCACTGGTGAGGCGACAGGTGTTTGTGTGGATGATGGTTGTGATGCCGCTGTTGAGTGCCTTCTTCTTTTTCGACCTCATGCACAAGGGGCCCGTCACGCGCGTGCCGGTGGGCGTAGTCGACCTCGACAACTCGTCGACCTCGCGTGCGCTGTCCCGCAACCTGGGCGCAATGCAGAACGTGGAAATCAAGTGCCACTTTGCCAACTTCCAGGAGGCCTGCGATGCCGTGCAGCGCGGCGACGTGCTGGGATTCATCCTCATGCCTGCCCACCTCGAGGAGCGCGCGCTGAGCGGCAACCACCCCACCATAAGCTACTATGTGAGCTATGCCTACTACACGCCGGCATCGATGATGTACAAAGGGTTCAAGACCATCACCGTGCTGGCCAACGGGGCCATCGCCACCGTTGCCTTGCGCACCCTGGGCATGCGCAGCGAGGCCATATCGGCAACACTGCAGCCCGTGGCCACGCAAGTGCACCCCATCAACAACCCATGGGTGAACTACAGCTACTATCTCAACAGCTCCTTTGTGCCTGCACTGCTGGCCCTGCTCATCTTGCTGGTCACAGCCTTCAGCATAGGCACCGAGTTCAAGTACGGCACTTGCCGGCAGTGGCTGCGCAGCTCGGGCGACTCGATCACCATTGCATTGACGGGCAAGCTGCTGCCACAGACGTGTATATGGTGCGCCATAGGGTGGTTTATTCAGTTTATGATGTACCGCATCTACCAGTTTCCGCTCAACTGCCACCCCATGATCATGATAGTGGCCATGGTGCTCTTTGTGCTGGCCAATCAGGCATGGGCCATCATGGCCATGTGCGTGACTCCAAACTTCCGCTACGGCAGCACACTGTGCACGCTGCTGGGCATGCTCACCTTCTCGTTCTGCGGTTTCTCGCTGCCGGGCGAGTCGATGTACAACTGGGTCGAGGCCCTGGGCTATGTGATGCCCGCCAAGTATTACTTCCTGCTCAGCTGCGACGAGGCACTCAACGGGTTGCCATTGTACTACACGCGCTATAATATCGCTGCGCTCATAGGCTTCACCATCTTGCCGTGGCTGCTCAAGTGGCGGTTGAAGAACGAATGCCTGCATCCCGTGTATGTACCCTAACGCAAGAAACTGAAAAAAAGAAAGATGAAACACTGGATAATCGACATATTCAACGTGTGGAAGCGTGAGACCAAGTTGTGCTTCCGCGACGAGGCTGTGCTCATCTTCTTCCTCTTGCTGCCTGCCATGTACCCTGTGCTCTACTCGCTCATCTACAACACCGAGGTGGCACGCGACATCAAGGTGGTGGTCGTCGACGACTGCCGCAGCCAGCTCACCCGCCAGTTTGCGCGCGAGCTCGACGCCACCCCCGAGGTGGCTGTGATGGACTATGTGAGCAACATGCAAGACGCCCAGCGCCTCATTGCCAGCCACGACGCCTATGGCATTGTGTATTTTCCACGCGACTTCTCGAGCAATATCGAGAACGGGCTGCAAGGACACGTGTCGCTCTACTGCGACATGGGCGTGCTCATGCGCTACAAGCAGATGCTATCGGGCCTCACAGCCGTGCAGATGGACCTGTGCACCAAGATGCAGGGCAGCAAGACTGCGCCTCTCACCTACCAGAACAGCGCCATCATCGAGAGCAAGCAAGTGCCCATCATCAACAAGTCGACGGGCATAGCCTCGGCACTGCTGCCGCTCATCCTGGTGGCAGTCATCCAGCAGAGCCTGATACTGGGCATATGCGTGCTGCGTGCCGGCAGCCGCGAGCGCCGGCTGCGCAACAAGGGGCTCGACCCCATGGACGTGGGCGCTGGCGTGTCGGCCTCGATCATAGGCAAGAGCTTGTGCCACATCTTCATCTACTTCATTCCTGTGGTGTATGTGCTTTTCTTCGTGCCCATGTTTTTCGACTTCCCGCAGCTGGGCGACCCGCTCGACATCTTGCTGCTCATGCTGCCCTTCATGCTGGCCTCGTCGCTGCTGGGCCAGACGCTCTCGGTTTTTGTCAACGACCGTGAGTCGACCTTCTTGGTCATTGCCTTCACCTCGCTTTTCTTTGTCTTCCTCTCGGGCATCTCCTACCCCCGCTATGCCATGTCGAGCCTGTGGACTGCACTGGGCAACATGGTGCCGCTCACATGGGGCGGCAACGGCTATGTAGCCCTGATGTGCGGGGGAGCCGAACTCTCGCAAGTGGCCACCAACTACAAGATGCTGTGGGTGCTCTCGGGCGTATACTTTGTGTCGGCCTACTGCGTGGAGCGCTTCATATGCCGCCCGCGCTACCGCCGCATGGCCATATATGCCAGCATCGACCCCTACTCGCCCATCAAGGAGGAATGCCGCCGCAACGCCGTCGACTACCGCGACTGGTAGCATAGATTGCTCAACATCGCTGCACTACGCAATTGCACCCCCTGGTCCAGACGAAAGAGGGTGACACTTCACTCAAATCTCGTGACGGGCGATTTTCATTTCTTCAAAAATATGTATAACTTTGTGTTTGAAACCAAGCACATCTATTACACAATATGGAAGACTGGAAAGCAAAGCTGGGAGCCGCATTTCAGGTGGCAGTGCCCAGCGACGAGGAAATAAAGCAGGCCCAAGAGCAAGCCACAGCGGGCGTGCCCAAGGGCGACGCGCTCGCCCAGCAAGGGAAGCACATGGTGAATGTGCTGCTCGACAAGAAAGGGCGCAAAGGCAAGCAGGCGACCCTTGTGACCGACCTGCTGTGCAACGATGCTGCACTCAAGGCCCTGGCCGCAACGCTCAAGAAGCATTGCGGCGTGGGCGGGTCGGCACGCGACGGCGAGATTCTGATACAGGGCGACCGCCGGCAGCAAGTGCTCGACTTCCTCACCGGGCAAGGCTTCAAAGCCCGCATCATATAAGAAAAAGACAGCATTTCAATCAACAGTAACAATACCCACAACACACTCCCCATGGAACAACTGCAAGTAATCAAAGCATCGGCAGGGTCGGGCAAGACCTTCAACCTGGCCAAGAATTTCATCGAACTTCTGCTGTGGTCGAAAGACCCCGAGACAGGCCGCACGCAACTGCGCCCCTGCGGCAGCAACTATCACGAGCACATGCTGGCCATCACCTTTACCAACAAGGCTACCAACGAGATGAAGCAACGCATCGTGGCCGAGCTCTACAAGCTCTCTAAAGGCGAGGGACAATATCTCGACGACTACATCAAAACCCACGGCGATAGCAAGGAGGAGATACAAAACCATGCAAAAAGCGCCCTGAAGGGCATTCTGCATGGCTACACCCACTTCAACGTGAGCACCATCGACTCGTTTTTTCAAAGTGTCGTGCGCAACTTTGCCCACGAGCTGGACTGCGACTTCAACTACGATGTGCAACTCGACGAGAAATATGCCACCAGCCAGGCCCTGCGCGTCTTCTTGCACGACTTGGGCCGAACCCCTGGCGCCCCCATCGAGAAATGGGTGAAAAAGTATGTAGAAACACTGGCTCATGACGAGGGCAAGTGGAACATCTACAATTTCGACAGCAAGTCGCGCAACAGCCTGCTCAACTTTGCCGAGTTTATCAACAAGGAGCAGTTCAAGGCCCACAACGATGAGATCAGGACTTACCTGAGCAAGATGAGCCATCTCACAGCATTCCAGAAGGCGGTGGCGACACAACACAAAGCCTGCGACGACTATTGCAAGAACTTCGCGCAGCAGCTGCACGACTTCTTGGGGCAGGCCGGCATCGACGTCGTTTACATCAAGTCGGCGCCAGTAAAAAAGCTGCTTGACGCTGCGCCATTGGGTAGCAACACTATAAACACGCTGCGCAACTATGACGACACGGCCCTTGAAAAGAAAGTGCTCTACAAGGGAAAAGTAGCCCCTGAAACGATCTCAGCCTGCAGCGAGAAGTTTGCTGCCCTCCTGGCCGATTACCTTGCCAACTACGACATGTCGCTACTGCTCGACTCGCTGCTCAAAAATATATGGCGGCTGGGGTTGCTGGGCGCAATCAGCACCAAGCTCCAGGAGATGAACCGCGACAACGAGAGTATCATGATATCTGACACCAACGAGCTTGTGGCCAAGGCACTCAAAGGCGGTGTACCCTTTGTGTACGAGCGCATGGGCACGTGGCTCTACAATTTCATGATCGACGAGTTCCAGGACACAAGCACCAAGCAATATGAGAACTTCATACCACTGCTGGAAGATAGCCTGAGCAAAGGCAACGGCAACCTCATCATCGGCGACGAGAAGCAGAGCATCTACCGCTTCCGCGACAGCAACCCCGACATCTTGCAAAATCAGTTGAGAAAAGAGTTTGGGGAGTACTACAACGACTCGACCAAACTCAACACCAACTACCGCAGCCTGGAAAACATCGTCGAGTTTAACAACGCCTTTTTCAAGAAACTGCTCGGCAGTTTCGCCGACTATGAAAAGCTGCAGGCAACCTACAGCAACCTTAAGCAGGATACAAGCCCGGCAGCCCAGGCCAGCGAGCTGAAAGGCTACGTGAGGGTAAACTGCATCTACGGTCCAAAGGAAATGCCAAGCCACGGCGACGAGGCGGCTCCCAAGGCAACCGAGCAAGTGCTCGAGCTCCTGCCGCAATACCTGCTCGACTTGAAGCGGGATTATGGCTTCGAGTTTAAAGACATGCTCATCCTGGTGAACCGCAACAACGAGGGCAAAGACATTGTGCAGAAGCTGTTGAGCCACAATGCCACGTGCGACAAGGATGACTGCATCGACATCGTGTCGGGCGAGTCGCTGCTGCTGAGCAACAGCCCCAGCGTGCGCCTCATCGTGAGCGTGCTGCGCTTCATCGACAGCACACAGTACCACAGCGACGAGGACGACAGCAACGATGCTGCACATGCTAAGACCCCCCAAGAGCTGTTGCGCGAGAAGCGGCTGAGCGAGCAGTTTCGCTACAAGATGCTGCACGAGTTTGGCCGTCGACTGCGCGAGTGCGGCGACGAGACGGCCGACTGCGGCAAGCTGCTGGCCCAATGCTTCGACCAAAACAACGCCTTGAGAAATGAAACGGCACAAAAGCAAATCAAAGCCTACAACGAAGAAATAAAGACGCTCATGGCCGACGATGGCAAGGAGATGACCACCTTGACCGGCCTGGTCGACAAAATCATCAAGGAGTACATTGCAGGCTCAGGCAACAGCGGCGACACCGACACAGCCTTCCTGCTCGCATTCCAGAACTTCGTGCTCAACTTTGCCGCCCAACGCAGCTGCGGCGGCACCGTGCATGAGTTTCTCAAGTACTGGGACGACAAAAAAGACAAGGCCGCCGTGCCCTCGGGCAACAGTGGCAACGCCGTCAACATCATGACCATACATGCTTCCAAGGGACTTGAAGCCCCCTGTGTCATCATCCCGTTTGCCAGCTGGCCGATGGCTGACCTCGACGACATCACATGGCTCGACCGCGAGACATGGAAAAAAATCAACAGTGCTTGCCCGCACGCACAGGAGGCTGCCGCAATTCAGAAAGAGGGGGGCGAAATTGTGCCCCCGCTCATCCCGCTCAGCACCGGTCGCATGAAAATGGTGGGCGCCTTCAACAGCTACTACAAGACGCTCTATGAGGAAGACCTCATCGACAAAGTGAACAAGACCTATGTGGCCTTCACCCGCGCCAGCCAGCAGCTGCACCTCTTTGTGCTGAAGCCCAAGAGAAACACGGGTGACAGGAGTATCGACGACCTCGCCAAGAGCATCATGCCCAAAATCGACAGGATAGTGACCCACTACTGGCCCGAACGGCATCCCGACGATACCGATTGCGACAAAATCGTCGACTACTGGGAGCTGGGCTGCCCTGAGCAATGCCGCCACAAGCCACAAGACGACGACAGCACACAGTGCACCTGCGACATGCCCAGCTATGCTGTAAACTCGGCCTTGTCGAGGCTCGAGGTGAAACTGCCCGAGTCGGCCACAGCCATGCAGCAGGCAGGCAACAGCATGCACAGCCTCATGAGCATGATCAAGCGCAAGGGCGACGAGAAGCGGGCACTGCGCTATGCACAGCGCAGGCACCTGCTCGGCACCAACCCCGATGCCACATGGAACCTCGAGCGGGCCCGAAGCATCATCACAGGCATGCTCAATAACCCCCGCACACGCGACTGGTTTGACCCCAAAAACAAAGTGTACAACGAGCGCACAATTGTGGTCAACACAGGCAACGGGCAGCCCCCCGTGCTGAAACGCCCCGACCACATTGTGGTGCGTCCCGACGGCACAACCATTGTGGTCGACTACAAGTTTGGCGCAAGCCACACCCCGGCACAAGTGCGGGCCCACAAGAGGCAGGTGCAGCAATATGCCCGCCTGCTCGCCCAGGCAGGTCACAACAAGGTCGAGGGCTACCTGTGGTATGCCGACAGCAACACCGTCGTGCCAGTCACCCCCACCGGAAATGGGCGGCAATAAACCAAGTCCAATAGTTTTAATTTCTTAAAACTTAACTGTGCAGTCGCGAGAGACCAATCTTTTTAGTAACTTTGTAGATTGAAACAAATGATTTAGGACCAATGTCGATTGATAACATCTTAGCACAAGCCACCGCCCAGGCGGTCAAGGCACTCTACAACGCCGACTTTCCGGTAGAAAAAATCACGCCCACAACAACCAAGAAGGAATTTGAAGGCAACCTCACCATCGTGGTATTCCCGTTTCTCAAGGCGTCGCACAAGCGTCCTGAGGAAACTGCACAGGAAATAGGCGACTACCTTGTGGCCCACTGCGATGCCGTTGAGAAATACAACGTCATCAAGGGCTTCCTCAACATCAGCATCAAGCGTGCGTTCTGGACCGGTGTGTTGCAAAGTGTGGCAGCCGACCCCGACTATGGCTTCAAGAAAGTAACCCCCGAGAGCAAGCTGGTGATGATCGAGTACTCCTCGCCCAACACCAACAAGCCCCTGCACCTGGGGCACGTGCGCAACAACCTGCTGGGCTACAGCCTGGCCCTCATCATGGCAGCCAACGGCAACAAGGTGATAAAGACCAACATTGTGAACGACCGCGGCATCCACATCTGCAAGTCGATGCTCGCCTGGCTCAAATGGGGCAACGGCGTCACTCCCGAGTCGTCGGGCAAGAAGGGCGACCACCTGATAGGCGACTTCTATGTAGAATTTGACAAGCACTACAAGCAGGAGGTGAGCGAACTCATGGCCAAGGGCATGAGCAAGGAAGAGGCCGAGAAAGAGGCTCCGCTCATCAAGGAGGCCCACGCCATGCTCAAGAAATGGGAAGACGGCGACCCCGAGGTGCGCGCCTTGTGGAAGAAAATGAACAGCTGGGTCTATGCCGGTTTCGACGAGACCTACAAGCGCCTGGGGGTGAGCTTCGACAAAATATACTACGAGAGCAACACCTATCTCGAGGGCAAGAAGAAAGTGCTCGAAGGCCTCGACAAGGGGTTGTTCTATCGCAAGGACGACGGCTCGGTGTGGGCCGACCTCACCAGCAACGGCCTCGACCAGAAGCTGCTGCTGCGCAGCGACGGCACATCGGTCTACATGACCCAAGACATAGGCACAGCCAAGCTGCGCTTTGAAGACTACCCCATCGATCAAATGATATATGTGGTGGGCAACGAGCAAAACTACCACTTCCAGGTGTTGTCGATACTGCTCGACCGACTGGGCTTCAAGTGGGGCAAAGACCTGATACACTTCTCCTACGGCATGGTGGAGCTGCCCAACGGCAAGATGAAGTCGCGCGAGGGCACCGTAGTCGACGCCGACGACCTCATGGACGAGATGATAGCTCAGGCCAAGCAGGTGAGCAAAGACCGCAACATCGTGGCCGACATGAGCGAGCAAGAACGCGACAACGTGATGCGCATCATAGGCCTGGGAGCACTCAAGTACTTCATCCTCAAGGTCGACCCGCGCAAAAACATGCTCTTCAACCCGGCCGAGTCAATCGACTTCAACGGCAACACGGGTCCCTTTGTGCAATACACCTATGCCCGCATCCAGAGCGTGCTGCGCAAGAGCGATGCAGCCGACCGTGCAGTCGACTTCGGCAGCTATGAGCCCAACGAGAAAGAAATCGACCTGATACAGCGCATCACCGACTTTGCCGCCGTGGTGAGCGAGGCTGGACGCACCTACAGTCCTGCCCTGGTGGCCAATTACGTGTTTGACCTGGCCAAGACCTACAACCAGTTCTATCACGACTACAGCATCCTGCGTGAAGAGGATGCACGGGTGCGAGCCTTCCGCCTGCAGCTGTCGACGACCGTGGGCTCACTCATCAAGCGAGGATTCGGGCTGCTGGGCATCGAGGTGCCCGATCGCATGTAGAGGCGTTGCCGCCTAAAGAAAAGGAAACTGGCACGCTATTTGCGCAACACATTTCAAGTATGTCAAGTATAAAACACATCTAAAACATAAAATTATGAACGAATACAACAACATGTACGACCAAGATCGCAACGGGCGTCCCGCATACGGCTACGGAAGCGCTTCAGCCCTTGAAAACGAGATGACGCTGAGCGCCTATGTGGGCAAAATCATGCGCCGTGTGTTTGGCAAGATGACACTGGGTCTGCTGCTCACAGCCATCATCTCGATGCTGGTGGCCAGCAACCAGGCACTCATAATAACCATGGTGCAGCACAGCTGGATGATGTGGGGACTCATCATCGCTGAGTTTGCTGTGGTGCTGGTGCTCTCGGCACGCATCAACAAGATGCAGGCCACGACAGCGACACTCTTGTTCTACCTCTATGCGCTGCTCACAGGCATCACCCTCACCCCCATATTCTTTGTCTACAGCGGTGCAGCCATAGTGAAGACCTTCTTTATCACCGCAGGCACCTTTGGTATCATGGCCACCTATGGCTACATGACTCGTAAAGACCTTTCCAGAATGGGCTCTATCCTGTTTATGGTGCTCATAGGGCTCATCGTGGTGAGCATCGTCAACATCTTCATGCATAGCAGCATGCTCGACTGGATCATCAGCCTGGTGGGCGTGGCAGTGTTCATTGGCCTCACCGCCTGGGACACCCAGAAGATCAAGCAGATGGCAGCCGAGACCGTGGGCGAGGAAAACGTGAGTAAAGTAGCCACAATAGGCGCACTCGAGCTCTACCTCGACTTCATCAACCTGTTTCTGTACTTGCTGCGCATCTTCGGCGGCAACCGCAACTAACCCACAGTCAAGCTTGCTGCAACAAGCAACAGGCCAAAATCGCAATTGCAACTAAAATGAGAGGGTGTGCCCCCGGATTGGGGCACACCCTCTTGTTGTTGTGAAATGGGGCGGCTCAATTGAGCCTCGCGTGAACACCTATCGGCGAGCCTTGCGACGGGCCGTCAACTTGCGGGGGGCGTCGTCGCTGGAGTAGAGCTTCACGTCGCCAGTCCACTTGCCAGTGTAGGCGTTGCCAGCATCGTCCTTGCAGTTGAAGTTGAAGGTGTAGATTCCATCAACCTCCGAGATAGTGATTGTGCCCTCGGTCAGGGCGCCCAGCTCGGTGAAGGCTCCATCGGCTGTGCGCGTGTCGCAGTTGCCATACCAGGAATAAAGCATGTCGCGGCTATAGTTGAGAGCTGCGGGGAAGGCCGTTGCCGGCGAGGCATCGAAGGTGAGATTGAACGTGCCCGTAGGTATCTTGTTCTTGAACGACTTGTCGGCCAGTATCTCAAAGGTGACATAGTCGCCAGTCTTTGCATCGAGGTTGAGCTGGAATCCCCAGGAATTGTACTGCTCGTAGAGATAGTCGTCCATGAAGAGCGCCACGGTGGTGGCACTTGCAGGGATGTTGAGCTTCACACTCTTCCTGTTGGTACTGTAGGGACGGGCGGGCTTAGACTTGTCGTTGTCGTTTTTGTTGGCAAGATTGAGGTTGCCATAGAAGTAAGCCTTAAATTCAAGGCCTTCACCATCGACACAGTCGAAGATGATGCGGTCCTTGTCGCCAATGTGTGTAACGATCACTTTGCCCGACTTGATCGTTCTCACCTCGGTCTCGCCGCTGGTGTTGTCCTCGATGTAGAAGCCCGAGTTATAGAACATGCCCCACACCTCGCTGCTTGAGCCCTCCTTGATGAGCATGGGCACAAAAAGGTAGCTTTGGCCACGATCGGGAGTCACCCGGTACACGCCTTCGGCCAGTCGTGGTGCGGGCGTGTTGTAGTCGGCCAACTTGGGCATAAAGATGCTCATGGTGAGCTTCTGCCCCTTTTTCCATTTTCCGCTGGCGTCAAACTCGCCGGCGTAGAGGGTGACTGTGGCATCATCGCAGTGGGGATTGTACCAGTTGCCATAATAGGAGCCCTCGCCCTGGAGAAATTCCATGCCCAAGTCGCCTTTTCCTGCCTTGGGAAGCACAAAGGTGTGGCCGTTGTAGGTGATGATCACCGAGTACTCGTCTTCGGTGATGGTCAGGTCGACAGGTTTCTCGACACCCACGGCCTTTACAGGACTTCCCTGGGCATCGGTGACAATCATCCACGTCTTTCCGCCGTCGGCACTCATTTCCCAGCAGCCATCGGTGTTGACACGCAATATGGGCTTCACGCCTTGTGCTCCGTCGGCAGCTATCTTCTCGCCGTTGGCATTGCGCATGAAGTCGCCATTGATCGTCCAGTAGAGTTTGCCGTCATCATCGGTCTTCACACCTATCTCGGGCGACTTGCCGTCGACTGCATTCTTGACTACGATTGCAGTTCCGTCGCTGAAGGTGAGGATATAGGCCGAACCGTCCTTGGTGGGAACACACGCCACCACTTTCAAGTTTTGCTCCTGAGCCTTGATAAGTTCTTGCAGCACCTTGATGTTTTCGTTGGCCTGCTTCACCAGTTCTTCCAGCGTGAGCAAACGTTGCTCGTGGTCGTCGAGCCGGTGGTTCACATCGTCTAAATCGGTACATGCGCTTGCAAAAAGCAAGGGCAGCAACAACAGTAATCCTAATAATTTTTTCATTGTGTCAGTTTAATAGTTGAATAAAAGTTTGTGTAACGTATAGTAGAAAATTTCTCTTGTCAGTCGTGGCTGTGCAAAGCACCACCGCTTCACTTGGCTATCAACTTGCCCTTGTAGATATAGATGCCGCCCGTGGGCCTTACTACTCTGCGCCCTTGCAGGTCGTAGAAATAGGGGGAGGACTCAGGCTGAACCATTACAGAGGAAACGCCATTGGTGATATTGAAGAACTTGCCCCAATAGGTATCGGCTTTATAGGCCTCGACCCCGCCATTGGGCAGCACAATCTCGCACAGGGTTTCGCTCGTGTGGGCAAAGGGGTCGGCACTTGCCACGGGAGGCGTTGCAACGGGCGAGACGATGCGTTTCAATGAAGTCGAACTCAGCGAGTTCTCACCTAACCGGGCAATGGCCTTCGACAGTTTGACCTCGTTGAGCGCAGTGCCCTCAAAGGCGAAATCACCCACGCGTGTCACAACCTGAGGCAGTGCGTAGCTGCCCGTGAGGGCCGCAGGATAATAGAGAATGGCCGATTCCGACATGAGCAGCCCCGTGACCGTGAGCACGACCTTTGAAATCTGTGTGGGTGCGGTTGTGAGGAAAGTGACCGCCTGCGCATCGCCTGTCCATGCATTACCGACCAACGTTCCCTCTTGGGCCGACAGATAAAACTTGGGCGCGGTAAACTCCATGTGCTTTATCTTGCAACCGTCGGGGACCGAGAATGTGAGTTTTCCACCCTGATAGGTGCGCAAAGTGACATCGGAGGCGCCTTTCCACAACCGTGCCGGCAAGTTGCCGTTTTCAAACTCCAGGGTCACGCCTTCCTGCACGATGGGTGCCTTGATATTGCCGGCATTGTTCTGGCCCGAGAAATTAGACGACACAGGCAGCCCCCAAGGATTGGCATTGAAGTCGAAGGTGACTTGTCCCTCGACCGACGACACATCGTCCATCCCGTAGGCGTCGCTGCGGGTGAACAAAGCTCCGTCGATACTCTGATAGGTGGCATTGTCTTCATCTACCTCGATGGCGCTGAGCTTTGCACTGTGCCGGAAGGCGCCGGGCGCTATGCTGTCGACGCTGGCGGGTATTGACACCTTCAGCAAGTTGGGACACGATGCAAAAGCACCTGCCGACACGGCCGTCACCTTGTAGGTTTTCTCATCGCGCTCAAACGTGGCAGGCAGCACCACGTGGCCTGAATAGGCTCCTTCCCGCTTAGGCAACACCGTCCACTGCTTCTCGCCCAGGTATTGCAGCGTGAGATCACCAGCGTCGACCACGTCGCCCACTTGATAGGGAACTGGCTTGCCATTGACTTCCATGAAGTTGAATGTAACACTGCCGTCTTGGTTCTTCATCACGCGGTAGAAGGGGGCATCAAGCCATTGCTGCCCGTAGAGCGGCAAGGAATCCAAATGGTCGACGCCGTTGCCAAAGAGGTTTTCCTGGGCGGCGCTCGAAATCAACTTCGACTGGTCGGCCGTGATGATGTGGGCCCGTTTCAGGTCCTGCACGTTGTTGAGCACATTGCGCATCCACTCTACTGGGTCGTAGACAAAGTGGCTCACCATCAATCCCTGTCCAAACACGTGGCCCTCTTTGTCGGTGTGAGGATACCAGGTGTCGGGATTACGGTTTTCGAGTATGAAATACTCCTTGCTGTCTTTAGGATTTCGGATGAGTACAGCCATATCCTTGTCTTTCATGCTGGCAGGGTAGAGGGTCACCGTTTGTGCTCCAGTTATTTCCTTGATGTCGAGCCAGCCCAGGTAAGACCGCTCGTAGGCGGTATAGCCTATGGGAGAACGGCCGTCGTTGACATAAGCGCCCGCGTCCATGATCGACCAGTAGCCGAAGGGGTCGTCTTTGCGGTAGTTATAGTCGGTGCAGTAGAAATCGGGGAGCCCCAGCGCGTGGCCAAACTCGTGGCAAAACACACCCATGCCCATGAGCGTGCCGTCTTCAAAGAGCTCGTTGCCCACAAAAAACGAGTTGAAGTACACACCGCTCATTTCCTCGTTGATGTCGACCTCGCAGGGCCATATCAAGTTGGCATTGGCCGTGGTGTGCGGTTCGGTAGCCTCGCCTCGGCCGGCATAGAGGATGCTCACGAGCTGCACAGCTCCCTGCTTGTCTTTGAAGGGAGTGAAATCGACCCCCTGTGCCACAGCAGCCGCCACGGCATCGCGCACAAGGCCTTCAACATCGGTGTCGAAACCATAGGAATTGTTGGCCCCATAGTCTTTGTAGCTCTTAGTGAGCGAGACCTTGCCCACAACAGTGAAGGTGGGTTCAAACATGCCTCGGCTTTGCGACACAAAGTAGTCCTTGACCGACCCCACACAGTAAGCCTCTTCCTGATAGCCAGGGGTGTTGTAAAAACGCGTCATCTTTTCTTGTGTAGTGGTCTCGGCAAACTTAGCGTCGCTGAACTCGACCATAATGACCGGGATGGCTGGTTTGCCCAAGCTCGTCACCGATCCCTCGGAGGGCACATTGTATTTTCCCAATCCGTCTTGAGTAGAGGCAACAATTGTCTTGCTCGGGGCACGATGCAAGGGATTGCGCTGGTGTGCCAGCACATTGAGCCGGGTCAGTTGCTCCTCGACAGGATGCTCCTCAAGAAATCGTATTTCAGCCTCGCCCCGAATTTGTGGGTCGTGAGCCAAAAAGGGTGAAGCCGTGAGCTCGCCATTGCTAATCACTGCATAATAGAAATTGTCGCGATTGTCTTTCACAACAATTTTTCCGTCGCTCGTTGTGAAGAAGGCTACGCGGCCGTCGCCATGAGCCGTAACTGTGACCGTTGTGCCATCACTTTGCACCACAGGTCTGGCTTTGGGCAGGGGGCCAATGGCCATCGCCATTACCGAACAAAGTAGAAAGTAGAAACTGGTGAGTAGTTTTTTCATTACCAATGGGTTAAAATAGGTTTAATTTTGTTTAACGAGTGCAAATATAGATATTATTCCAAAAATTCAAAATCGCAAGGTTCAATATTTAAAATTTTTAACATTTACACTATTTTGGTGAGTTCTCGCACGGATGGAGGAGGAGACTGGTGCATGGCAAAGAGCTCGCCTGCAGGTGAGGCGGCCCTGGGCGGCGGGGGCAACGGCACGGTGGCATGGGGAGATGTTGTTAACAACTTTAATTGTGACGAGGCAATAATTTTCATAACTTTGCCCACACAAAAAGGGTCATAAGAGACATGAATGGAATAGGCAAACTATATTTCCGTTATGGCACGATGGGTTCGGCCAAGACAGCCTTGCTGCTCACGCAAGCCTACAACTTTGAGGAGCGCAAGATGCAATACCTGTGCATGAAGCCCATCATCGACAACCGCGAGAAGGAAAATGTGATACGCTCCCGCATAGGCATTGAGCGCAAGTGCACGTGGATATATGCCGAGATGGACCTCTACGAGTACTTAAAAAACATGTTTGAAAAGACGCTCCAGGTAAAAGACTGGATACTCATCGACGAGGCCCAGTTCTTGAGCGCCCAGCAAGTCGACCAGCTTGCGCGCATCGTCGACGACTATGGGGTGAATGTAGTGTGCTACGGCCTGCGCACCGACTTCCAGACGCACCTCTTCGAGGGTTCTCGCCGCCTTTTTGAGCTGGCCGATTCCATCGACGAGATCAAGTCGACCTGCTCGTGCGGCCGCAAGACCATTGTGAATGCCCGCATCGATGCCCAAGGCAACATCGTGACCGACGGCAACCAGGTCGAGATAGGCGGCGACGACAAGTATGTGGCCCTGTGCCGGCGATGCTGGCGCAACCGCCGCATCGAGAGCAGCGAGCGCAACGCCCTGAAGTTTGCCAGCGGCAGCGACTGACTACAATTATGACACAAAACACAATAGAAAGCCGATGGCGAGGAGAAGTGATTCTGCCCGCCATCTTTTTTTCACGCAATGGTGCGGCATGCGCGCGCACTCAGTCGTCGCCGAAAACGGCATTGAGCCCCCAGTTGACGACCATCAGTACAACGGCAAAGACCAAGGCGTCCCAAAACCCTGCGACGTTGAACCCGCCAACGATGCTGGCGCACAAGAGCACCATGAGCGCATTGATCACGAGCGAGAAGAGGCCCAGCGTCAAGATAGTGACGGGCAACGAGAGGAAACTGATCACGGGCTTGATGAAGGCATTGATGAGGCCCAGCACCACAGCCACCACAATCGACACCCACCACGGGCTGCACGACACGCCTGGCAGCAACCAGGCGGTGACGAGTATCGATATTGCCGAAATAAGAAGTCTTGTCAACATAGTCGTCTTGGTTTTAAATCATCACTTTGGAATACAAAGATACCTATAAGTTTAAACCCACGAAAATAAGAGCAAAAAAAGCCTGGACAAAAATGCGTTGTATCAAAACTTTTTTCATAATTTCGCAATTGTAAACGAAGCATTACCCCAATGGACATCAAGCGTAAATTTCTCATCAAGGAGGCCAAGGACTACGTGATCATGGTCTTTGCCCTTTTTCTTTGCGCGTTTGGTTTCGCCGCCTTCATCATTCCCGAGGGAGTTGTGACGGGAGGCGTTGCCGGCATCTCTACAATCATCTACTTTGCCAGCGGCAAGGCGGTGAACATTGCAGTTCCCAACTATGCGATCAACGTGCTGTTGCTGGTGATCGCCTACCGCACCGTGGGGCGGCAGTTTGTGCTGCGCACCATCTTCGGGGCCACCATATTCAGCATGTTTTTGGGTTTCCTCACGCCCATGTTTCCACACCCCATCGTCAACCAGCAGTCGTTTATGAACGTGATCATCGGGGCCATCCTGTGCGGCACCGGGCTGGGCACCACCTTTGCCCACAATGGCAGCAGCGGCGGCACCGATGTGATTGCGGCCATGGTCAACAAGCACAGCAACGTGTCGTTTGGCCGCATGATGCTCTACTGCGACTTGTGCATCATCACGTCGTCCTACCTGCTGTTTCACCAGCTCGACAAGATCGTGTTTGGCTACGTGTTTCTGGTCATCAACAGCTTTGTGAGCGACTTTGTGATCAACAACCGCTTCCAGGGCCGGCAGTTTTTGATTGTGAGCGAGAAGTGGCAAGACATAGCCAATGCCATCAACAACGAGGCCAACCGCGGCTGCACCCTGCTGCATGGCACAGGCTGGTACACCAAGCAAGACGTGAAGATATTGATGGTAGTGTGCCGCAAGTATGAGAGCATAACCGTGCAACGCATCATCAAGGCTATCGACCCCAACGCCTTCATCTCAATTGCCTCGACCTCGGGTGTGTTTGGCAAAGGCTTTGACAAGATGAAAATAAGGCTTCACAAGTATAAGCCCAAGCTGAGCGACGAGACCACGACCGTGCAGAAAATGGACAATGCACAGCAGAATGACAACCACGGCGTTGGCGAAGAACAAAAATAGTTTTATCTTTGCCTCGTTGAGAACCACAAAACAAGACGCAGATGAAGAATACAATAATCTCTTTACTCCTTGCCATGGCAGGAGTGGCAGCACAGGCCCAGGTGGGCGACTGGAGCGTGGGAGCACAGATGAACTTCGGCTCCAAAAACAGCATGGCAGGCATTGGCGCCCAAGTGCAAGTGGAAATTGCCCAGCACCTGCGCGTTGCACCTGAATTTATCTATTACTTCAAAGACAACGGTGTGAAGGACTACAATGTGAACCTCAATGCACAATATGTGATAGGCACCGGAGCCCCCGGCCTGAATGTGTATCCCATAGCCGGACTCACCTATGCCCACTTCTCAGAGGATGCGCTCTATGGCAGCGACACGTTCAACCGTGTGGGCGCCAACGTGGGCTGCGGCGTGGAGTACAACATCAGTGGCAGTCCCATCTCATTTTTTGCCGAAGAGAGGGTGCAAATACTGAAAGACTGGACACAGAGCGTGACCACATTTGGCATCAAATACAAGTTTTAATCTCACAATACTATCATTCATCACCAAAAGGGTACAGCACATGCAGGCTGTACCAATAAATGAGTTACCCCTATGAGCACTGGCAATTGGGCTGTTGCACTTGCATTGTCGGGCCTGGTCACACTTGCAGCGTGTGGAGAGGATCCTCTCGACAACCCCGACGACATGGTCACCATCAACATGATGGACGAGAATCACGGCAAGACCCGCATGGGCACTACCGACATCTATATCGACAGCAGCCACAACTTCAAGACGACCGACTACTACCTGTGCGACTTCGGTCCTGTAATCGACTTGGGACACATCGAGGACGGCAGTCCCGACCTGGGCACGCTCACCGACCAGGCCGCCGTGAGCCCCGACGAGGGCTACCTGGCCTTTAACCGCAACGACTGCATGGTGTTCCCATCGGGGCATCCGGCCGTGGCCATAGGTGCCAGCTACTACCGCTTATGGGTGGATGAGTGGATCAAGGAGAACAAGGTGGCAGTGGGCGCCCGGGTCAACTTTGCACTCTACCGCCCCGAGCCGTACAAGCTGCCCGACTGGAACGAGGCCGCTGGCACCATCGATGCAGGCAACACATCGATCACAGTAGAAGTGCGCGACAACAAGAAACGCGGCTGCGAGGCCATGCTCGACACTGCCGCCCGAGGTGTGCTCACCGTGACCGACATCACTACCAACAAGAAAAAATGCCAGTTCAAAATAAGCCTCACCCCCATTGCCACGCCAGCCACGGCAACCGGCCGCTACATGCTCTACTTGCGCACGGGCAACAGCTACACGCAGACGTTGGTCTACGTGAAGCAATAGCACGAGTTGTAGAGCTGCCCACGGGGCGCTGGCAACGTCACGACACACACACTCTCTCGTTTTTTTGAGCTGAACAAGAAAAATCTAATTAACCCTGTATCACTATGATGAAAATACTCCACACCAGCGACTGGCACCTGGGCCAGGTGTTTTACAAGTACGACCGCTCGGCCGAGCAACACGATTTTCTTGCACAACTTGCGGCAATAGTCAAGCGCGAGCAACCCGATGCCATGGTAGTGAGCGGCGATGTCTACGACACCGGAGCGCCGTCGGCAGCCACAGTCAAGATGTTTACCGACGGCATGCTGGCCATTCACAAGGCATGCCCTGCAATGACAATAGTAGTGACGGCCGGCAACCACGACAGCCCGTCGCGCATCGAAAGCGAGCAATCGCTGTGGCAAGCCGCTGCCGGCATTTACATGATAGGGGCGCCTGGCCGCAAGGACGACGGGCAGGCCCACTATGAGCGCAACATCATTGCCGTGAAACGCAGCGACGGCACCGTGGCAGGCTACATCGCAGCAGTGCCCTATGTAAATCCCGCCAATTTTCCCGCCATTGCCGACGGCGGCGAGGAAGCAACCAACCGCCAAAGCTACTATTTTCAGCACCTGCTCGGTGCCGTGGCAGCCATCAATCGCGACGACTGCCCGGTCGTGCTCATGGCCCATCTCGCCGTCACGGGGGCCGACTTCACGGGCCACAAGCAGATTGAAGGCCTGGGGCGCATGGGCTGTATCGACACGGTGGCAATCTCAGAGCTGGGCACGGGCTACGACTACCTGGCACTGGGCCACATACACCGCCCGCAAAACGTGAGCGAGCGGGCACGCTACTGCGGCACGCCGCTGGCCGTGAGCTTCGACGAGCAATGCGAGCACTCGGTGACCATCGCCACACTGCAGCGCCACGAGCCGCCAGTGGTGCGCACCGTGCCCATCAAGAACTTGAAGCCCCTGCACACCCTGCCGCCCGGCAAGCCAGTCGATGTGGAGCAAGCGCTCAAGTGCCTCGAGCAATACGACGACGACAAGCCGGGCTATATATGCCTCAACGTCGAGGTCGAGAGCTATCTGCCAGGAGGCGCTACAGCCCGCGCTGCCGCCATAGCCGCCGGCAAGAAGTGCTGCTTTTGCACCTTCAAGACCACCAAGACGGCTCAGCAGGTCCTCGACAAGCAGGCCATCGCCTATGTCGACTTCAAGAAGCTCACCCCGCTCGAGATAGCCTCGCGGTACTACAAGCTGAAAATAGGCCGCGAGATGAACGCAAGCGAGATAGCAATGTTTAACCAAGCCTGCCAAGAGGCGCAAAACGAGAAAAACACATGAAACTCAAGACCCTTGTCATTCACAATATAGCATCGATACAAGATGCCACCATCCACTTCGACGGCCCGGTGCTCAACAACGAGCACCTGTTTCTCATCACCGGTGAGACAGGCTCGGGCAAGTCGACGATACTCGACTGCCTGTGTTTGGCCCTGTTCAACGAGACCCCGCGCACTGGCAATGCCAAAGACCGCAATGCCTGCTACAACTACCGGCTCACCCACGATGCCACCAACGCCTTGCCTGTGGGCGACGTGCGCAACCTGATGCGCCGCAACACGACCGAGTGCAAGGTGGTGCTCACCTTCGAGACCAACGACGGCACCATCTACACCGCCACGTGGGAGACCCATCGCGCCCGCAACAAGGCCGAGGGCAACTTGCAGAGCGAGACGTGGAGCCTTGCCAGCGACAAGGGGCTGGCCACCGACAAGAAAAACGAAATCAAGCGCCACATTCACGACCTGCTGGGCATCAATGCCGAGCAATTCTACCGTTCGGTCATGCTGCCCCAGGGCCGGTTTGCCGAGTTTCTCTCCTCGTCGATCAACGACAAGTCGGAGATCTTGGAGTCGCTCACTGGCACAGCCATCTACCGCAACATAGGCAAACAGATTTACCAAATTTTCCGCAGAAAGCAGGGCGAATGCCAGACGCAAGAGAACCGCATAAGCGCCAACAAACTGCTGCAGCCAGAAGAAATAGAAGAAATCAACCGCCGCATTGCATCGCTCAAGGCGAGCAATGAGCAACTCAACAAGCTGCGCAACGCAGTCGCCGCAGCATTGACATGGCAAGTAAACTTGGCCAAAATGCAAAGTGAGTTGCAGAACCATAAAGACGCTGAACAGAAATGGCAGCAAAAGCTGCAAAGCGATGAGTTCAAAGAGCACGAACGGCTTGTGAAGGAATGGAACCATACCAGCGAGGCCCGCAAGTGGCACAACGACAAGGCCCAAGCCAGCAGGGACCTTGAGCGCAACCGCAGCACGCTGGCTGACATGGCTGGCGACTACCAAAGGCTGGCAGGAGGCATTGCCTTCAGCCACACCATAATCGAGAAAAACAAAAAGCAACTCATCGCGCTGCAAGAGAAAATCGACAAGCAGAAAAAGGAAATCGAAACACTCACCCAGGAGCGCAACAACCTCGACAACAAGCTGCAAGGCTACAACATCGCAACACTCAACAACAGCTTCAAACGCATCGGCCAACAGATAGAAACCACAAACAACGCCCGAAATGCCTACCGCCAATATCTCGAGCAAAAAAGCCTGTGCGAGAAGAAACAAAAAAAACTTGACAGCGACAAAGCATCGCTCAAGAACCTCCAACAGCAGCTCGAGACCATCGACAAGCAGGTGAAGGAGAAGCAACAGGCCCACGACAAGGCACTGCAAGACTTTGAAGCCCGCAAGCTGCTCGTCCACGACTTTGCCGTCGAGCTGCGGGGCATGGTGAAACCCGGGCAGCAATGCCCCGTGTGCGGCCACATCATCGACAAGGTACTCGACAACAACGAGATGCAGTCGCTTGTGGCCCCCTATGAGCAGGCAGTCAAAAAGCTGGAAGGCGAGCTCGACGCGCTCACGAGCAAGTACAACAAGGCAGATGCACAAGCCCGGAGCGAGGCATCGCGCATCGAGGACCAGCACAATGAGCTCGCCCATGCCCAGAGTGACCTGGCCGTGAAGCTGGACCATGCCATCGCGCTGGGCAAGCAAGCGGGCGTGAATGTTGAGGCTCCCCACTGCGACGACGCAGCCTTCGAGGTCAAGATAAAGGAGGCCAAGGCGTCGCAACAACAGCTCGAAGCCCAATTGAACAAATACAACACACTCAACGAGCTCAAAAACAAGCAACAACAGGAAATAGAAAAAAGCCAAAACCAGCTCGAAAAGCATAAGGACCAGCTCGTTGAGCTGGAAAAATCAACACAGATGGCCGAGATTGAAGTAAAACAGGCCCAAAATGTGCAAGATTGGTTGACGGCCGCTGTGCCTGAATGGCAGGCTCTCGACATCGAGCCACAAGAGGTGGACCAGTTGAGCGCTGGCTTCAACAGCCTCAAAGTACAGTTCACCCAATACGACAGCTACAACAAGCAGCAGCAACACGTCGTGCAGCAGTGCGGCAAGCGTCTCGAGGACTTCGGCCGCAGCAACGACTACACGCTCGAGCGCATAGCCGAACTCGCAAGCTATGACCCGGGCACAATCGAGCGTATCGACCACTCGCTGCGCCAGGCGCATCAACAAGCCAGCAACGCAACGGCCCTGGTCGAAGCGGTGAAAAAACGCATCGACGAGCACCAAGCCGCTAAGCCCGAGCTGTGGGACACCCCTGCCGAGCAGCTGGAGAAAAGCAGAATCGACACCCAGGCCAGCATCGAGGACAACAGCAAGGCGATAGGCGCATGCCAAACACAGCTCAACGACAACGACAAAGCCTGCAAGCAACTCGAGCACGACAGAAATATACTCGAGAAATTGCGGCACGACATGGAGCAATGGGAAAAACTGTGCAACATGCTGGGCAACAGCGACGGCAAAACCTTCATGAAAATTGCCCAAAGCTTCATCCTGGGCGACATGCTCAATCAAGCCAACTACTACCTGCGCATGTTCACCACCCGCTTCCAACTCGAGTGCCAGCCAGGCAGCCTCATCATCCTGGTGCGCGACACCATGCAAGGCGACACCCCGCTGCCAGCCTCCAACCTCTCGGGTGGAGAAAGCTTCATGGCCTCGCTGGCGCTGGCGCTGGCACTGGCCCAGATGAACGGCGGCCAGCACTCGCTCGACACCATCTTCATCGACGAGGGCTTCGGGTCATTGAGCGACGAGCCCCTCAACCAGGTCGTCGAGACACTCGAGCGGTTGTACCAGCTCGACGGGCGCCGCGTGGGCATCATCAGCCATGTCGACGTGCTCAAAGAGCGCATCGCTGCCCAGATACAAGTGACCCGCGACCCTGGCGACAACACCCGCAGCCTGGTCAAGGTGGCGACACGCTAAGGGCTCGAGCCGCCATGCACTCGCGACCGTGGCCAGGACGATGATAAATTTTCAATTTCAGGCCGAATGAGTTATCTTTGCAATAAAATAGACATTTCACAATGAAACACCTACTCAGTGTCATGCTCATCGCCCTGCTGGCCGCCGTCCAGGCACAGGCCGGAGGCATAAGAGACTTCTTGCTGTCGGAGCCTGGAGTCGTGTTCCGCACCCTTCCCCAGGCTGCGCGCGCAGGCCTTGTGGCCAATGCCGAACTGGGCAAGAGCCGCACTACCGAGGCAACCAACCGCATGGGCAACACATCGAAAATCGACACACTCACAACCGACTACGTCGCAGTGCAACTGTCGGGCAGCAGCAGCATCGCGCTCAAAATGCTCAACAAGGGCAAGGCCGACACCGTGATTGCTGTGATCGAGACCGTGTCGACGCCTGCCCGCGACAGCCGCATCACCTTCTACGACACCCGCTGGAAACAGCTGCCTGCCAAGAAGTGCATCAAGCAGTTGCCCGCCATGCGCGACTTCTTCAAGCCCGCCACGCCCAAGAACAAACTCAACGAGTTGCTGGGCGACATCGACTTCCAGCTCATCGAGTTGCAATGGACAGGAGCCGGCTTCAACACCCTCACCGCCACGCATAGCCTCAAGAGCTTCTACAGCAAGGAGGACTACCAGAAGTGGGCGCCCTACCTGGTCGACACGATCACCTATCACATCGAAGGCACCACATTGAAACCCGACAAGAAACAATGAGCCAGACCACCACACTCGACTTCAATATGCCCGAGGCTCCCCGGGCAATAAGCCTGCTTGAGTTCAACCGCCGCATCAAGGGTCTGCTCTACGACCAGCAAGTGATGGGCGTGTGGGTGACCGCCGAGACCAGCGACGTGCAGGTGAGGCGGGGCCACTGCTACCTCGAACTGCTGCAGAAGGACGAGAAAACCGGCCAAACCGTAGCCAAAATAGGAGCAGTGATATGGGCCAGCACCTTCATGCGGGTAGGGGCCAAGTTCTACAGCGTCACCCAGCAGCAACTGGGCAACGGCATGAAAGTGATGGTGCTCGTCTCGGCCAACTTCCACGAGCAATACGGGCTCAAAGTGATGATCAACGACATCAGCCCCGAGTTCACGCTGGGCGACATGGCACGGCGCAGGCAGGAAATCATCGACCGCTTGACCCGTGAAGGCCACATCGACGAGAACAAGGAGCTGGCCTTCCCCCAAGTGCCGCAGCGCGTGGCCGTGATCTCGTCGGCAGGAGCAGCCGGCTATGGCGACTTCATGAATCAGCTCGCAGGCAACCCCTATGGCATAAAGTACTATCCCTGCCTGTTCGCGGCCATGATGCAAGGCAGCAAGACAGTGCCATCGGTCATCGATGCGCTGGAGCGCATCGAGAAGCACCAGGAGCTGTTTGACTGCGTGGTCATCATACGCGGCGGCGGTTCTACCACCGACCTCAACTGGTTTGACGACTACAACCTGGCGTTGAAGGTGGCCCAATGCCCACTGCCCGTAATCACAGGCATAGGGCACGAACGCGACACCACCGTGCTCGACTATGTAGCAGCCAAGCCGGTGAAAACCCCCACTGCAGCGGCCGAATTCCTGATACAGTGCGGCATCAACGCCCTATCGCGCCTCAACGAGATGAGCAACACCATCGTGAGCGCGGTGAAAGACGCCATTGCCCGCAGCAACGAGCAACTGAGCTACCTGGCCAGCAGCGTGCCCATGCTTGCCCGTCACATTCTGGAAAAGAGCGCACTCGGGCTGCAGCGCTACATCGAGGCGATACCGCTGCAAGTGACCGGGCGCATCACTGCCGAGCGTGGCAGGCTGGAGCGAGACGTCGACGCCATCAAGAGCGCAATTGCCCAGGCGATGCTCAAGGAGCAGATGAGGATGAAAAACCTCGACGACAAGGTGACGCTGCTATCGCCCCGCAACACACTCAAGCGCGGATACTCGCTCACCATGTGCAACGGGCACATCATCACCGATGCCAGCCAGCTGCACGCCGGCGACTCCATCACCACGCATTTCGGCAACGGCAAAACAACATCGATTGTAAACCAATAAAATAAATACACCACAATATTATGGAAGAAGACATCAACAAACTCACCTATAGCGAAGCCGTGGGCGAACTTGAACACATCGTGCAGCAAATGCAGAGCAACGACTGCTCGATCGACAACCTGAGCAAGCTCACTGCCCGCTCGCTGCAGCTGCTCAAGGTGTGCAAGGCAAAACTCACCACCACCGATGAGGAGCTGAAAAAGATACTCAAGGAGCTCGACGACAACAAGTGACACAACCCTCTGCACGGGGCGGGGCACCGTGTGCCGCGTTATCACAGCAGGGGCACCGCTCAACCGGCGGTGCCCCTGCTTTTATTTGGTTTCAACAATTAAATTTACTATCGCACCACAGGTCAACGTCCCAAAATGCGGTTGACCAAGGCTCCTGCATCGGTCACATTCACCAGTGCATCGCCATTGATGTCGCACAAGCCTGCTGGGTAGCTTGAGAGACCCAGAATGTTGGAAATCAATGCCGTGACGTCGCTTTGATTCACCACTCCGTCGCCGTTCACATCGCCGCGAGCCGGCAACTGGTAGTGACCATAGAAGCTGTCGACGACAAGACTTTGCTCTCCCGTGGTGGCCTTGCTCTTGTCAATGCCAAATCGCAATTCCTTCACCGTCAATGGATAGGTTGTCAACTGGCCAGCGCCGCCCATGCCGTCGAGGTCGATCCTCACCGTGTAGCTGCGGCCCGCCTCATAGCCTGAGCCGTTGTTGTCAAATTTCTGGTAGTTGGCCGACGTTGTCGAAGCATTGCGCACATCGACCTGCACATAGTCGAGCGGCACACTGCTGGTAAAGGTCAAGCCCACGGTATCGGGCAGGCTGTAGAAGGTGACATCTTTGAGCAGCTTGATGTAGGGCGCGCGCGAGGCTGTATAGGTGTAGCTGAGCACGCCCGAGGCCGAGAGCGACAAGCTGCTGGCGCCTGAGCCCTTGAGTGTCCAGCCGTCGAAACGCTGGTGCAAATAGGCACTGTCGGCCATCTCTACCGTCACCGCAGCTGTGTCGGCCAGTTCACCTATGCGGCACATCACACGGGTGGTGCCGTTGGCCAAGCCCCTAATCTTGCCACTGGTCACGCTGGCCACCGACTCATCTTCGACCTTCCACTCCAGCCGAGAAGAATCGTAGTGATAGGTCACGCCATCGACTGTAGCTGTCACGGGCAACAGCCACGACCGCCCGTCGACCAGCAACGAGCGCGATGCTATGGCGGGCTGGGCAGGCATGGTGGTGACAGGCAATGTGGCCACGAGGCCATGGTAGCTGGCCGTGAGCAGGCCACGTGTTGCCGTGCCACTGGCTGTGAACTGGCTGCCGCTGGCTGTGCCCAGCGTGCTGTCGCAACTGAGCGTGAACCCGGCGAGATGCTCGTTCACAATGTCGCCATACTGGTTGTAGCCTATGACTTGAGGTGTGTAGCTGCTATAGATGGGCAGCCGAAGCTGGGGGTCGGCAAACTGAATGCTGGCGACAACACTGTCGGACGGCGCTGTCGACTCCAGAAACCACCCTGTAGCCACAGCGCGCGGAATGCTCTCGGTTGTGGTGTTGACAATCTTGCCGTCGACCAGCATCTGGGCCGAGCCGCCGGCATCGAAATTCACCACCTCGCTGATGTCGGGGAAAAGACTCTGCAAGATGTTGCACATCACAGTGGTCGAGCAACCGGCCGACTGGCCGTAGAGTGCGCTCTTGCTCTTGTCGATGACTATCATGTAGAGTTTCCTGCCATCGGCACTGGTGCCATAGCCCGTGCGGGAATACACCTGGGAGTTGTAGGACTCGTCGGTGTTGCGGCTGGTGAGCTGGCCATGGTGCATGACGGGGGCATTGCCCTCGACCATGTTCTCGATCCACGGTGCCACAGCCTGGGCATCGGGCTCGCTGGTCGTCCAACCCTGATTGACGGTGATGGTGTCGCCCACAGCCAGGACACGCATCTTGGCCTTGTAGGAGCCCGTGGCCGTGATGCAAGCCGTGTAGTTGCCCAGCGTGAGGCGGTCGGCATCGGTCACAACCTTTTTCACGACCATTGTCATGGCCCGGTTCACACTCCAACCGCTGCCTTGGGCAAAGTCGAGATAGTAATTGTCGGCATTGTTGGTGCCTCTTGCGCCTGCCGAGGTCCAGTCGTCTTCAAACTCGCGCGTGCGGCCGTAGGCCTCATTCCACAGGCACATCTCATTGTCAAGGTTACGGCGGTTCACCTTGTTGATTTCCAATGCAGTACCAAGTTTGGTGGCAGCAACTGCGGCCTTCCACGTGAAATGGCCCATATAGAGCTGTTTGTTGTGGTCGATGGCCACGGCACCCGTGCGCGATGGGCCGCCGTCCCACGTGTCGTTGACGTTGTTGGTATTGAGATAGGTAGTGTCGTTTCTCACCACGGCACCATAGGGGCTGCCCAGCATGTAGGCGGCATCGCTTTGCGAGCTCACGCACCAGAAGTTGGCATTGCAACCGGCCACTACCCGCTTTGACGAGGTGCTCACGCGCTTGGCAGCAGCGGTGAGCAGTTCCAGGCTACCCAGCCTGCCCTGCCCTACCGTGGTCTCGACACGGTTGTAGGGGTTGCTCATGTCGGCCTCAAGCAAGTACACATTGAGGGGATAGTCGGGAATGCGGATTATCGTGTTGACAATGCCCGGTCCTATCTGGCGCCGAAACAGCGTGTCGGCCGAGTACGACGTCGACCCTATCGTGATACCAGCCCACGAGGGCAAGGTCATGGCGGCCCCAAAGGCCAGTGCGATAATCAATTGTTTCATTGTTTAAGCAAAGTTTTTTTTGAAGTTGATGATGTACAAAGTTAATGATAATTCTTGACAACAGCACAAAAAAAACGCTACGCTAAACTGGCACGGCGGGCAAGTGCGCATGGTGCACGCTTGCCCGCCGTGTCCCCGGGTATAATGGGGGTGGAGAATCAAATGTACATGTATTGTTTCAGGCTTTCTCGATGAGGGCCACGGCATAGGCCGCGATGCCCTCCTCGCGCCCGGTGAAGCCCAGCCGCTCGGTGGTGGTGGCCTTGATGCTCACCTGGCCCGGTTCACACTCCAGGCAGGCAGCCAGCTGCTGCTGCATGGCAGGAATGTGAGGATTGATCTTGGGCCGCTCGGCACATATCGTGATGTCGCAATTGCCCAGGCGGTAGCCCTGCTCGCGCAACAGGCGGGCCACCTCGCGCAGGAGCTTGCGGCTGTCGATGCCCTTGTATCGAGGGTCGGTGTCGGGGAAGTGATAGCCTATGTCGCGCAGGCATGCAGCGCCCAGCAGAGCGTCGCACAGCGCGTGAATGGCCACATCGGCGTCGCTGTGGCCCAGCAGCCCCATGGTGTGGTCGATTTTCACCCCACCCAGCCACAAGTCGCGTCCCGCCACAAGGCGGTGCACGTCATATCCCATTCCTATTCTTGCCATAGTTGTGCACAATATAGATTTTAACGGCGGCCAAAGAGACCCTTGATGCCGTCGAGGTCAAACGAGAGGGTGAAACGCAGCGTCTGGTCGAGCGGGCTGTTTTGGGCAGTGGCTATCATGTAGCTGGCGTCGATTTTTATCACATTGAGCGCAAAACCTGCACCCATGCCGAAGTACTGGCGATTGCCGCTGAACTTGCTCTCGTGGAAGTAACCGGCACGCAAGAAAAACTGCTGGTTGTAGGCATATTCCAGACCGATCGACTCGGTGATGCGCTTGGCCCAGTCCTTGTCGAAGGAGTCGAAGATGCCCGATATCGAGCTCTTGTCTTTCCACTTCTGCAAGTCTTCTTCATATTTTGACTCCGATTCCTCGCCGCTGTAGTCCGACAGACGCGGCTTGGCCGGCACGAGCAGCTTGTTGGCATCGAGCGAGACGGTGAGATTGTGATAGTCGGCCAGCGGGAAGGTGAAAGCTGTGCCTATGCGCAGGTTGGCGGGCAGGAAAGCCGGGTTGTCGCCGTGGTCATAAGACACCTTGGAGCCAATATTGGACAGGTTCCATCCCAGCGACCACTGGCACTCGTTGCGGCCTATCACGGGATAGGTAGTGTAGTAGCCGGCGATGTCGGCAGCAAAGGCCGACGCACCCGTGGTGCCCTCGGTCGACGAGTACTCGCTGTAGCCCAGGTTGGAGTAGATGTAGCGCAGGGCCACGGCCATCGAGAATTTCTCTGAAAGCTTGCGGGAGTAGGCCACGTCGACTGCCATCTCATAGGGGTTGATGCTGCCTATGTTGCTGCCCTGGTCACCAGTCATCTGTATCTCACCCAGCGAGAAGTAGCGCATCGAGGCACTCACGGCCTGGTTGTCGCCACCGCCTATTTTCCAGTAGCCCGCCAGGTTGGCCAGGTAGATGTCGTTCACAATCTTGCGCAACCAGGGGGTGTAGGAAAGCGATGCGCCTGCGGTGCTGTAGGCGAAGGCATATTTTGCTGGATTCCAGAATTGAGAGTTCACATCGGGGTCGGTAGCCACACCCAAGTCGCCCATCGAGGCTCCACGGGCATCGGGGGTGATGCCAAGCGAAGTCACACCCGTGGTTACTGGGTTGAACTCGGTGTTCTTAATGTCGTCGTCGGCCTGGGCGGCCAGTGTGCCCGCCATGGCCAAGGAGACGAGTATCAACGTCTTGGTAAGTTTCATCAATCAAAAATATTTATAATGCTACAACAATAATAACTCAAAATTGCGGCAATTATTGTGCCTTGGCCCATAAATGTAAAAAAGCAACCCAACCCCTATGGCAGGGTGGGTTGCCTATAAACATTTCATGTGCTGTGCCCCCGCAGCAGCGCGGGCAATGCACGATTTTAGTTCTTCTCGCTCTCTTGGGCAGCTGGAGCAGCAACCACGTTCACATAGGTGTGGCCTGCACGATGCTGGAACTCAACCGTTCCGCTCACCAGCGCATAGAGTGTATGATCCTTGCCCATGCCCACGTTGGTGCCGGGACGATGCACGGTGCCACGCTGACGGCGAATGATGCTGCCGGCATTGGCAAATTGACCACCAAAAATTTTAACGCCCAGTCGCTTGCTTTGCGACTCGCGACCGTTCCTTGAACTGGTTTGACCTTTTTTATGTGCCATAAATCTTTAAAATTTTAGGGGTTAAGCAATAACTTCTTTAATCACAAGCTGAGTGAACATCTGGCGATGGCCGTTGAGACGGCGATAGCCCTTGCGGCGACGTTTCTTGAAAACGATCACGTGCTCACCTTTCACGAGGGGAGTCTTTACCTCGCAAACAACCTTTGCACCTTCGACGGTAGGTGCACCAACCTTGACGGCACCGTCGGCGTCAACGAGCAGGACCTTGTCGAATTCTACTGAATCGCCTTCCTTCTTCTCGTCGCCGAGATAGTGAACATACAGTGTCTTGCCCTGCTCGGCCTTGAACTGCTGTCCCTGAATGTCTACAATTGCGTACATTTATTTAAACATTGTATTACAAGTTATACCGTGCGGCGGGCGATGCTCATCATCCTGTGTGGGGAAAAGGCACCACCGCTTAGTCGAGCCTTTCGGAAATCGACTGCAAAATTACAACTTTCCAACGAATTGACCAAATTTTTTCTTCTTGTGTAGAGTCAAAGTAAAGTCAAGTGTAGAAGAGGAGGACATGAAATGAGATTGCCACAATAAAACACCGCCTGCAACGTTAAAATATAGATAAGGAATACCGTGCTGTCATGCCTGACAGGGGCAGAAGCTGGATTCCGAATGTGTTATATTGCAACAAGACAAAGCAGTGAAAGGAAAAAATATGGACCAACAGACACGACGTCATTCAGGCATGTCAGTCAAGACGATAGCCCTCGTTGCACTGTGTGCAGTCATCGCCACGAGTGCAGGGGCATTTCCAGCCGGCACACGTGCCGACACCTCGAAACTGGCCACGGGCCGATGGGTGAAAATCAAGGTGAGCGGCAACGGCATGTACCAAATCACGGCCAGCGACGCCAAGAAATGGGGCCTGGGCGACTTGAGCAAGGTGCACGTGTTCGGCTTCGGGGGCGGTGCCATGAGCGAGCAGCTCACGAGCGACATCCCCGACGACCTGCCACAAGTGCCTGTGGTGCGCACGGGCAGCAAGCTGCTGTTTTACGGCCAGGGCAATATCAAGTGGAAAGCGCAGAGCGGAGCTGTGAACTATGTGCAGGAACAAAACCCCTATGCCACAGCAGGCTACTACTTTGTGACCGACGACAGCCGCTACAGCGACGTGGCTATTGCCAAGTCGAGCGCAAGCCTGGGCAGCGGCAAGGTGATCAACACCGTCACCGGGCGAGAGTTTCATGAGGAGGAGCTCGTGAATCCCGGCGAAACCGGGCGTCAGCTGCTGGGCGAGGACTTTCGCTACACCACTACGCAGCCTTTCAAGTTCACACTCGACGGCTTGACCGACGGCGGCACGGTAAACGTGCTCACCAACTTCGCCGCCAAGACCTATGCCACCGGCAACGTTACAACCGGAGCAACAGTCACCGCACAGTACAATGGCACACGGGCCACCAACAGCTTGAACATCAACACCGTGACCGACGTCGCCCACGAGCATTACAAGTATGGCACCTTTGTCAACAGTTTCACCCTGAGCGGCACCACGAGCCTCACCTACACCTTGTCGTTTTCGCCCATCTACACCCTGTATATGGCACGGCTCAACTACATCACCGTCAACTACCAGCGCAACCTGGCACTGAGCGGCGGCACGATAGGCTGGGGCCAGTACAGCGGCGACGTGAGCGACCAGTTCCAGCTGAGCGGGGGCAACGCCGGCACTCACGTGTGGGACGTGACCGTGAGTCACCAGCCCATCGAGATGAACACATCGCTCAGCGGCAGCACAGTCACCTTTTCGCCCGCGCAGTCGGGCAACCGTGAGTACGTTGCCTTTGACCAGGACGCCACCTTTCCCACACCCTCGATGGTGGGGACTGTGAAAAATCAGAACATACACGGCGAGGCCACCCCCGACATGATCATCATCTCGCCCAGCGCCTACCTCGCCCAGGCCCGCCGCGTGGCAGCCCTGCACGAGAGCGTCGACTCGATGCGCGTGCTGGTGGTTGACCAGAACGACGTGTTCAACGAGTTCTCGAGCGGCACCCCCGATGCCATGGCCTATCGCATGCTCGCCAAGTGCTTCTACGACCGCGGCACCGACAGCCAGGGCCACAAGCTGGGCTATCTGCTTCTCTTCGGGGGCGGCAGCTACGACAACCGCCAGCTCACCAGCTCGGTGCAAGCCATCTCCTACCCCATGCTGCTCACCTGGCAAACCGAGCTGAGCGACAACGAGACCGCCTCGTTCACCAGCGACGACCCCTTTGCCATTCTGGCCGACAACTCGGGCTCTCCCTTCCAGTACAACGACTTGAGCATTGCCATAGGGCGAATGCCCGTGAGGAGCGTGAGCGAGGCCCGGCTGGCTGTCGACAAGCTGGTGAAATATGTAACCACCCCCGACAACGGGGCTTGGAAAACCAACGTGCTCGACGTGGCCGACGACGAGGACTATGGCATACACATGAAACAGGCCGAGACCACAATCGCCAACGAGAAGAAAAACGGCGGAGCCGACATGATATACAACAAGGTGTATACCGACGCCTTCACAGCCTTGAGCTCGGGCGGCGGCCGCACCTACCCCGACGCCCGCACCAAGATGTACCGTCTGCTCGACGAGGGCGTGGCCTGGTGGAACTACACGGGTCACGGCAGCCCCAACGTGCTCACAGGCGAGGGCATCATCACCACAACCGACCTCACGACCAACTTCTACTACAAGCACCAGCCCATATTCTACGCAGCCACCTGCGAGTTTGCCCGCTTCGACGCCATCGCCAAGTCGGGCGGCGAGAAGCTGTTTCTCACCACGGGCGGTGGCGTGATTGCCATCGTGTGTCCGCCGCGGCTGGTGTATGAAGACAACAACGGCCGCTTGCACAGCCATGTAGCCAACTACACCTTTGCCAAAGACGCCAACGGGCTGCCCCTGCGATTGGGCGACATCATGCGACTGGGCAAGAACGCCTACCGGCAGGCCACGGCATCGGGCGGCGACCGCAACAACCTGCCCTACTTCCTGCTGGGCGACCCGGCCATGCGCCCCGCCATTCCTACCTACAAGATACAGGTGGAAAGCATCAACGGGCAGCAGGTGAGCGAGAACAACATGCCCGTGTTTCAGGCACGCCAATTGCTCACCTTTGCCGGCAAGGTGACCGATGCCAAGGGCAACGACACCGACTTCAACGGCCCCGTCATCGCCACGCTCTACGACAGCGAGCAAAGTGTGGAAACTCACGGATATGGCCAGAACGGCGAGAAATACGTCTACCTCGACCGTCCCAACAAGCTGGCAGTGAAAGTCGACACAGTGAGAAACGGCCGCTTCGAGTTCAAGCTCACCGTGCCAAGCGAGATCATGGCCACCTACGACAACTACAGCCCATCGCTCATAAGCCTCTATGCCTACGACAACACCAAGCTCAACAGCAAGGCCTACAATGGCGGTTCGATTGAGGCGCAAGGCAGCAACAGCGACTTCTACATCTATGGCTACGACGACAGCGTGGTGACCGACACGATAGGCCCCAGCATCGACTACCTGGGCTTGAACTCGGAGAACTTCAACGACGGCGACGAGGTTAACGAGTCGCCGCTGGTGATAGCCTCGATAGCCGACGAGTCGGGCATCAACCTGTCGACAAGCGGCATAGGGCACTCCATCACGCTCACGCTCGACGACAACACCACCCTCGACGACGTGACGTCCTATTTCACGCCCGCGGCCACGAGCAACGGCGATGGCACTGCAGGCACGATAAGCTACCAGCTGAGCAACCTGGCCAACGGCAACCACACCCTCAAGCTCAAGGCCTGGGACGTGTTCAACAACTCGGCCGAGAAGACCATCACGTTCTTTGTAGAGAGCGGTCTCAAGCCCGACATCTACGACGTGTACAGCGACGCCAATCCTGCCAGTGTGGAGGCCAACTTCTATGTAAAGCATAACCGGCCCGACGCCACCCTCACGGTCACCATCGACATCTACGACCTGCTGGGCCGCAAGATATGGAGCTCGACCGAGACAGGACGCAGCAACATGTTCACCACATTCCCCATCACTTGGAACCTCACCGACTACGGCGGCGCGCGCGTGCCACGCGGCATCTACATCTACAAGGCAACCGTGACCACCAACGGAGAGCAAGAGGCAACAAAAGCCAAGAAAATGGCAGTGACGGCTCAGTGACAAAGACGTGATTTTGCAATTTTAATAATTTTCATTAATTTTGCAAGTCATTTGTACTAAGCCACAAAGCATAATGAAAGGAATGTCGCGACAATGAGTGAGGAAAGAAATACAGGAGGCAGGGTGATGCTACCAGAGCCCACACTCAGACGGCTACCTTGGTATTTGGCCTATGTGAAAATGCTCGACAACCAGCACATAGAATATGTGTCGTCGACACAGATTGCCAAGGAAATCAACGTCGACGCCTCGCAAATCGCCAAGGACCTGTCGTTTCTCAACATCAAGGGCAAGACGCGCATAGGCTACGAGGTGCACTCGCTCGTGCGCGAGCTGGTAGACTTCCTGGGCTTCAAGCGCAAGCACAACGCCTTCATGATAGGCGCAGGCAGCCTGGGAGCCGCCTTGATGCAAGACGTGGGCCTCTCCCAATACGGGCTCAACATCGTGGCAGGCTTCGACATCAACCCCGAGCTGGTGGGCACAAGCATATGCGGCATCCCCGTCTACAGCCTTGACGAGCTGCATCGCTGCCAGCAGCAGTTCAACGTGTCGATTGCAGTGCTTGCAGTGCCGGTCGAACATGCACAGGAGGCAGCCAACACCGCTATCGAGAGCGGGCTGAAGGCAATATGGAATTTCACTCCCTATCGCATCAAGGCCCCCAGCGACATCGTGATACAGAACACATCGATCTACGCGCACCTGGCACTCATGTACTACCGCATGGAAGAAAAAAAATATATGAATAAAAAATAACGCCGGGCGACCCGATCATCATCATACTAACGTGAAAGTAATAGGCATCACAGGGAACTGCAACGACCAGGCCGAAAGCCATGTGGCGATAAGGCTCATGGCCGACTCATCGATACTGCTGAGCAACAAGCCATTCTTTGTGCCCGACTTTGCCCCGCAATTTGTAATGCATCCTGCCATCGCGCTGCGGGTGAACCGCCTGGGCAAGAATGTGGCCAGCCGCTTTGCCCACCGCTACTACGACAGCGTGGCGGCATGTGTGGCAGTCGAGGCCCGCGGCGACAACGTTGACGACAGAGGCGATGCGCGGTTCACAGCCTTCGACGGCGCCGTGATGCTGGGCGACTACATGCCCTGGAGCGACATGCCCGAGAGCATCGAGACCGCCGTTGCCATCAACGACGCAATTGTGGCCACGACCTCGACCGCCGGCATGAGCCACGACTTCGACCACATGATTGAGCTGGTGAGCACCTACTTCACACTCAAGATGGGCGACATCATCGTCAACATCGACAACAGCAAGTCGCACGTGCTCACGATAGGTCAAAACCTCACTGCCACCATAGGCGGCAAGCCATCGCTGAAAATAAGGATTAAATAGAAACAATAGTTTTTTTTGAAATAAAAACAGCTAAAAATGAGCATGCATATATCATCATCTGGCATAAGAAAACTGGCCCTTGCGCTGCTCGCTGGTGGCGCAACGATGCTGCCGGCAATGGCACTGAGCACATCGCACTTTGCCAGCAAGTCGAAGCTGGCCACGGGCAAATGGGTGAAGATCGCCCTGCCGCAATCGGGAGTCTATGAGCTCACCTACACCCAGCTCAAGGAGATGGGCTTCGACTCGCCCCAGCAGGTGCGCGTGTATGGCTCGGGAGGCAACATGCTGAGCGAGGTGCTCGACGGCAAGACCTACGACGACCTGGTAAAGGTGCCCGTGACCCGCCAAAACAACAAAATATGCTTCTACGGCAACGGACCTGTGGCCATGACGCCCGTCGACCAGCTCTCGTCGTCGCCGCGCTACACAAGGCAGAACAACGCCTACTCCACCCTGGGCTACTACTTCCTGACCGAGGAGAACAGCACAGAGGCCACCGTGGCCACTGCCGCTGTAGCCGAGAACACGGCCACTACAGTGCGCTCCACGAGCCTCGACTACTATGTGCACGAGAAAGAGCTGCAATCGCCCAGCTCATCGGGCAAGGACTTGCTGGGCGAAACGCTGAACAATGCCAATGGCACATTCGACTACGAGCTCAAAGGCCTCAAGCCAGGCACTCCCATCGTGGTGAACACGTGCCTGGCGGCAGCATGCACGGCTTCGACCTACGTGCGCGCCTACCTGCACGTCGACGGCAGCACCGACACGCTGGGCTACACGCTGTCGTCGTCCAAGATCTATGCGCCGTCGTCGTCATTCATCTACTACAACTATGCCTCGCCCAGCACGGCCGTCACCCCCAAGAAATACAACGAGAAAGGCAAACTTGAGGTGAGCCTCTACTCGCCCAACGGCTCGGTCACCAGCTCCTATCTCGACTACTTCATCATCACCTACTGGCACGACAACAACATCGCCCTGGGCTCGCACGGCCAGCTGCGCATGGGCATCAACAACCAGGCAGACAGCGACTTGATTGAACTCGCGGGCAACAATGGGGGCAACCTGGTGGTGTGGAATATCGACGACCCCGCCTCGCCGGTGCGCTACGACTGCGCTGTGCACGCCACTGCCGACGCCACGGGAAATGCCGCACAAGTGTATGGCTTCGCTCCCGGCATCGACAAGAACTGGGCACAATATGTCGTTTTCAATCCACTCGACACACTCATGCAAATAGCCGGGTGGGCACCTGTTGAAAACCAAAACATACACGGCGCATCCACCCCCGATATGGTCATTGTCACCAACAAGCACTTCCTCGATCAAGCCCAACGCATAGCACAGATGCACTACAACGAGGACCACATGCAAGTGCTCGTGCTCGACCAGGACCAGGTGTTCAACGAGTTCTCGAGCGGCACTCCCGACGCCATGGCACTGCGACTCATGAACAAGATGTTCTATGACCGCGACAAGAGCAAGTTCCGCTACATGCTGCTGCTGGGCTGCGGCTCCTACGACAACCGCGGCCTCTCGGCCGACAAGGCCAACCGGCTCATCACCTTTGAGACCGATTGCAGCAACGACGAGAACTACTCCTATGTGACCGACGACTTCTTTGGCTTGCTCGACGACAACTCGGGCTACGACATCTCGAGCGACCTGCTTAGCATAGGTGTGGGGCGCATCCCATCGGCCACGGTGGCCGAAGCCAAGACCGACGTCGACAAGCTTGTGAGCTATGTCGTGAATCCCGACTACGGGGTGTGGCGCAACAATGCCTCGTTCTGGGCCGACGACACCGACCTCGACGACGGTCTGCACCCCTTCCAGGCCGAGGGTGTAGCCAACATGATGACCGACAGCCTGGCCACAGGCATGTTTATGGACAAGGCCTATATATCGATGTATTATCGCGGCACCCTGCTGGCCGAGCCATCGGCGTCGGCCGACAAGCGAATACTCTCGGCTGCAGGCGCCAAGCGGCACGTGGTCGACATGCTTGAGAAGGGGCAGTACTTTGCCACCTTTGTGGGGCATGCCGGCACCACCAACTTCTCACGCTACGGGAAACTGTGGATACAGAGCGACGTCACTTCGCACATCTACGAGCATCTGCCCATCATGACCACCGCCTGCTGCGACGTTGCCCGCTTCGACAGCAACACCCGCGGCATAGCCGAAGCCATGTTTCACCAAGTGGGCGGAGGCGCCATCGCCATGCTCACCTCGGCCCGCGACGTCTATGCCGACGGCAACGACGCGCTGAACCGTGCCTTCATCAACGGCATGTTCTCCTATCGGGCCACCGGCACCATGCCGCGCCTGGGCGATGCCTACAAGTCCGCCAAGCGCTCGTTTGGCACAACGAGCGACCACAACAAGATGTCGTTTTTGCTGCTGGGCGACCCGGCCATGAAGATCAACTATCCCAAACCGCACTTCAAGGTACAAGCAGTGGCTGGCACCAGCGTTGCTACGCCCGCTGCAACGGTGACCGTGTATCCCAAGCAGACGTTCACCGTGAGCGCACAGGTGATGAAGGCCGACGGCAGCGCCGTCGACACGGGCTTCAACGGTGATGCCTATGCCACGCTCTACAGCGGCAAAGAGGTGTACGACACCATCACACTGCGCGAGAACCGCCGCAGCGTGGAACGCGTGATCTACTACCCGCGCACAGTGCTCTCGCAGGTGAAGGGCAAGGTGGTGAACGGCCAGTTCACTGCCACGCTCATCGTGCCCGACATGGCCGATGCCGATGGCCAGAACGCACTCATCAAGATATATGCCCACAACGACGGCACTGCCGAGATGGTGAATGGCGACTATGCCGGCCTGACAATAGCCGCCAACGACCCTGCCCACGCCGTGACCGACAATGCGGCACCTGTGATTGAGGCAATGTATTTCAACGACGAGGACACCAGCCCCGAGACCGACTTGATACCCTCCTCGTCGACACTCTACATCAAGGCCAACGACGATGTGGCCATCAACACCCAGGACACCTCGGTGGGCCAGAGCATGTCGCTCATGCTCGACGGCACCACATCGTATACAAGCGTAGGCAACTATGCCACCTTGAGCGACAACGGCCGGCAACTCGACATTGCACTGCCCATGCACTCACTCACGAGCGGCCGCCACACGCTCACCTACACGGTTTATGACATCGCCGGCAATCACACGAGCCGCACCTTGAGCTTTGTCGTGGGCCAGGCGAGTCAAGCCAGCCTAAGCGTGCAGGAGACCCCTGCCGTCGACAAGGCAACTTTCAACATCGACAGCCAACTCGCACAGTCGCCCACCGTGACGCTGAAGGTGACCGATGCCACCGGCCGGCTTGTGTGGCACAAGCGAGTGAGCACCTTCCCCTACACGTGGGACCTCGCGGGCGACAACGGCTCGCGCGTGGCTGCCGGGCTCTACAAGTGCTTTGGCACCTATGAGGCGGGCAACGACTACGGAGGCACGCCCATGTGCGACCTCATTGTAGTCGACAACTACAAGCGCAGCAAGTAGCATCACACAAGAGCACCAACACACAGCAGGGGGGCCGACAGCAACGGGGCACACATAAGGTGCCGACCGAGCTGCCGGCCCCCGTTGTTTGCTGCAAGAGCCTGCAAATATGCGCCCCGTTGTTACAATATCGAGGGGGGAAAACGCGTTATTGTTATGATGTGTTGTACACATATCATTAACTATCAATATCAATCAATGTCCAGTGAAAATTAATAATTCTATGATACACCACCCTGTCGTTGCAAGAGCCTTGTGCATCGGGCTGCTTGCCTGTGCAACGGCAATAGCCGCTTTCGGGTTCAATGCCTCCAACTATGCCTCGACGTCAAAACTGGCTACGGGAAAATGGGTAAAAATATCGGTAGCTGAATCGGGTGTTTACCAGCTCACCAGCGACGAGCTCAAGGCCATGGGCTTCTCGTCGCCCGAGAAGGTGAGAGTGTACGGCAGGGGAGGCAACGTGCTGAGCGAGGTGCTCGACGGCAAGGCCCCCGACGACTTGACGATGGTGCCCGTGGCGAAATACGGCGACAAGATATGCTTCTATGGGCGCGGCCCGCTCACTGCCGAGATAGCCGACCCACGCACCAAGGTGCCGCACTACACACGCAAAATCAACCCTTATGCCACCAGGGGCTGCTACTTTCTCACCGAGGAGGCAGGCACCGGGGATACCATCGAGACAGCCCCCACAAGCCTCACGATGGGCACCATGCCCCGCGCCACAAGCCTCGACTATTGCCTGCACGAGCAAGAGCTCACAAGTCCCGGCAGCTCGGGCAAGACGCTGCTGGGCGAAGACATCGCATCGGCCGAGACAAGTTTCGGCTTCAAGCTGCCAGGGCTTGTGAGCGGCACACCTGTACTTGCCTATACCAGCGTGGGGGCCAAGGTATCGGCCCTTGCCAACATTTACACCTACATCGACATGGGCGGCTACACCGACACGGTAGCCTACTCATCGACAACCAACAAAATTTATGCCTCGACCTCGACAACTGTGTACTACAACAGCGCCACAACCCTGGGGCAAGTGACGCCAAGAGGTCACAGCGAGACGGGCAAGGTGCGATTGGGAATAAGCACAACCGGACAAGTGACCAATGCCAACCTCGACTATGTGATGCTCACCTACTATCACAGCAATGCCATACCCCGCGGCCAGAGCCAGGTGCGCATGGGCTTTGCCAACCTTACAGACACCGACCGCATTGAGCTTCAAGACGTGGCTGGCGGCAACCTGGTGGTGTGGAACATCGACGACCCGGCCGCGCCCAAGCGTTGCGACTACACGACCTACGTCATAGCCGACAGCACAGCAGCAGGCACAACGATCGTGCACGGGTTCACGCCAGGGCAGGACCTGCGCAGCAGTCAGTACATCGCCTTCAATCCACAAGACACCCTGATGTGCATATCTGGCTGGGAGGCCGTCGACAACCAGAACATTCACGGCGAGGCCACCCCCCACATGGTCATCGTCACCTGCAAGCCCTTCATGCAGCAGGCGCAACGCATCGCCAACATGCATGCCAAGGTCGACGGCTGGCGTGTGCTGGTAGTTGACCAGGAGAAAGTATTCAACGAGTTCTCGAGCGGCACACCCGATGCCATGGCCATCAGACTGATGAACAAGATGTTCTATGACCGCGACAAGAGCACATTCCGCTACTTGCTGCTGCTGGGCTGCGGCACCTACGACAACCGCTCGCTGGTGTCGAAAAAAGCCAACACGGTGCTCACCTATGAGAGCGACAACAGCAGCGACGAGAGCTATTCCTACGTGTGCGACGACTTCTACGGCATGCTCGACGACAACTCGGGCAGCAACATGAGCACATCGACATTGCGGCTCGGGGTGGGCCGCATCCCGTCGGCCACTGTCGACGAGGCCACCAGCGACGTCGACAAGCTCCTGAACTATGTGGAAAATCCCGACTACGGCCCCTGGCGCGACAACGCCATGTTCTGGGCCGACGACATCCAGTTCAGCGAGAACACGCTGCACGTGTTCCAGGCCGAGGGTGCATTGCAGCTCATCAACCAGGAGCTGGGCGTGGGATTCAATACCGACCGTGCCTATGTGTCGATGTATCCCGTGGCCACCGAGCTCGCCGAGCCAGGTCAGAGTGCCGAAACCTATACGGCCGTAGAGGCCAAGCGCCACATCTCGCAGATGTTCAACACGGGCCAGTATTTTGCAACCTACGTGGGCCATGCCGGCCCCATCTCGTTTGGCCGCTCAAGCCACTTGTGGACACAGACCGATGCCGAGCACTGCGTCAACGAGCACCTGCCCATCATGACCACCGCCTGCTGCGACATTGCCCGCTACGACAGTGAGACCCGTGGCGTGGGCGAAATCATGTTTCACAAGCCCGACGGCGGGGTCATCGCCATGATAACCTCGGCCCGCACGGTGAACGCAAGCGACAACGATGCACTCAACCGTCTGTTTATCAATGCCATGTTTGCCTTCGGCAAAACGGGTCAATATCCACGCATAGGCGATGCCTACATGGCTTGCAAGCAGCCTGTAGGGCGCACCTCGTCCTACAATCTCAACAAGATGTCGTTTCTGCTGCTGGGCGACCCGGCCATCAAGGTGAACTATCCCAAGCCCCTTTTCAAGGTTTCTAAAGTCAACGGCTACAACATCGATGAAAACACAAAATCTTACACAATGCCTCTGCGCACGGTGAGCATCGAAGCCAAGGTGATGAAAAGCGACCTCAAGAGCGTCGACACCAGCTTCAATGGCGACGGCTACTTCACGCTCTACGACCGCGAAACCCGCTATATCCAAGCCACCCAGAACTTCAACGGCACCAAGACCACCCGCGATGTGTACTATCCGCGCAACATGCTCGCACAAGTAAAGGGCCGCGTGGTGAAGGGCGTGATGACCGCCCAAATCACCATACCGCGCTATGTAGAGAGCGTGACAGGCAACACGGGCCTCATCAGCTTCTACGCCCACCAGGACAACTCATCGACAATGGTCAACGGTCGCTACACAAAGCTGCTCATCGACACCTATGCTCCCACGGGGGCCATCGTCGACAACGAGCCGCCAGTGGTGCACGACATGTACTTCAACGACGCTGCCGATGCTGCCGAGAGCGTCCTGGTGCCCAGCAACTCCACACTCTACATCAACGTGAGCGACAATGTCGCCGTCAACACGCAGAAGGGCGGCGTGGGCACAAGCATGAACTTGAAACTCGACGGCGGCAAGACGTCGTACATGCTCGTGAAGGACTATGCCGTGGCCACCAACAACGGCAAGAACGTGAACATCGCCTTCCCCATGACAGGACTCGAGAGCGGCACCCACACGCTCACCTTCGAGGTGTGCGACGTGGCCTGCAACAAGACCTCACGCACCATCACCTTCACCGTGGGCGAAGCGAGCCGGGCTGCCATCAGCACCCGGGAATCGGTGGTGAGCGACCAAGTCGTGTTTGAGCTCAAGAGCGAGACCGCGGTCACCCCGTCGATGACACTAAAAGTGACCGACTCCAGCGGCAACCTTGTATACACAAAGCCAGACTGCACCTTCCCCTGGACCTGGGACTTGACCACAAAGAGCGGCCAACGGCTCAAGCCCGCACGCTACCGCTACTACGGCACCTACGAGGCCGGCAACCACTATGGCGGCACGGCAATAGGCACCTTCACCGTTCTCGAGAAGCAGAAGTAGCCACATGTGCACGCCCACGAGCAAGCCTGGCAAACGGTAAAAAGCAGGCACCCATGCAGCAAGCCCCCCTACCCTGGCAAGCATGGGTGCCATGCCACATATTAAATGAAATTTAATTGTGCAAACATGAAGCTATCATCAAGAATAATTGCTAATTTTGCAATTTGAACAAACAAATCAACATTTGGCAGTGGAGACAAGATACATTTTTGTGACCGGCGGTGTGGTTTCATCCCTTGGAAAAGGCATCATCTCATCGTCGATAGCCCGCCTGCTTCTCTCGCGAGGCTTCAATGTGACAATTCAGAAGTTTGACCCCTACATCAACATTGATCCAGGCACGCTCAACCCCTATGAGCACGGCGAGTGCTATGTCACCGTCGACGGTCACGAGGCCGACTTGGACCTGGGGCACTACGAGCGTTTCACCAACATCAAGACGACTCGCGCCAACAACATCACAACGGGCCGAGTGTATCAGAGTGTGATCGACAAAGAACGCCGTGGCGACTATCTGGGCAAAACGGTGCAAATCATCCCTCACATCACCGACGAGATAAAACGCGATGTGAAATTGCTGGCCAACACAGGAAAATACGACTTTGTAATCACCGAAATAGGCGGCACAGTGGGCGACATCGAGTCGACCCCGTTTCTTGAGGCTGTGCGCCAGCTCAAGTGGGAGCTGGGCAACCGCTGCATATGCGTGCACCTCACCTATGTGCCCTATATCAAGGCTGCCAAGGAGCTCAAGACCAAGCCCACACAACACAGCGTGAAGATGCTGCAGCAAGTGGGCATCCAGCCCGACATACTGGTGCTGCGCACCGAGAAAGAGATACCGCTGGCCATGCGGCGCAAGGTGGCGCAATTCTGCAATGTCTCGGTCGAGGCCGTGACCCAATCGGTCGACTGCCCCACCATCTACGAGGTGCCGCTCATGATGCATGCCCAAAAGCTCGACAACATCATTCTCGACAAGACGGCCACCCCCTACAGCGGCGAGCCCGACTTGACCAAGTGGAACAAATTTCTCGACCACATGAAGAAAGCCACCCACGTGGTAACAATAGGCCTCGTGGGCAAATATGTGGAGCTGCAAGACGCCTACAAGTCGATCGACGAGTCGCTGTTGCAGGCCGCCACCTACCACGACCACAAGCTGAAAATCAAATACATAAGCAGCGAGAAGCTCAACGACGGCAACGTCGAGGAGCAACTGAGCGGCATGGACGGCGTGATTGTGGCGCCAGGCTTCGGAGTGCGTGGCACCGAGGGAAAATTTGTGGCCCTCAAGTGGTGTCGCGAACACGACATGCCCACCTTCGGCATATGCCTGGGCATGCAATGCATGGTCATCGAGTTTGCCCGCAACGTGTTGGGCCTTGCCGAGGCCAACAGTACCGAGCTCGACCCCAACACGCCCTACAACGTGATCGACCTGATGGAAGAGCAAAAGAGCGTGACCAACATGGGCGGCACCATGCGCCTGGGCGCCTATGCCTGCCACCTGAAGCCTGGAACCAAGGTGGCCGAGGCCTATGGCAAGCTCGACATCGAGGAGCGGCATCGCCATCGTTTCGAGTTCAACGACGACTACCGCAAGCAATTTGAAGCCGCTGGCATGGAGTGTGTGGGCGAGAATCCCGATACCCATCTGGTCGAGGTTGTGGAGATGCCCAGCAAGAAGTGGTATATAGGCACACAGTACCATCCCGAGTACAGCAGCACGGTGCTCAATCCGCACCCGCTGTTTATGAACTTCATTGAAGCTGCAATCGCCAACAAGGAGGAAAAAGAAAAAAAAGTAAAACAACAATAGTCAACAACAAAAACAACTCAACAGCAAAATAGTATTTTGCTCAAGCAGCACATTCTATCACAACATGGACAAAAACACGATCATAGGCTGGGTGCTGATTGGTCTCATTTTCATCGGTTGGATGACAATGACCAACAAGCAGGCGCAGAAGGAACAACAGGCGCAACAGAAAGCCCAGAAAGAACAGGTCGAAGCTGAGAAAGCCCATGCCGCAGCAGTTGCTGTGCGCGACAGCATGAGTGCCGACGAGCTCGCATTGCTCAAGCAGAACATCGAGCAGTTTGGCGGCGACTCGGCCAAGATTGCGGCCGGCAGCAACAGCGTGAGCCTGGCTCAAGGCCAGCTCGAGGGCACGCTCAACGTCGATGGCCAAGCCGTCGACGTGGCACAGTTGCTCGCTGGCAAGGTAGCCAGCACACAGGTCAACAACGACGCGCTCAAGGCGCTGCGCGACCTGAGCGACACCTACGGCAAAAACGGCCCGCTGGCCAGCAAGCTCAAGGGCACCAATCAAATCGTGAAACTGAAAAACGACTCGCTCGAGATCGAGATATCAAGCAAGGGCGGCATGATCACACGCGCCACCCTGCTGGGATGGCCCAGTGCCAACCTCGACGAGCACCACAAGCTCAACACCGAGCAGAAGCACTTGAAGCCCGTCGAGCTGTTTTCGCCAGGCGAAAACAGCTACAGCTTTGTGCTCAACACCAACGAGCGCCGTTACGACACCAAGGATTTCTACTTCACACCACGCCAGCTCAACGACACAACGGTGGAGATGGACCTCAACATGCCCGGCAACGCGATGTTTGGCATACGCTACACACTGGCCAAAGGGGGCAACTACATGGTGCGCATGGAACTCGTGCAGCGCAACATGGAGGCCATCGTCCCGACCAACGTCTCCGACATGGACTTCAACTGGCACCAAAAGATGGGCCGCCACGAGGAGGGCAAGATGTTTGAGGAGCGCAACAGCACCATCTACTACCAGTATGCCGAGTCCGACGGCGGGGGCGATGTGAAATACCTCCCCGAGACCTCGGCCAAGGAAGAGGACATGCAAGACCGGCTGAAGTGGATATCGACCAAGGGGCAGTTCTTCTCGGCCGTGCTCATCGCCGACAACAGCTTTGTGGGAGCCAGGCTCAAGAGTGTGCCCACCGAGCAAGGCACCCCCGAGTACCAGAGGTTTCTCAAGAACTTGAGCATAAGCAGCTCGCTCGACTACAAGTCGACCGTGTCGCGCCCCGCCTCGTTCTTCTTCTACTTCGGCCCCAACCGGTATCGCATTCTGAGCCACTACAAGGACATGATGGCCAAGTACTCGAGCGCATCCAAGAACGAGGCTGCCTACAACAACCTTGAGCTCACTCGCCTCATCCCGCTGGGCTGGACCCTATTCCGGTGGATCAACACCTACATTGTGATTCCAGTGTTCAACTGGCTGGGCACGTTTATACACAGCTACGGCATCATCATTCTCATTCTCACCATTCTCATCAAGCTGGTGCTCTCACCGCTCACCTACAAGAGCTACAAGTCGCAGGCTGTGATGCGCATCTTGGCGCCCGACATCCAGGCCATCAACGAGAAGTATCCCGGTCAGGACAACGCTATGAAGCGCCAGCAGAAGACGATGGCCCTCTACAACCAGGCCGGAGCCAACCCCATGGGCGGCTGCTTGCCCATGCTGCTGCAATTTCCCATACTGGTGGCCGTGTTTGCGTTCTTCCCCTCGTGCATCGAGCTGCGTGGGCAGTCGTTCTTGTGGGCCCACGACCTGTCGGCCCCCGATGCCATCGTGTCGTGGAGCGGCCAGATACCGTTTATCACCAACTACTTCGGCAACCACATCAGCCTGTTCTGCCTGCTCATGACAGCAACCAACATCATCTACACCTACTTGACGATGCAGTCGCAGGCACAGAGCAGCTCCATGCCGGGCATGAAGTGGATGATGTATCTCATGCCGGTGTTCTTCCTGGTATTCTTCAACAACTATGCAGCCGGCCTGAGCTACTACTACTTTGTGTCGCTGCTCATCACCATCATCCAGACCTATGCCATAAGAGCAATGATCAAGGAGGACAAGGTGAGGGCTCAAATGGCGGCCAATGCCAAGAAGCCCAAGAAGAAAAGCGGCTTCATGGCTCGCCTCGAAGAGGCCCAGCGCCAGCAGCAAGCCGCCCTGCGCGAGCAGCAGAAGAAGAACGGCAAAAAGCGCCGTTAACCCCCACCTGCACGCAAGGTACAAGAGCACTCATGACAAAACAGAAAGGCGCGGCGGTCTATTGCGAGGCCGTCGCGCACTCTTATTAAAAAACATTAAAACTTCACAGCCACATAAAACAAAACGCTCATCGACGCGTCTTTAATGATAGAGAATGGCACGAGGCCGACGGCGACGACATAGATCAACCCGCAGCAGGCGCAGGCGCAAGCGCAGTGGCCGGCTGCTGAACTGCCTGGTGGCAACAGGGCTGGCAGCACTGGTCATGCTTGCAGCAGCGTTGTACTGGCTGTGGAGCGGCACGAGGCGCCCCCACGTGGAGATCGACCCAGCCCGCTACCCGGTGACGGGTATCGACATATCGCAGCACAACGGCGACGACATCGACTACGACAAGGTGCGGGCCAGCGGCATCACCTTTGTCTACATCAAGGCGAGCGAGGGCACCCGGGGGCGCGACAAGAATTTCCTGACCAACGCCCGCAAGGCGCGACAAGCAGGTCTTGTCACAGGAGCCTACCACTACTTCCGCAAGGGAGCCGACGGGCGGTTGCAGGCACGCAATTTCTTGCAGGCTGTGAGCCACACCCGCCTCGACCTGCCCCTGGTCGTCGACGTCGAAGACTGGCTCAACGACCCCAAGGTGAGCAATCATGCCACGGCAACAGGTGTGCGCGCCATGCTCGACTACCTGCTCATGCACGGGCGGCGCGTGATGCTCTACACCAACCGCGAGGGCTACAAGAAGTGGGTGAAACCCTACTTTGCAAGCATCGACCTGTGGCTGTGTGCCTTCAACCCACCCCAGGACCTCGAGCAAGAACGCCACGTGATGCAGCAATACAGCCATTGGGGCACGGTCGACGGCATCGACGGCGATGTAGATCTTGACGTGTTCAACGGTAGCCACGCCGAGTGGCAACGCTGGCTCGAGGCCGGCTCGTGACACTGAGACAGAGAGAGAGAAACAAAACAGAGATCAAAACAACAGAGAAAGAAAAAAGACAGACGCATATGAAACACTTCATCCACATCTTGTTGCTGGCAATGGCACTGGCAGTGTCGGCCATGATTCCTGCCCAGGCAGTCGACATGCACTGGAGCAAGTATGACTTGAACTTCACCGTGCCCGACGGGGGATTTGTGATGGAGAACACCCCCACTTTCTTTGCCGAACATTGGGACGACATGGAGCTCTCGCTCACCCTCTACACCAAGGACGAGAAAGCCAAAAAGGAGATCTACTCCACATCGCTGTTTAAGATCGCCTCGCAATACAACATGTACGATGTGAAGAAGGGCAAAGTGAAGGTGAAGGGCTTCGACGGCTACAGCGTCGAGGGCATCATGCCCGACGGCACCCGCGCCATCATTGTCAACCTGGTGTCGAAGAAAACCGACCTCGTGGTGCAGGTGTTTGCCCACTACTTCTTCGGCGACCGCGAGGTGGTCGACGACATTGTGAAAAGTTTCTCGATCAACAAGTACTCGCAGCCCAACCGTGAGCAGCTCAAGCAAAAGGTGAAGATGCCCGACGGGTCATCGCAGGTGGTGGTGAAAAAGAGCAAGGAGCAGCTCGAGCAAGAAAAGAAAGAGAAAGCAGAGCGGGAGTTTGAACGCAAGAAAGCCCAAGGCCAGATCAAGGACATATAATCGCCCCAAGGCACGAGGCCCCATGGCACAACTGCTGTGCCGGCCACGTGAGGCGACAGTGAAAACTGCCGCCATTTTTTTGTCTATCTGCCAAATTGATTGTAATTTTGTAATCTAAAAAAACAAGAACAAAATAAGATCGACAATACATGTTTGAAAATCTTTCAGAGCGCTTAGAACGCTCTTTCAAGGTCCTCAAGGGACAAGGCCAAATCACCGAGATCAATGTGGCCGAGACCATGAAGGACGTGCGCAAAGCCCTGCTCGAGGCCGATGTGAACTTCAAAGTTGCCAAGGACTTCTGCAACCGTGTAAAGGCCGAGGCCATGGGCCAGAACGTGATCAACTCGGTTGAGCCCCGGCAGCTCATGGTGAAAATCGTGCACGACGAGCTCGCCAAGTTTATGGGCGGCGAGCAGGCCCCGTTCAACGTCGACGGCAACCCCGCCGTGATACTGATGTCGGGTCTTCAAGGCTCGGGCAAGACCACATTCTCGGGCAAACTCGCCAACCGGCTCAAGGAAGGCAAGAAGAAGAAACCTCTGCTGGCAGCCTGCGACGTGTATCGCCCGGCAGCTATCGAGCAGCTCAAGACCGTGGGTCAGGCCATAGGAGTGCCCGTGTATAGCGAGCCCGAGAGCAAAGATCCCGTAGCCATCGCCCTGCACGCCATCGACGAGGCCAAAAAGACAGGTTGCGATGTTGTCATCGTCGACACCGCCGGCCGCCTGGCCGTGGACGAGGAGATGATGAAGGAAATCAAGAACATCAAAGACGCCATCAAGCCCAACGAGACCCTCTTTGTAGTCGACTCGATGACCGGCCAAGACGCTGTGAACACGGCCAAAGCCTTTAACGACCGTCTCGACTTCGACGGCGTGGTGCTCACCAAGCTCGACGGCGACACCCGCGGCGGTGCAGCCGTGTCGATACGCGCGGTGGTCAACAAGCCCATCAAGTTTGTGGGCACGGGCGAGAAGATGGGCGAGATCGACGCCTTCAACCCCAACGGCATGGCCGACCGCATTCTGGGCATGGGCGACATTGTGTCGTTTGTCGACCGCATGCAGCAGCAATACGACGAGAACGAAGCCAAGAAGATTGAGAAGAAGATACGCGAAAACAAGTTTGACTTCAACGACTTCCGCAACCAGATCAATCAAATCAAGAAGATGGGCAACCTCAAGAGCCTGGCATCGATGATACCAGGAGTGGGCAAGGCCATCAAGGATATCGACATCAACGACGACGCCTTCAAGGGCATCGAGGCCATCATCGACTCGATGACGCCCTATGAGCGCGAGCATCCCGAGATCATGAACGGGTCGCGCCGCAAGCGCATTGCAGCCGGCAGCGGCACCCGCATCGACGAGGTGAACCGGCTGCTCAAGCAGTTTGACCAAACCCGCAAGATGATGCATGCGGTCACGACCAAGAACCCGATGAAGATGATGCGAGGCATGCGCCGCCGTTGACGTGAGGCGACAGCACCAAGGCGCCACACTGTGTTTTTCTCAATGCGGCGCTTTTTTATTTTATCATAAAATCCTTAAATACAAGTTGAACAAATGCAGTTGATCGACGGAAAGAAAGTAGCTGCTCAAATCAAGCAGGAAATTGCTGCCGAGGTGAAAAACATGATTGCAGCAGGTAAGAAACAGCCTCACTTGGCCGCCATACTGGTGGGCCACGACGGCGGCAGCGAGACCTATGTGTCGCACAAGGTGAAAGCCTGTGCCGAGTGTGGCTTCAAGAGCACCCTCTTGCGATATGAGGCCGACGTGACCGAGGCCCAGTTGCTCGAGGCCATCGCCGGGCTCAATGCCGACCCCGATGTGGATGGTTTCATCGTGCAGCTGCCACTGCCCAAGCACATCGACGAGCAGAAGGTGATCGAAGCCATCGACTACCGCAAGGACGTGGACGGCTTCCACCCCATCAACGTGGGCCGGCTCTCGATAGGGCTGCCCTGCTTCAGAAGCGCCACGCCTCAAGGCATTCTCACACTGCTCGAGCGCTACAACATCGAGACCAGCGGCAAGCACTGCGTGGTGATAGGGCGCAGCAACATCGTGGGCAAGCCAGTGGCCGCCATGATGATGCAGAAGTCGTATCCCGGCAACTGCACCGTGACCGTGTGCCACAGTGCCACTGCTCATCTCAAGGAAATCACCCGCACAGCCGACATTCTCATTGCTGCCATAGGGCGGCCCGAATATGTGACCGAAGACATGGTGAAAGACGGCGTGGTGGTCATCGACGTGGGCACTACCCGCCTGCCCTCGACCACGACCAAAAGCGGCTGGAAGCTGCACGGCGACGTCGACTTTGAGCACGTGGCTCCGCACTGCTCCTATATCACCCCGGTGCCAGGCGGCGTGGGCCCCATGACGATATGCTCGCTCATGAAAAACACCCTGCTGGCTGCCAAGCACGAGATATACAAGTAAACAACACAGCACAAGGCACAGGGGGTGCCCAGCCACGGGCGGGCGCCCCCGTGTGTTGAGTTATTTCCAACTCCAACCTCGCACACAAGAAAATCACAATGTCGCAACTCATCTCAATACTATTGCTCTCGCTGCTGCAGCTGCTTGTGGGCACCGACACGCTGAGCATCTACAACCCGCACCTGGCCGGGGCCGACAGCGTCGACCTGCTCTTTGCCGGCGATGCCATGCAGCACGCACCGCAGAACAAAGCCGCCCTGCAGCGCAACGGCACCTACGACTACACGGCCTGCTTCGCTCTGCTTGAACCCTACATCAAGGCGGCCGACTATGCCGTAGTGAACCTGGAGACCCCGCTGGGCGGCCGGCCCTACACGGGCTATCCCTGCTTCAGTGCCCCCGATGAGTATGCCTGGCAATTGAAGAAAAGCGGGTTTGACTTGCTGCTCACGGCCAATAACCACTGCCTCGACCGCCGCGACGCTGGACTGCGGCGCACCATAAAGACGCTCGATGCGATGAAGATTGCCCACATAGGCACCTACACCGATGCGGCCGACCGCCAAAGCCGCCTGCCCTTCATTGCCGACATCAAGGGCATGAAAGTCGCCTTTCTCGACTACACCTACGGCACCAACGGCATCACCGTTCAGGGCGATGTGGTGGTCGACTACATCGAGCTGCACAAGATGCAGGCCGACATCGAGGCTGCCCGTGCGGCAGGCGCACAGGCCGTGTGTGTCAACATGCACTGGGGCATCGAGTACAAGCTCGCTCCCAGCAGCGAGCAGCGCTCGCTGGCACAGTGGCTTGTCGACCACGGGGTCGAACTCGTGATAGGCGGTCACCCCCACGTGCTGGAGCCGTTCAAGATGGTGCACAGCAGTGTCACTGGCAAAGACGCCCTGGTGGTGTACAGCATGGGCAATTTCATCTCGGCGCAAAAGCCCCTCGACACCCGGGTGGGTGCCATAGTGAGGGTGACGCTCAAGACCGGCACCGATGGCAAGATAAGCATAGCCCGCGCAGGCTACAAGCTCTTCTACTGCCAGCACCCTGGCTGGAAAGGCGACAACTATCGCCTCATTCCCGACGACCGTCGCGAGATGGTGCGCAAGAGCGACCGTGCCACCTACGATGCCGCCATGGCTCGCGCCCGCAACCTGGTGATGGCGCACAACGTGCAGGTGCTGCCCCTCAAGCAGTAGCACGCGAGCCCCCATAGCGACTCATAACGACGTAAAGCAGCAGCATGCATGCGCCTCAACAGGGCAACCTGCATGCTGCTGCGTCCTAATCTGCCAGCAGCCCGGCAAAAATCACAGTATCCTCCTCCAAGGCACATGGCACAGGTCTAAAACATCACGTCTGCCGCCTGCCTCCCGACACTGCATTTCTCAGGACATTCTTACAAAACAATTAGGCCCAGCAGATAAAGTGACATCAATCTGCACTGGCGACAACGGGCTACGCAGTGCTACACCTGGCACTCAAGCCCTGTGCACTGCTTGCCATGGAAACATCATTTCCCTACTACAATCGTGTGTGATAGCCACCAGTGGCCTCCTTACTATTTTTTCCATTAGGGCAATTCCACAAAAAAAAGGCGCGAGCTTCATTTCAACTCTTGCCGGAGGGCTCTGGAATGCCCGTAAGTAGAAGTAAGAAATTCAGCTCACACCTAGATATGAATTGCCGTGTATGCTGCGACAGCTACTATCGCACAAGCACATGTAAAATTCATACTAGGAAGAACAGCTTCGGTTCCACTATGCAGCTACTTACGCTTGAAATTTTCCAGATTTACCAGCTACTGCAAGAGGAGGTCTCGCTTTCCTCAATATTTACATTAAATCCTCACATGTAGAATTCAACATTGCAAATATAGAAAAAATTCCCCAAAGTTGTTTTAATATGAGCTGAATATTTTTACGAAGAAATAAGTTTCAATTCATCGGCGGCCTGGCTCGGGGCGGGCCTGCTCGATTTGGGCATTGGTCAAGGTCGTGCGTGGGTCGAAGTGGCGCTTGCGGGCAATCTTCTGCCTGGTCATGGCATGTATCTCAAAGGGGTAGTCGTCGACCGTCTCGCCCTTTATCACCACTCGCATACCCACTGTGGCATAGTGCTGGACAAGATCCTTGATGTCCTCGTCCTTGAGGCGGATGCACCCCTCGCTGGCACGGCCAGGCACACTCTCGCGGTTGCCCGTGCTGCCATGTATGCCTATGCCCGAGTGACCGGGCGTGACCAAGCGCAAGAAGTAGTCGCCATAGCTCTTGATGGCGCCGCGGCCGTCGCCGAAGTCGTGGGTCCACGACGAGGCAGGCGCAATCTGCGACACGCTGAAGGGCTGCTGCATCGAGCAGTGGGGCGTGCACATGTCGCCCTCGGCCGTCTTCTGGCCCTTTTTGAGCGAGAGCGCGCAGTCGTAGCGGGCCAGCATCACGGTGTCGGTCCCCTGTGGCTCATACACATAGAGGTAGAAGTCCTTTTTTGAGATCACGACAAAGCAGTTCTTCTTTTCTTTCATCAACTCGGGATGGCTGAAGCTCACGTCGGGCACAGCCCTCACGGTGCGGTTGCCGTAGTCGAGCACCACATGCTCCTTGACGTCGCTGCCCGAGAAAGGCAAGGCGGCGATCGTGCCCGCCTGGCCAGACTGGGCAAGCTCGCCCTGGGCAGTGAGCTCAACTGGCTGGGCGGCATCGTTGTTGCCGTGGGCATCCTTGCCCTTGCCGCAACCCGCAACGACGACGAGAGCCGCGACTGCTGTCAATATAAAGAAGTAGGTTTTCATCAATAAATCACGTTTTTAAATATACTCAAGTAGAAAAGCTGCCGAGCAGCAACACCAACACAAAAGTAGCAATAAAGTACGATAATATTGTATATTGTCCTTTAATTTTAGACAAAATTTATGCTTTGTAGTATTCATTGAGTAGAAACGTAAAAGCTAAAGCCATCCGCTAATAATACCAACTATGAACTCTATGTCAGTCCCACGTGCGACGTTGAGCAGGGATTCTTATGGCATGGCCGTAAGATCATCGTACTCTGTCCCGATGACTCCAGTCAAGAGATGATCGGCATCCTCAAGGACATGGCGAGGAGCTATGGGACAGGAGAGAACACCGTAGAGGAATATTATTTCGGCAAATTGTTGAGGACATCTTCGGGAAACATCATTTCACAATCAGCTGTTGAAAGCGGTTTTTCACGGAGAAAAAGGGCGTAAACGATTTTCTTGCCTTTCGCAAACGGGGCATATTTGACTTTCTCTTGCAATTGAGCCAAGAGACGCTCGGCATGGTCAGCCGACTTCCACTTACACTCGCCGACAAGTATAGTATCTCTATCATCCATTGACTCTGCCACGACATCAAACTCCAACTCCCGATTGCCCGTCGGGGTTTTCCTGCCTTCTTTAAACACGGGCACCTTTCCCCACCAATGGGCAGCAGCATTCCATGTGTGACCAAACATATTGTTGCCAGAAACCGCAATCTGACAAAGACGCTCCCAAATATGTTCCACGTGCTCTGCCATGTGGTTGTGAATATTTTGCAGGACAACATCAGTTCTGTCTATTGAAAGTAAAGGTCTGGCCGGAACAACGAACCTATAGTAGAAGTCGAGGAAAGGGTCGTCTATCACATACAACGTCTTCTTTGACTTCTCTGCATCCTCTCCGAATGGCACTTCTTTGCGAACATAATGCATGGCAATGAGGTTTTTCATCACAGGTGCAAGTTCAGACACCTTATGTCCAACGACATCGGCAATACGGGAGATTTTCGCGTTTCCCTGCCCTATTGCTGTCATTATAGATATATAGGGTGCTATCACGTTTGTATCGTCAAGAAACAGAGCCTCAGGCTCTTCTACGAGTGGACCCTGCTCGTCAAGAATAAGATTTTCCAAAGCATTGTCAAGAGAACAGTATTGCTCACGGAGAACCCAGTAACGTGGCACACCACCCCACACACTGTATTCTTCAATCACCTGTTTTGCGGTTAGATTAAGTGCATGCCACCAGTATTGCGCACGTATTGGGCCGAGATTAATTTTCTCTGACGCACGACCATAGAGCGGCTCGGAACCATCGAGTACTAACTTTTGCATCATACGCTGTGACGAGCCACATATCAAAAGATTGTATCGCATGCTACCACTGTCCACAATACTTTGAATGGTAGACGGAAGAGAGGCATCTCTTTCTACAAGATAAGGGAATTCATCAAGTATTAGCGTTGCCCCTTCCTTGCATTGGTTGTTGAAAGCGCTTAATAGTGAATCCCATGTGGAGTAAGTTGGCTTGTCAAAATCATGGTATGACAAAGCGACAGAAGCGGCAAGTCCAAGCCTTTGAGTTGCTGATTCGCTTTTAGTTGCCTCATAATAAACATCTTCCTCTTTTAGAATTTTCTTTATAAGTCTGGACTTGCCCAACCGTCGGCGACCATAGACAACCAGTAACTTGCCTTTGCATCCATTTAGGGCGGCTTCCAAGCGGCCTAATTCCTTGTTTCTGTCGATAAAATCCATAACATGTATGTTTCAAATATACTACTTTCCAAAAATAGTTATTTAAAATGAAATTTCCAAGAATAGCTCTAACTTTTTCAAACGTCATCTGATTATTAGGCCATTCCGCAAGTATAGCACCGACGGAGGAGATTAATGGCTTTCTTGTAACTTGTATCCCTATTACTTTGCCTTGTGTACAAAGGTATTACATTATTCTTAAAGTGATGTAAGTGCGTACACGCTTAGAAACTTTGTAATAAGATTCCATTTGAAGGGAACATCATTCGCAAGCGGATGTCGAAGCAAGGCGGTCTAACGGAGTATAATACAGAATTATTTCCATATTCAATAACGCATTTTTGCACTTCGTTATTGAACATGGGACAGCCAGCAACAACGCACACGGCAGACACCAAGAGCAGAAAGAAACCGGAAACAGAATGGCACTAAAATTGCGCATTTGGAAATTTTAATCTCACAAAAATTTGCGACTTTAAACAAAACAGCGTAGATTTGTGACATTTATTAAAGCCGTTCATCTATAGTCGAGCTGTTTTGAATTCATTAACCAAAAAAAATAATAATTTATGAAGAAATTTTTCACTTTCATCCTATTGATCTCACTTGTGGCAATCACGAGCGCCAACCATGCCGCCGCAAGCCAGACGTGGTGGGGCTATTACCTGGCCACCGAAAACCGCACAGCCACGGGCTATAATGCAAAAGCCACAGTGAGCCAAGCCATCTTCATTCCTGGCAACACGGGCGCAGCCCAAGGAAAGACCATAAAGGGCGTGCGCCTGTACATGCGCAGCTTCGCAGCCATATCGGGCCTCAAGGTGTGGATATCACGCTCGCTGCCCAGTGCAGCCGACAAGGCCGACTATGTGCAGACTATGAACATGGTAGACATGAACAATGGCGATGAGAGCTCAGAAAGCCTGGGCAAGCAAAACGACATCACGCTCGACAAGCCCTATGTGATACCTGCCGAAGGCGTATATGTGGGCTACACCTTCACCGTGCGGTCGACCAATGCCGACTATGGCAAGCACCCCACCTGCGTGGCCGATGGCGACGTCGAGGGCGGCCTCTTCATGGCCAAGGGAAGCACTTGGACCGACTATTCCAAGAAAGGCAAGGGTCACCTGGCCCTGCAGGTGCAGCTCGATGGAGAATTCTACAACAATGCCCTGTCGCCCCACGACTTCGGGACCCAAATAGTAGCCAAGGGCGGCTCGGTGAAGGTGCCCATCAGGGTCACCAACGACGGCACCGCTACAGTCAAAGACTTTGACTACACCGTCGCCATCGACGGCACGACCAGCGCCGAGAAGCATGTGAGCCTGGCCCAAGAGCTGGCCAACATCAACGAGTCGACCACGGGCACCATCGAGCTGCAAGCGGCCGACCGTGCCGTGTCGCAACAGGTGCAAGTCACCATCACCAAGGTCAACGGCCAGCCCAACGAGTCGGGCCACGCAACGGCCACCGGCAAGCTCAACACCCTGGGCGAGAGCTTTGAGCGCAACGTGCTTGTCGAGGAGTTCACCACCGAGAAATGCCCCAACTGCCCCACTATGGCCACGATGATGAAAAACACCTTGAACCGCTATCCCCAGCAGGCAGCCCGGGTTGCACTCGTGTGCCACCACTCTGGCTTCTATACCGACCAATTCACCACCAGTGCCGACAATGCCTACACCTGGTTCTACAACAACGCGGGTGCCACCTATGCTCCGGCATTGATGTTTGACCGCTACCCCTATACCGAGGCCGATAAAACAGGATTGAAAACGCCTGTAATCTTCGCCAGTAACAGTTCTGAAATCATTGCCTACATCAACCACCGCTTGAACACACCCGCCTACTTAGACCTCGACGCCGAAGCAGCCTTCAATGCCGACAGCACGAGCGTGACCGTGTGGGTCACTGCCAAGCGCGCCCAGGGATATGAGGTGACCCCCCGCCTGGCCGTTGTGCTCACCGAGAACAACATTGCCTCGACTTCGCAGGCAGGTTACAGCAGCACCTTCTATCATGCCCATGTGATGCGCGACATCAACTCGACTTGGGGAGTGGACGTGGACAACTGGACCGACAACCAGGCCACCTACAGCTACACCTTTGACCTCAAAAACAACTGGAACAGGAGCAATCTGCAAGTAGTGGCCTACATAGGCAACTACGACAGCACCGACGCCTCCAACTGCGTGGTCGAGAACTCGGTTGCCGTGAATCCGGCAGCCTACACTCCGGCCAGCGGCGACATCGACGGCGACGGCACCGTCAACGTGAGCGATGCGACTGCACTGGTCAACAAGGTGCTGGGCGAGGCCGACTACAGCAACCTGAAGTGCGACATCAACGGCGACGGCACCGTCAACGTGAGCGATGTGACCGCCCTGATCTCCAACATTTTGAGCAAGGGCAATTGAGCTCCCAGCCTGCCAAAACAACTATAAAACGACACAACAAGTAAACACTACACTTTTATGAACACATACACAATGAAAAAGACATTTGCAATCATCATGCTGCTGTGTGCCCTGGCCCCGCTGGCACAGGCGCAACTGCCGGCAGTGACACTGAAAACGATCGACGGTCGCACCGTGCGCACCGACACGCTCAACAACGGCGGCAAGCCCTTCATCATCGACTTCTTCGCCACATGGTGCAAGCCCTGCAACCGCGAGCTCAAAGCCATCAACGAGGTCTATGCCGACTGGAAAGAGGAAACAGGCGTGAAGCTCATAGCTGTGAGCATCGACCAGGCCCAGAACATCAACAAGCTCAAGCCCATGGTCGACGAGCAAGGCTGGGAATATGAGGTACTGCTCGACCCCAACGGTGACTTCAAGCGCGCCCTGGGTGTGCAGCTCATACCCTATGTGCTCATCGTCGACGGCAACGGCAAGATTGCCTACAAGCACAACGGCTACACCGACGGTGCCGAAAACGAGCTTATCGAAAAAGTGCGTGAACTGCTATCGAAGTAAGCTGTGAATCACATCAACAAGCACTACAGGACCTTGCTGCTGGCAGCGTGCATCATGCTGCCGGCAGCACTCCCTGCTCAAGAAGCAGGCGAGTCAGGCGACGAAAAGAAAGTGACCGTGAGCGGCAGCGTGCAGAGCGACGTGCAGATACCCACCGGCCACACCGACGCCGACAAGAGCAACGACGACGTGCGCACCAACACCTATGCCGAGGTCAATGCCATGAGCAAGTGGGTCGATGCAGGTGTGCGCTTTGCCTATCTCGAACACCCGCTTCCGGGCTATGAGGCCGATTTCAAGGGCTGGGGCGTGCCGTTCTACTACGTGAAAGGCAAGTTCAACGTGGCCGAGGTCACACTGGGCACCTTCTACGACCAGTTTGGCTCAGGCTTCATCTTCCGCACCTACGAGGAGCGGTCGCTGGGCATCGACAACTCGATACTGGGCGCTCGCGTGGCCCTCAATCCCGTGAAAGGAGTGCACATAAAGGCCCTCACCGGCCGCCAGCGCCGATACTGGCATCACAACAAGGCGTGGATAACCGGAGCCGACATGGAGCTCAATCTCGACCAGTGGATAAAGCCCCTGGCCAGCAGCAACACCTATGTGACGCTGGGAGCCTCGTGGGTGAACAAGCGCGAGAAAGACTCGACCGACGTCATCTATGCCGACAACACCCACATCTTGAACCTGCCCACCTATGTCAACGCCTGCGACGTGCGCGCCCAGGTGCAGCACGGCCCCTACAGCGTGTTGCTCGAGTATGCCCGCAAGGGGCAGGACCCGAGCTTCGACAACGGCTACACCTACGGCAAGGGCTATGTGGCCATGCTCTCGGCCTCCTATTCCAAGCGGGGGCTGTCGCTGCTGCTGCAAGCCAAGCGCAGCGACAATTTCTCGTTTCGCAGTCGGCGGTCGATGAGCGGCACCTCGTCGATGCTCAACCACCTGCCAGCATTCACCGAGGACCACACCTATACCCTGGCAGCGCTCTACCCCTATGCCACCCACCCCATGGGAGAGTGGGCCTACCAAGCCCAATTTGGCTACAACTTCAAGCGCCGCACCACCCTGGGCGGCCGCTATGGCATGAACGTGAAGGTAAACTTCTCGCACGTGCACTCGCTCAAGACCACCCCCACGGCAGCAGGCGGACTGCCAGACATCGCCCCCGGGGCTCCTGGGACCGACGGCTACACCTCTAAGTTCTGGGGCTGGGGCAACAGCACCTATTATCAAGACATCAATGCCCAGATTGAGCGCCGATTCAGCCGCAGCTTCAAGCTGAGTGTGACCTACATGAACCAGTTCTACAACAAGACCATCGTAGAGGGCGAAGGCGGCATGATACACAGCGACATCATGATTGCCGACGCACTCTTCAACCTTGGCGCCAAGACTACCCTGCGCACCGAGCTGCAGTACCTGGCCACCAAGGACGACGACGGCGACTGGCTCTTTGCACTGGCCGAGCTCTCGCTGGCCCCGCACTGGATGCTCACCGTGAGCGACGAGTACAACAGTGGCAAAACTGGCGAGCACTACCCCGGCGCCTATGTAACCTACAACGTGGGAGCCCACCGCCTGCAAGCGGGCTGGGCGCGCACCAAGGCCGGCTACAACTGCTCGGGCGGCGTGTGCCGCTATGTGCCCGAGACCAAGGGCGTAGTAATCTCCTATAACTACAACTTCTGATGAAAAAGACAATCTATATTCTCCTACTGGCAATCGTGCAACTGGCTGTAACAACGAGCTGCAGCAACGACGACGAGCGCTACATCTATGTGAAGCCCGCCGACGTGAACCGCAACGTGCTCATCGAGGACTTCACGGGTCAGCGCTGCCTCAACTGCCCCAATGCCAGCGCACAAATCGACTCACTCATCGCACAATACGGGCACGATGCCATCATTGCCGTGAGCATCCACTCGGGGCCCCTGGGCTTCAAGGGCAGTGCCAAGTTCACTGGCCTGGCCACCAGCCTGGGCGACACCTACTACAACCACTGGAACTGCGACCACCAGCCCATAGGGCTTGTAAACCGTGTAGGCGGCCTGCAGGACTATCCGGCCTGGCCGGCGCTGGTGCGACAGGCACTGTCGCTGAAGTCGACCATCGAGATGGAGGCTACCGTGAGCTACAACGACACAACACACGAGGCCAGCATCAAGGTGAACATGCTGGGCACCAACGGCACTACCCGAGGCAAACTGCAGCTATGGGTGATTGAAGACAGCATCACCGCTATGCAGGTCATGCCCGACGGCAAGCCCAAGCCCGACTATGTGCACAAGCACGTGCTGCGGGCCGCCGTAAACGGCGATTGGGGGCAGGACGTGACCATCGACGAGGGCGTGGAAAGCACAGCAACCGCGCACTACACCGTCGACAAGGCCTGGGACCCCAAGCACCTGTGGATAGTGGCATTTGTGTACAACAACGACGGTGTGGTCCAAGTGATAAAATCGCATTTCTAAAAAAACACAACACACACACTATTACGCACAATGAAGAGATCAATTCTTGCAATAGCCATCGCGGCCTTGTGGGCTGCAAGCGGCAGCGCCGCGGCCGATGGCACATTTGCCTTTGTCGACGCGAGCGGCAACACGATTGCCGACGGCGCCACCGTGACCTGCAACAAACTGGTTGACGACGAGTTTCTCGGGAGATACATCAGCACCGGGCTCTATGTAAAAAACACCACGGGCAGCAAGGCGGCCGGCGTGGTCCTGCTCGACGTCAACAACATGCCCAACGGCCATGTACAAATATGCTGCTTCGGCAACTGCGTGTCGCCAGACAAGCCCGGCAACTACTACTCGGCCAAGAATTTCATGGAGGCTGGCGCCACCGAAGACCTGCAGGCCGAGTGGTTTCCTGCCGAAAAGGCAACATGGACGGCCACCCTGCAACTGGCCACGGTAGAGACCACAACCAACGCAGCCGGCATCCTCACCCTTGGCAAGGTCAAGGACCTGGGACCCAAGGTGAACGTCGTGTGGAGCTACAGCGATAGCCTCAAGGGCGACATCAACGGCGACGGCACCGTGAATGTGACCGATGTGACCACACTCATCAACGGCATCCTGGGCACAGCACAGGTCGACACCAGTGTGGGCGACGTGGATGGCAACGGCATAGTCAACGTGAGCGATGTCACAGCTCTCATCAACATCATCCTTGCTGCCAGTTGAGCCTGAAAATAGAAGGAAAAGACCATCGTGTCCTCCCCTATTACCCCTCTCTGCTGTACACATCCATAAATAAACAGAGTCGTGCCATTAAGAAAATGACACGACTCGGTTTTTTTTAATTTTGTTGTAGTCTTCTTGAAATGGAAAGCCAGTGATCAGCCCTCGTGGATAGCCTCGTTGGGGCAAGCCTCGGCGCAAGAGCCGCAGCTGATGCAAGTATCGGGATCGATCGAGTACTTATCGCCTTCGCTGATAGCGCCTGTCGGGCACACCGACTGGCAAGTTCCACATGCTACACAGTTATCATCAATTACGTATGCCATTGTAGTAGAATTAAAAATGATTATAATTATTATTAATAGTAAACTATGGCAAATGTAGTGCTTTTATTTGAATTAACCGAAATTTTTCAAGACAAAAAAACAAAAACTCGATTTTTAAAGATGCCGGGCAATGAGGGCGGGCCAGTTCTCGCCATTGGCAGGCTGGTAGGTGTTGATGCCAAGCTGCTGAGCTGCAGCACAATTTACTGGTGAGTCATCGACCAGGAGCGTCTGGGCAGGGGCATAATGCTGCTCGTCGAGAACGCGCTTGAAAAAACGCAGGTCGGGCTTCATGAGGTGCTGCTCATAGCTCAAGTAGGCGGCATCGAAGTAGCTCGTGAGCGGGTGTTGCTCGCCGTCGAAATTGGCATCGTGCATGAGGCTGCCCACAAAGGGGTTGGTGTTGGAAAGCAACGACAGGTGGTAGCCCTGGGCACGCAACTGGCGCAAGCCCACAAGGCCGCGCTTGGGGATGTCGACAATGAAGCCCCGCCAAGCGTGGGCACACTGCTCAAGGGTGAGCTTGCGATGGGTCAACTCACTCAGGCGCCTGCAAAACTCATCGGCGCTCAAGCTGCCATCCTCAAGCTGCCCGAAGAAGCCCTTCTGGGCCGTGATGTCGAGATAATCGTCGATGTTGGTCACACCCAGCTCGATGAAACGCTGGCGTGAAATGTTGATGTCGAGCACCGAGAGCACGCCGCCAAAGTCGAAGATGATGTTTTTGATTTTTGTCTTATTGCTCATCATTCTGAAATAAAATGCAGGTGGTAAAAGAGATTAATCGGCGTCAAACTTGCGGTAGCGCGCACGCTTAGGCTCCTCGATGCCCAGGCGCTTGGCCTTGTTGGCCTCGTAGTCGCTGTAGCCGCCCTCGAAGAAGAACACCTCGCCATTGCCCTCGAAGGCAAGGATGTGGGTACAAATGCGGTCGAGGAACCAGCGGTCGTGGCTGATGACCACCGCACAGCCGGCAAACTCGTCGAGGCCTTCCTCAAGGGCACGCAGGGTGTTGACGTCGATATCGTTGGTGGGCTCGTCGAGCAGGAGCACGTTGCCCTCTTGCTTGAGCGCCAGGGCCAGCTGCAGGCGGTTGCGCTCGCCGCCCGAGAGCACGCCGCACTTCTTCTCCTGATCGGCGCCCGAGAAGTTGAAGCGGCTCAAGTAGGCGCGAGCATTCACGTCGCGGCCGCCCAGGCGCATGAGCTCGTTGCCCTGGCTGATGACCTGATACACCGTCTTGTCGGGGTCGATATCCTTGTGCTGCTGGTCGACATAGGCCAGCTTCACGGTCTCGCCCACCTCGAAGGTGCCCTCGTCGGGCTTGTCGAGTCCCATGATGAGGCGGAACAAGGTGGTCTTGCCCACGCCATTGGGACCTATCACGCCTATGATGCCAGCCGGGGGCAAGCTGAAGTTGAGGTCGCGGTAAAGCACCTTGTCGCCAAATTTCTTGGCGATGTGGTGAGCCTCGATCACCTTGTTGCCCAGTCGAGGGCCGTTGGGGATGAAGATTTCAAGTTTCTGCTCTTTCTCCTTTTGGTCCTCATTCAGGAGCTTGTCGTAAGAGTTGAGGCGGGCCTTGCCCTTGGCCTGGCGGGCCTTGGGGGCCATGCGCACCCACTCGAGCTCACGCTCGAGCGTCTTGCGTCGCTTGCTGGCGGTTTTCTCTTCCTGAGCCATGCGCTTCGACTTCTGATCGAGCCACGACGAGTAGTTGCCCTTCCAGGGGATGCCCTCGCCACGGTCGAGCTCAAGAATCCAGCCAGCCACGTCGTCGAGGAAGTAGCGGTCGTGGGTCACGGCAATCACAGTGCCCTCATACTGGTTGAGGTGCTGCTCGAGCCAGTCGATCGACTCGGCGTCGAGGTGGTTGGTGGGCTCGTCGAGCAGGAGCACATCGGGCTTTGACAGCAGCAGGCGGCACAGGGCCACGCGGCGGCGCTCACCGCCCGAGAGGTGGGCAGCCTTTTGGTCGGCCGGCGGCAGACGCAGGGCCTGCATGGCGCGCTCAAGGCGCGTGTCGAGATTCCAGGCATCGGTCGAGTCGATGATGTTCTGCACCTCGGCCTGACGGGCAAAAAGTTCGTTCATCTTGTCCTCGTTCTCATAGTACTCGGGCTCACCAAACTTGCGGTTGATTTCCTCATACTCGGCCAGGGCGTCGACCACAGGTTTCACTCCCTCTTTCACAATCTCGAGCACCGTTTTGTCGGGGTCGAGAGGAGGGTCCTGGGGCAGATAGCCCACCGTGTAGCCGGGGGCCCACACCACCTCGCCCTGGTAGTCGTTGTCGATGCCGGCAATGATCTTGAGCAAGGTTGACTTGCCGGCGCCGTTGAGGCCTATGATGCCAATCTTGGCGCCATAGAAGAATGACAGATATATGTTCTTGAGAATTTGCTTGTTGGTCTGCTTAATGATTTTGTTAAGCCCCACCATCGAGAAGATAACTTTCTTGTCGTCGACTGTTGCCATATAAAATAAAGATTGCTTGTGATTGAATCGTGTGAAAAAATGCTTGAATAAAAAAATATGAGTGTGTAAAGTTACGCATTTTCTGCCACATCACAAAAAAAACGGTGTCGGCACGCCATGCCATGCAGCCACTCTCCTGCCGGGCAAGCGCTCATCTCGCAGTGGCGTTCTATTCCATAATTCGCATTTTGCGGCAGCAAATGTCCACAACAGATAAAACCACCATAATTCGGGAATTTTGGAAAAATGACTACCCCGTGTTATTCACGACCTTTGCGAGCAATTTTGTTACCTGAGATTTTTATGCGCACTATACTTATCTACATTGTCATTTTCATGTCGCTCACAGCCAGGGCTGCGACAATCTCGGCCTCAAACGAGGCCGACAGCACAACGGCGGCAATCGACACCGCCGCACTTGCCAGCCTCGAGGCCACGTGCAGCAGTGCCAGTGTGCAATCCCCGCTGGCTGCCGCCAAGCCGCTCACGCTCTACGACATGCCCTATTCCCCCACCCGGCACATGGAAAACTGGGGGCGGCTGGCCTACAACACAGCCACATTTGTGGGCGCCGGCGTTGTAACACTGCTGGTGCTGGAGTGTCTGCCCGAGGGGGCCACGGCATGGGACAAGAGCGAGATCAAGCACACGCCATTCTGGCACCGCTATGGCAACCACGTGAAGGAGGGTCCTGTGTGGGACAAGGACAATGCCGTGTTCAACTATGTGCTTCACCCCTACGGCGGAGCGGTGTACTACATGAGCGCGCGCAGCAACGGCTTCAACATACTGGGATCGATGCTCTACACCACGTTTGTATCAAATGTGCTGTGGGAATACGGCATCGAGGCCTTCATGGAGATCCCCTCGATACAAGACATGATCATCACCCCTATTGCCGGCACCGTGATAGGCGAAGGCTTCTACCGGCTGAAACGCAAGATTGTGCAAGACGACTACCGCCTGTTCGGGTCGCGGGCAATGGGCGTGGCCGTAGCCTGGATTGTCGACCCCATCAACGAGTTTGTGAACCTCTTTGCCGGCAATCCTTGCAAGCGGGGCAAGCATGCGGCAAGCATCACGTGCAGTCCCAGCATCGACCTGCTGGGCAGGAGACCGCAAGTGGGCTTCACGGCAGTCATCACGCTGTGAGCGCAATCACGACTTGCGGTCGCGCTTGCGGCCCTGCTTGTCGCGGGCAAAGCCACGCTCGCTGTCGCGGCGGGTGCGAGGCGCCGGCTTGCCGGCACGGCGGCCATAGTGCTTGTCGTCGAAGTTGCCGCCATAGCCGCGGCGGCGCTCGCGTGGACGGTCGCCATACATGGCGCGACGGCGCTCGCGGCGGTTGAGCTTCACCTCGGTGCCGGCATTCTCGGCGGCATAGTCCTTGTTGGGGTCGGCAATCTCAAGATAGAGTCGCTTGCCGAAGAAATCAACGTTTTTCAATGCGCTCACCACGCGATGGGCGTCGCCCTGGCGCACGTCGAAGAGCGAGTAGTTGGTGAGCAGGTCGATGCGTCCCAGGTCGATGCGCTGGCCATGGGTGTTGTCGTTGAGCAGCTGGATGAGGCTTGGAGCAAAGAAGCCGTCGGCCTTGCCCACGTTGATAAACATGCGCTCATAGCCCTCCTCGGCCGTGCGGCTGTCCTTGTCGGCAGCGGTGCGGGTCTTGTCATATTTCACGCGTTTCTCCCGCGGTTTCTTCTCGGGCACATAGTCGAGCACTGGGGCATCCTTGTAGTAGTCGAGCAGGCGGTTGAACTCGAGCGAGAGCAGGCGCTTGAGCAATTCCTCGCTGGTGAGCCACGACAGCTTCTTGAGCACACTGGGCAGGTACTGGGCAATTTCGTCTTCTTTCACCTCCACCTTCTCGATGCGGTCGGCAAGATTGAACAGTTGCTTCTCGATGATTTCGTTGGGCTTGGGCACCTCGCGGCGCTCAAACTGCTTGCCTATGTGCTTTTCTATTTCACGCAGCTTGCCACGCTCGCGGCTGTGAATGATGGCAATGCTCACACCCGTCTTGCCAGCACGGCCGGTGCGGCCACTGCGGTGGTTGTAGACATCGTTGTCGTCGGGCAAGCTGTAGCTGATGATGTGGGTGAGGTCGTCGACGTCGAGGCCGCGGGCCGCGACATCGGTGGCCACAAGCAGCTGCAAGTTGCGCTCGCGGAATTTCTTCATCACTGCATCGCGCTGAGCCTGGCTCAAGTCGCCGTGCAAGGCATCGGCATTGTAGCCGTCCTGGATGAGATTGCTGGCCACCTCCTGCGCCGTGGCACGGGTGCGGCAGAAGATGATGCCGTAGATGCGCGGCAGGTAGTCGACAATGCGCTTCAGGGCCAGGTACTTGTCTTGAGCACGCACCATGTAGTAGACGTGGCGCACGTTGGCCGAGCCCTCGTTGCGCGTGCCCACCACATACTCCTGCGGGTTGTGCATGTAATTCTTGGCAATGGCGGCAATCTCCTTGGGCATGGTGGCCGAGAAGAGCAGCATCTTGCGCTGCTCGGGCACATGGCTGAGTATCTCGTTGATGTCGTCGACAAAGCCCATGTTGAGCATCTCGTCGGCCTCGTCGAGAATGACCGTGTTGACATGTTCAAGATTCACCTCACCGCGCTTGATGAGGTCGAGCAGGCGGCCCGGCGTGGCCACGATGATGTGCACGCCGCGGCGCAAGGCGCGTATCTGCACCTCGATGCTGCTGCCGCCATACACGGGCAGGATATTGAGACCGTCGATATACTTGGCATAGTCGGTGAGGTCGCTGCACGTCTGCAAGCACAACTCGCGCGTGGGATCGAGAATGACAGCTTGCGTGCAGGCGCAGGCAGTGTCGATGCGCTGCAGCGTGGGCAGGCCGAATGCCGCGGTCTTGCCGGTGCCCGTCTGGGCCAGGCCCACTACGTCGCTGTCCTCGTTGAGCAAGTGTGGAATTACTTTTTCTTGAATGGGCATTGGCGTCTCATACCCTAACTCGGTGATTGCCCGTAGCAGATCCTCGCGGACCCCTAAATCTTGAAATGTCGTCATAAAAATTGTATTAAGGGTGCAAAGGTAATGAAAATCACCCAATTTCACTGCATCTCAGTGTCAAAAAAAAAGCTCACTGGCCACCCACGGCAAGGCGCACAATCAGAACCTGACTGGCGCGCCAGCTTGCTGTATCGACTTCAACACTGCAAATGTAGCCTTGGTAACACTGAAGATCTCGTCCAACGGGATAGGCATAGACCCATCTTTGAGCGATTTAAAGAACGCCTGCATCATCTCCTTCTGTCCCTTGTCCTGTACCGAGAGCTTGTGCGTTTTCACACTACTGCCATAGATCTTGCAGCTCTTAAAATCGCACAATATGGCAGCCTTGCCCGAAGAGAAGACTTCAAAATACTCCTTGGGAAGGCTCTTAGGCCCGTTGGCATAGTAGGACACGACACCCGTTGAGCCATTAGAGAAATCGACAAGAATATTGACAGTGTCGTTCAGGCCTTCGGGATCGGGCAACACCGATGCCGAAACCTGAACAGGGTTGCTTCCACACATGTAAGCCATCAAATCTATGAAATGGCAAACTTCTCCCAAGATTCTTCCGCCGCCCACTTTGGGATCCTGAATCCAAGAAGATGACGGGATATAGCCTGCATTGATGCGATATATCATCGACATTTTCCCATTTCCCATCTCTCGCTTTACGATAGGCGTCAATGGCGAGAAACGACGATTAAACCCTATCATGACACCACAACGTTTCTCTTCACACAGCTGCTGAATTTCAACCAGTTCGTCCATCTTAAGACACAAGGGCTTTTCAACATAAACATTTTTCCCAGCCTTCAACCCATCGATCACATACTTGGCATGAGTGTTATGCCTTGTGGCTATAAACAGGGTATTAATATCCTTGTTGTTGATAATATCGTTCTCACTGGAAGTGCATTGAGCGAAATGAAATTTTTCGGCTACTCGTTTTGAAGTGGTGCCTGAATTGGTCATCACACATATTCTCCCCACTTCACCTTCAGAAGGCAAATAAGGCAAGAGATTACTTTGTGCATAACTGCCAGCTCCAATGAAACCAATGTTGATGTCCTTCAAAGCAACATTTCCAGCGATAGTCATTGCCTTGCGTTGATGCTCTTTGTTGGCATCATACTCCAACACGATACCAAGGTAAGGCTCCAATCGGCGGGCAATGATATCATAAGCTTTAGGTGCATCTTCAAACTTGAAGCGATGCGTCGTGAGAGGACTCAAATCGATTTTCCCCGAGTATACCAGTTGCTGGAAAGCTTCCATGTTCCTCTTTTCAGTCCATCTCACGTAAGGCGCGGGGTAATCGATACCATTTTCCTCATACTTCAGGTCGTAACGGCCAGGGCCATAAGAGCACGACATCCTCAATTCCAATTCCTTCTTATACCAATAAGGATTTCTCTCAAAGCCAGTAGGCACAGCGCCAAGCACCACAACGCGGCCCTTTTTGCGGCAAATCGCTCCTGCAAAATTTATCGGGTCGAGACTTGACGTGCCTGCTGTGATTATCACGGCATCCACACCCAGTCCGTCGGTATAGGCCGAGATTTGCTCCTCTATGCCTGGAGTGTTTCGGGGAAGGCCCAAATCGACACATGTGCTCTTGGCAGCATTGACAGCAGCCTCTGAAATGTCAATGCCCACGACATTAATGCCCGAAGCCCTGAGCAACCGGCACACGATCTCGCCAATCAGTCCTAGCCCTATAACCGCGCAAGTCTCACCCAAGCGCATGTCGGCCTGACGCACCCCTTGGAGGGCAATTGCTCCCACAGTGTTGTAACATGCCAACTGAAGGTCGGCATCGTCGTGCAGCTTCACGCACAAGTTGACCGGCACGGCAACCACCTCGGCATGGTTGGCATATCCTGCACCGGCACATGCAACCTTGTCGCCCACCTTGAAGCCTGTGACGTCATCGGCCACGTCAATCACCTCGCCAGCACAACTGTAGCCCAAAGGCGAATAGGCATCCAGCTTTTTCATGATGGCACGATAGGTCTGCACCACGCCTTTGGTCTTTAATGTGTCCAAAACCTGCTTAACTTGCTGGGGGCGCTCCTTTGCCTTTCCAATCAAACTTTTTCTTGCTGTTTTGACAGTAGTTCCCTCGGTTCCTGCACTTATAAGAGAAAAATGGTTTTTAACGAGAATCATTCCCGATGACAGTTGTGGGATGGGCAATTCCTGAATAACCATCTCGCCAGAACCTAATTTTTGTGTTAATTGCTCCATTTTTAGCAGTTATAAATATTGATGTATAACGTCTTGTAATCTATTGGTTCGCAAGCCGATTGCATTTTTTCACCTCTGTGCGCCATGCAGCTTGCTATTTTGTGGGCCAAATCAATGAAATCTCTATTCTTAAAGAGCATCGTCGCCTTGGGGCGCCTTACAACATCGGAAGCCAAAACCGGTTTCCTATAATAAAGGCTCTCCCGTATTGATATGGCATCTCCGTCGGTATTAGTCGTCCTCAACACCAAATCACAGCGTTGTATCAGTCGGACAAAAGACGTGGGATGTTCCCATATTAAAATATTATTTTCAAGATGATTGTCGCTTATATATTTTTTATAGGCATCCAGCACCTCGGCATGGGCTGTGCAGGATGCAACGACAAAGACCAAACCCACATTTCGAAATCCTGACACACACAAGCGATTGATCGCCTTCAAGCAGATATCTAAACCATATAGATCTTCATTGTTGTGGAAGACTAAATTCCAGGCGTTTGAACAACAGATGTATGCCCCGTTATTCTTTTTGAACGAGCCAATCCAATCCAATATTTCGCTCGGCAAAGAAGGCTCCTCATCGAGGAGTGGTGGAAGGAATGCTGGCAGAAGATGATATTGGCACTTGCCCGATTTCCTTACGGCATCATAACCCTCTTTGTTTACCAGAATGGCATGGTCGCACTTGCCCAAAAGAAACCTCGTCGTCGTCGCATGCCCCTCAATTCTGGGATCACGGTGGATTGTAACGATTGTCTTCTTGTGAAGCAACAATGAATTTATGATGTGAAAGACCCTGAGTATAAAAACTCCAGAATGGATGTGGACAATGTCGGCCCGGAACAGCAGCTTGTAATACATCACAAGATTAAGGGTCCTTAAATTAAACTCCCCCCTGTATCTCGTGTGACCTTCATCGACAATGCTGAAGTCATACTTGTCTTTCAAGAGTCCTATCAACCTCTTCAAATGAATGCTTATCCCCCCGATGTTGCGTGGACTAGGTCCTATCAAGAGCACTTTAAGCTTATTGCTGTTGTTGGGCATTATCGTATAAAATCTATTTCTTAACAACATGCTCTGCAACAAGTCTCAGCTTCACAAATCTAGCCGACACCCTGCAGAGGCCATGGGCAAATGCAATATTAGCGAAAGTTTTTGAAAAATCATATAAAGCGAGTAGCAAAATTCAACTTTTTTACCTGGCTTCGCGACGGGCCTATTTTCTTTCAAATCACGGGACATGACGTAACAACCATGAAATAAGTTTGTTTAGAAACAAATCTTCAAATCAGTCTGCCTGCAATCTCAACAATGTATCCTGCCAGGCACAAGCACCGCTAAGTTGTCGACACAAATGTGGGTAGTAGAAGAACTAAAGAAGCGAAAATGTGAAGACAAGGAAAGCATTTGGTGCAATTTTTGTCGTATATTTGTATCAACAATACACAAGCATCGCGACACGAAGTCATAAAATTCAAACAACTATGAGTAGAACGAAAAAAATCATTGCAGGAGTGGCCACAGGTGTGGTGGCGCTGGTGGCGGCCGACATTGTGGCCTCGCTGTTTCTCGTCAACTTTGCGCTCAAGCCCGAGCATGTGAGCGACCGCAAGGCCTTGAACACGCTCCTGCGCCGCAACCCGGAGTTGCGCCCGTGGGTCGACAGCCTGATGGCCAGCAAGCACTGGCACGACACCACGGCCATCATTTCGGGCCAGCGGCAACGCTGCATCTTTGTCACAGCCCGGCAACCGAGCAACAAGGTGGCTGTGCTGGTGCATGGCTACAAGAACAGCGGCCTGCAGATGCTGAGCCAGGGAGCCATATACTACAACATGGGCTACAACCTGGTGCTGCCCGACCTCTATGCCCACGGCAAGAGCGAGGGCAAGGAGATACAGATGGGGTGGAACGACCGCTACTATGTGATGCGGTGGATGGCCGTGGCCAACGAGCTGTTTCGGGGCACACACCAGCAGACGCAGATGGTGGTGCACGGCGTGTCGATGGGAGCTGCCACAACGATGGCGATATCGGGCGAGAAACTGCCTGGCTATGTAAAATGCCTGGTCGAGGACTGCGGCTACACGAGCGTGCACGACGAGTTTGCCCACGAGCTGGGCGACACAGCCATGCTGGGCACCAAGCGGCCCATCCCGCAATTTCCCATCCTGCCCACTGCCAGCCTGCTGTGCAAGTGGAAATACGGCTGGAGCTTTGAGGAGGCATCGATGATCGACCAGGTGAAGAAGTGCAAGCTGCCCATGCTCTTCATTCACGGCGACAACGACGACTTTGTGCCCAGCTGGATGGTGAAGCCCCTGTACCAGGCCAAGCCTCAACCCAAGGAGCTGTATATCGCCAAGGGATCGAAACATGCCCAAAGCCTTATCGACCACCCACAGGAGTATGCTGCCCGGGTGAAAGACTTTGTTGAGAAATACATACATTGACGCGCCGAGCACAAGCGTGCCCGAAATCACACACAAAAGTGGCCACAAGGGACATTTTTTCACCCTCGTGACCACTTCTCATCTCATGCAGCTCTTGCAGCAGCTGCCGTCATGACCCTCACTTGCGATGCGTAGATTTTTTCTTCTTGCTCGTTTTAGTCTTTTTGGTCGAAGTCGACTTGTGAGTAGTCGACTTTGCCTTGCCAGCGGCGATGTAGCTGGCATATTCCTTCTCGATGGCAGGCAGTTCCTTCTCGATGGCGGCTATGCGCTTGGCATCGCTGGGGTGGTCGCTGAAGAAGTCGTTCTGGTTGTTGTTGCTCGAGGCACTCATCTTCTTCCAGAAGTTCAGTGCCACACTGGGGTCGTAGCCGGCCAGCGACATGAGCACCAGGCCCATCTTGTCGGCCTCGGCCTCGTGCTTGCGCGAGTAAGGCAGCATCACGCCATAGTTGGCACCCAGGCCGTACACTTGACTGGCAATAGCCTGCGTGGCTGCACTTGAACCCGAAGTGGCCAGGCTCACCGCCTGGGCGCCATACTGGGCCAGTATCTGCTGGCTCATGCGCTCGTTGCTGTGCTTGGCAACGGCATGGGCCACCTCGTGGCCGAGCACCACGGCCAGCTCGGCGTCGCTGTTCACAATCTTCATGAGGCCCTCATAGACGACGATTTTGCCGCCAGGCATGCAGAAGGCATTGATTTCGTCATTTTTCACGAGGTTGAACTCCCAGGAGAAATTTTTCACCTCGCTGGAAAGGCCGTGCTCGTTGAGATACTTCTCGGTAGCAGCAGCGATGCGCTTGCCCACGCGGGTCACCATCTCGCTCTGGGTCTTCTCGCCCGAGATGGTGGCCGTCTTCATATAGCTGTTGTACTGGCTGAGACTTGATTGCAGTACCTCCTGGTCGGAGACGAGGTTGAGTTGTTTGCGCCCGGTGATGGGCACCGAGCCACAGCTGGTGAGCAGCATTGCAGCCACTGCACCCAGCATGATGATTTTACTTTTCATTTTTATTAGCTATTAAAAATACGTTGTAGTTGTTGTCCAGTTGTATATACTAAATATAAAAACAAGGCTCGCGTCATGTTGGGGTTGTCGCCCCCCCCGTCAAGCAAGCATGGCTCATCAATGCGTGACGACGCGGTGCGTGGGCGGCAGGGAGGCATTGCGCTCGTCGACGGCCTTGACCACAGCCTGGGCAAGCTCGACAAAAGCACGTCCCGACACGCTGTTTTGCAGCGTCACCGGCACGCCGTCGTCGCCGCCTTTGCATATCCCCGCCACCAGCGGGATTTGGCCCAGGAGCTTCACGCCGAGCTTGGCAGCCAAGTTCTTGCCTCCGTCCTTGCCAAAGATAAAATATTTCTCGTCGGGGTGGCTGGCAGGTGTGAACCACGACATGTTCTCGACAATGCCCAGCACAGGCACGTTGACCTGCGGCCCGAGGAACATGGAGATGCCCTTCTGTGCATCGGCAAGCGCCACCTCTTGGGGAGTAGTCACCACGATGGCGCCAGTGATGGCCAGCGTCTGCACCAGTGTGAGGTGGATATCGCTGGTGCCGGGCGGCATGTCGATGATGAAGTAGTCGAGTTCGCCCCAATTGGCCTCGGTGATGAGCTGCTTGAGGGCGTTGCTGGCCATGGCGCCACGCCACAACACAGCCTTCTCCTTGTCGACCACAAAGCCAATAGAGAGAATTTTCACCCCGTAGCGCTCGGCAGGCTCAATCATGTTGCGGCCGTCGACCTCGCTCATGTAGAGCTGTGCATCCTCGATGCCGAACATCTTGGGTATCGACGGGCCGAAGATATCGGCATCGAGCAAACCCACCTTGTAGCCCAGCTGTGCCAGCGACACAGCAAGGTTGCTGGCCACCGTCGACTTGCCCACGCCGCCTTTGCCCGACGAGACGCCAATGATGTTTTTCACACCTGGCAATGGTGACTCGGCAGCCTTCTTGTCGGGATTTTTCTTTACTGTCTTGACAGCGATATTCCCTTTTATTTCGACTTCGGGGCCCACATAGGTGTTGATAGCGACCTCGCTGGCCCGCACAATCGACTTGATGAAGGGATCGGTGGGACGCGGGAAAATGAGAGAGAAGGAGACCTTGTTGCCCTCGATGCGCATGTCGTCTTCGACCATGCCCATGGCCACGATGTCCTTGCCCGTGCCAGGGTAGCGCACAGTCTTGAGTGCGTCGAGTATCAATTTAGGATATAAAGTCATTGTAGAAGTTGTGAATATAATGTAACGTTTAGTAATGTGTCAATCGTGAGGGGCCTCGGCGTCACCCGGCTGCAAGTGTTGGGGCATCTCGATATAGCCGCGGTTGTAGCTGCGGTAGGTGTCGTGCGGGATCTCGATGTCGGGCTCCTGCAGCTCGCCGGCTTGAGGCAGGTGGAACTTGATGTACTTGATCGTGAGCCCGCGCTCGAGCCACTGCTTCTCGTAGTGGGTCTTGATTTCCAGGATGTCGTCGGCAAGGCCGCTGTGATACAAGTCGGCAGTGTCGATGTCGACGGGAAGGCCGTTGAGTTCTACCAGCGCATGGGTGTAGGTGTAGAGAAAGGGGCTGTCGGTCTTGAGGTGCACGATGCCGCCATCGGTCAAAATCTTGCGGTAGTTGGCCAGGAAGCGCGTACTGGTGAGGCGCTTGTTCACCTTGCGCATCTGCGGGTCGGGGAAGGTGATCCAAATCTCTGAGACCTCGCCAGGGGCAAACATGCGGTCGATGATCTCGATCGAGGTGCGCAAGAAGGCCACATTGGGCATGCCCTGCTCCTCCACCATCTTGGCACCAGTCCACATGCGAGCGCCCTTGATGTCGACCCCTATGTAGTTCTTGTGGGGGAACCGCTGTCCCAGCCCCACGGCATACTCGCCCTTGCCGCAGCCCAACTCCAGCACGAGGGGATTGTCGTTGTGAAAATAATCGCTGCGCCACTTTCCGCGCATGGGACACTCGCCACTGTCGAGCACGTTCCAGGGAAACTGAAACACGCAATGATAGGTGGCCATGTCGGCAAATTTCTTAAGCTTATTTTTTCCCATTACTTAATTGCTATTTTAAAACTTTTACCAGCGACGCGCACAATATAGAAGCCAGCGTTGAGACCGCTGTACTCGTTGTGCCCCGCCTCGACATTGAGCGTGGTCGACGTGCCGTTGACAGCCACAAGCTGCGCGCTCGCAGGCGCGTTGCTCTCGATCACAAGCACAGCGTGCCGTGCATAGACTCTTGTGCTCGACGCGCTCACATCGTCGACACCGGTCGCGCTCGACACCTGGGTGCGGGTTGCGGCCGGATAGTAGGCCTCGCCGCGGCCGGTGGCAAGCACCACATTGTCGACATCGACAGTGAGTCCTGGGGCAAGCTGCGTGCCTGCCGTGACCGTGAGCTGCAACACGGCGCCGTCTTGGCCGTCGAAGTCGTGATTGGCCATGTTATAAGCCAGCAAGCGCACGGTGCCGTCACTTTGCCTTTGGGCAACAAAGGTGAAGCCCGCCGAGCGCGATGTGGGCAAGATCCGGCTCTCTACCAGGTGCAACGACTCGGGCAGGTGAATGTCGCACTGCAAGCCTGCATAGCGCATGGCATTGCTCAGCTCGACATCGATGGTGCGTGTCTGGCCAGGCTTGATTGAGAAGTCGGGGATGCACACAAGGTCGTGGGTCGTGACTGCGCCCGCATTTTTGATTGCTGTGGCACTGCTCGACAAGATGATGTTGATGAGGCCGGTCACATCGGTCACGTTCACCACGCCGTCGCCATTGTCGTCGGCAGCGTCAAAGTTGAACGGGTTGGGGTTCTGGCCCAATATGTAACTTATCTCGCTGGTAATGTCGCTCACATTGATATATCCGTCGTTGTTCACATCGCCCTTCATATAGGATTGCTTGAACCTGAAGGCACTCCATTGCAGGGCCTGGCTGTAGGCTGCGGTGGGAGCCTGGAGCACGACGGCTGCCTGGTCGACGCCTGCCCACACACTGTCGCCCAGGGCAGGCACTGTGGTGGGATGTACCTTGATCAAGCTCAAGCCCGTCATGCCAGCCATAGCCCGGGTGCCGATGTAGTTGACCAGGTAAGGAATTTCAATCGTCGACACACGGTCGACATTGTAGTAGGCATAGTCGCCTATGCTTGTCACGCCCTTGCCCACAGCGTGCGAGCCATCGAGGCCCGTGCTGGCAAAGGCCAAGGCCTCGACCCTGGCCATGCTGGTGGGCATGGAGATTGCAGTGAGCTTGTTGTCGCTGTAGAAAGCCCCTTCACCCATTGCAGAGACCCGTTCACCCAACTTGGCGCTGGCAACCTGTGTGCCGGCAAAGGCATAGGCCCCGATCGTGGTCAAACTGCTGCACTGCGAGAGGTCGACACTGCCTATGGCGGTATTGGAGAAAGCCTCGTCGCCGATACACTCCAATTTAGCCAGGTGTGTCAAGTCGACATCCTTGAGCGAAGAGCAGCCGCTGAAGGCGCCCTTGCCTATTGAGACTATGCCAGGGCCCAGAGTCAAGGTCGACAGCATGGTGTCGCACAAAAAAGCATAGTCGCCCACGATGCCGCCGGGCAGGCTCACGCTGGCAAGCGATGCACAGCGGGCAAAGGCCCCTGTGCCCACACTCGACACCGTCTTGGGAATTGCAATAGACGTGAGACCGGTGCCGCTGAAGGCGTAGGAGCCTATCGTGGTCAATGCCGGCGGCAACGAAATGCTCTTGAGCCTCTCACAGCCGGCAAAAGCGGCATAGCCTATCGCAGTAGTGCGGGCGGGTAGCACAACTGCCGTGAGGTGCTTGCCAAAGAATGAGGTGGCAGGTATCTCGCCGGCAGCATAGCTCGTTTGGTTGCCAAACAAGGGAACCGTGGTCTCGCAGGCCACGATGGTCACGTTGGCCATGTTGACTTCCTTGAGTCGGTCGAGACTGTCGGCTATATACTTGAAGTCACGTGCGTCCATGGTGCCCGTGATCATGACTGAAGTCACACCCTTGCTGGGCAAATTGGAGCACAGGTTGCCCGCCGTGTTAAACACAAGCCCGGTCGCTCCGTAACACAGAGTACCGACAAGCACAAAAGCCGTGAGGAGTAAATATCTGCGCATAATGTCGACGTTGATATATCACAAAAATAGTGAAATAAATCTATTGTAGCATTATTTTAACGTAATATTTCACCTCTTTAGTATAAGCGCGTTGTGCAAAAAGCCGGCTGTCACGCGGCCGCCAGGTCAACGCACAGCCACCTTGTAGCTCTTGCCGGCCAGGCGCACGACGTAGATGCCCGGAGCGATGTCGCGATACTCGTTGCGCCCAGGCTCGACCAGCAGGTTGGTTGCCGTGCCGTTGATAGCTGCCAGCTGGGCCGAGGCCATCACCTGGCTCTCAACGACGAGCACACGGTCGTGGGCATATACCTTGAAGCCACTGGCATCGACCACACCGACACCCGTCGTGCGTCCCGCCATGGCCGTTGAGCCAGCGCCATCGAAGCGCACATTGGCGCGATCGACGAGCACGAGACCGTCGATAGCCACAACGCCCTGCGAGGCAAAGTCGTCGTCGGCCTTGACCAAGAGGCTGAGCACAGCGCCATTGCGTGGCTTGATCACGCTGTTGGTCATCGAGTAGGCAATGACACGGGTGGTGCTGCCGTCGCTCAGCAATCGTGACGGTGTAGAAAGGTTCTCATTGAGGCTGGCATTGACAATCGAGCCGCCCACGATGTGCAGGCCCTGCGGCATGGTGATTTCGCATTGCAAGGCAATGTAGTCTTGCGAGCCGTCGAGTTTCACCTGCACGGTGCGCGTGTGGCCCGGCTCGATGTCGAAGTCGTCGATATAGAGTTTGTCGGCAGTAGAGTTGCCCGCAGCTTCGTCAACCGCCTTGACGCGTCGCACATGCGAGTTGTCGTCGGCGAGAATCATGTTGATAAGTATGGTCACATCGGTCACATTGTAGAGGCCGTCGTTGTTGAAGTCGGCCACAAGCGAGTTGAACGATTGCACCGGCAAGCCCAGTATCACATTGATGAGCGTGGTCACGTCGGTAACATCGAGACGGCCATCGTTGTTCACATCGCCCTGCCGGTAAGTTTTCAGGATGTGGAACTCGCGCCACTGCTCGGCGCCGGCATAGTCATGGGCCACAAGCGAATCGGGAATGTCGAGATTCACGGTCTTCTGGTCGAGCCCGGCCCACACGCTGTCGCCCAAGGCAGGCACAGTGGTGGGCAGCGCCTTGATGGTGTCGAGCCCCGTCATGCCTGCCATGGCCTTGGTGCCGATATAGTTGATACTGCCAGGAATCGTGATACTCACTGGCGTGCTCACGTTGTAGAAGGCATAGTCGCCTATGCGCGTGTGCCCCTGCTTGAGCACATTGCCCACAGCGGCCTCGTCATCGCCTGCAAAGGCATAATCGCTCACAGCAGTGGCACGTGCCGGCACATTGGCAGCCGTGAGAGCTGTGTCGTAGAAGAATGCTCCCTTGCCCAGCGCCGTCACGGCATCGGGGAGCTTGATGGTCTTGACCGGAGTTGTAGCAAAGGCCCAGTCGCCCACGCTCTCAAGATGCTGCATGCCCGAGAAGTCGAGCGCCTCGATGCCGCTCAGCACAAAAGCCTCGTTGCCTATCCGCACCAGGGCCGATCCATCGGGCAGGGTGAGCGACTTGAGTGCAGTGCAGCCTGCAAACGCGCCGTTGCCTATCGCGTCGACGTTCTTGCCCATCACCACCTTGCTCAAGGCAGCGCAGTCGAGAAACGTGTAGTCGCCCAGCGCCGTCGTGGCCACTGTAGCCGAGGCAAGCGCAGGACAACGGGAGAAAACGCCCTGCCCCATGCTCACAACCGTTGCTGGCACAGTCACTGTGGTGAGACCCGTGCTGCTGAAGGCATAGGAGGCTATCGAGTCGACGGTGGCCGGTATGGTCACTTGCCGCAGCGCCTCGCAGCCCGCAAAGGCCGCAAAACCAATCGATTTCACCCCGGCAGGCAGCTGCACACTGGCAAGCGACTTCTTGCCAAAGAAACTCGTGGCAGGCAGGGCATTGGCCTCGCTGGCCTGTACCGAGGCATAGGCCGACCCCGCCGCTGGTTGCTCGCAAGCCACTATCGTGGCCCCACTCATGTCTACAGCCGTGAGGCGGTTAAGACTGTCGGCAATAAACTTGAAGTCACGCGCATCGACAGTGCCGGTAACGGTGAGCGTGGTGATGTTGCAATCGCTTATCGCGCTCGACAGCGAGCCGGCAGTGCATGCCACCTCAAGCGCCTGCGACGACACTGCAGCACCTGCTGCCATAACTATAGTTGCAATTATCTTTAGCATTTTATTCATATTCGTGGCACAAAATTAATCATAATTTATTGAAATAAATTTATTTAAAGACAAAAAAGTTATTTTCCCGGTTTTTTCGGTGCCAGGTGTGTTCCTCCAAAGCATGGCCCTGCACACGTCGTCGACTTCACAAGATTGCCCCTCGACAGAATCCAAAAAAAAGCAGCCATCGCATGAACGGCGACAGCTGCCTAATACAAAATTGCGGTTTCTGGCTGGCAACAGCCAGTCTCATAGTAATAGGAATATAAAAAAAACGAGCATCACACATGCGATATTGCCACAATATGTTTAAATTGCCCTAACTATTGTTAAAAACGTGTCAGCTTTGCCCTTGCAACGGCAAGATGAGCAAGTAAAGTTGCTTTTCACACACACAAAATGCAGTAAATAATCTACTGGATCATAAAATTTAAGTAACATTAAACCATGAAATTTTGAATTTAAATGCACACGTGCTAATTTTGTGGTCAAAGAGTGATTAAACCAAGGAGGAACCACCTCTAACAACACATTAGAACAACTAAAACAAACAAAAATGAAGAAATCTTTACGTTTAGCTCTATTGAGCACAATGTTGCTGCTCACTGGCGCTCTGAGCGCCCAGGCAGCCGAGTCACTGCCGTTGACCCAAGACTTCACCAAGGGATTGGGGAAGTTTACCACCACGGGAACCGTGAAATGGACATCAGACAAGAAATTTGGTGCCAAGTGCAATACAGGAAGCAAAAAAGCAGCCGAGGGCTGGCTCATTTCGCCAGCAATCGACCTGGCCAATGCCAATGTCCCCGAACTCACTTTCTCACATGCAGGCAAATACTTTGGCACAATTGCAAAAGAGGCCACCCTGTGGGTGCGCACCATCGCCGGCACCGACACGGCCAGCTGGACACAATTGACCATCGGCAAGTATCCCACCAACAAAGACTATAACTATGTAGATGCCAAAGTCGACCTGAGCGCCTGCAAGGGAAAAGTGGTGCAACTGGGCTTCAAGTATATCTCCACCAAGAGTGCCTATGGCACATGGGAGATCAAGACCTTGACCGTGAGCGACGGCAAGCCTGTGGTCACCTATACCGACAAGACCATTGCCGAGCTCAACGCCGACACCAAGACCAGCCTGAAGAACATCAACCTGAAGTTCAACAACGCTCAAGTGGTGTGGGTCGATGCCAAGCAGGGTGCCTACGTGCGTGAGGGCGACTATGCCGTACAGCTCTTCAAGACAGGCTTGAAGCTCACTGCCGGCCAGATAGTGAACGGTGCCGCCAAGTTTGACTACAGCCCCTACTACGGCATGCCCGAGACCAAAGACATCAGCGGTGTGACCGACGCCAGCGGCCTGACGCTGACCGACCCAACGACAGCGGCAACGGCAACAACAACCACACTGGCCGAGCTCAACAGCCTCAAGCACAAGTGCGACCTTGTCGAGATCAAGGGCGTGCAGCTCGACAGCATCAACACGAACTACTACATGGTGAGCGGAACCGACTCGGTGCAACTCTTCGACAAGTTTGGCACCAAGGTGATACCGTCGTTCAAGGACGGCACCATAGCCGGCAAGAAATATGTGGTGAGGGGCATCTTCGGCACCATCTTCAACAACAAGGCCGAGGTATTCCCAATCGAGATTACCGAGCAAGTCGAGACTGGCGTGACCGAAGTGAACACAGCCAAGGCAGTCGACGGCAACGTGTACAGCATCGACGGCCGTCTCGTGAAGACCCATGCCCAAGACCTGAGCGGCCTCGACCAGGGCATCTACATCTTCAACGGCAAGAAGTACATTGTGAGGTAACATGTAGCCCCGGCTGCTGCGATGTGCTCATCGGGCAGCAAGGCACTCACACAAAAAACAGCATTTCGGGTGCGTGCACACCAAAATTTACAGCCACGGTGTGTCACGCACCTGTTTTATTGCGGCTTTATCCCAAAAAATCAACCTGGCATGAAACGGAATCACGAGGATGTGGCCAGTGCTATTTTCTCCTACTCAATGATGTGACAATCCCATTAATTTCAGGTCATGAAAGTTTGGAATGTGAGCAAAAAGGCGTATTTTTGTAGAGGTTTGGAACCAAAAACATTCAAAATCTTAATTTTATGCGAAAAATTTACTTATCAATGCTATGTGCCGTTCTGGCAACAACGGCAGCCACAGCGCGCGACATCTATGTCTATGCGGGTGGCGGCAAGAGCGTTGCCCACATCGATGCACAGAAGCTCACATTCACAAGCGATGCAATGACCGTCGTCGACCAGCAGGGAGCCACCAAGCGCGTGGCCCTGGCCGACTTTGACTACTTCTTGCTTCACGGCAAGACGACCACCGGCGTCGACAACGTCGCCGCCACAAAGACGGCAATCACGAGCCACGGCAACATGGTCACAGCCACAAGCGATGCCGAGATTGCAAGCATGAGCGTGTACTCGGCCATGGGCTCTATGGTGAAAGCCGTGAAGCCCAACGGCCCTGTGGCCACCATCTCGCTCGACGACCTGGACACAGGCATCTATATCGTGCAAGTGAAAACAGGGGCCACTGTAGTTACCAAGAAAATCATTAAACGATGAAGGCTATGAAGAAGAACAATGCAATCAAGGGGCTGCTCGCTGCAGCCATCATCGCGGCCGCCTCGATGGCCGGCCATGCCGAGGAGTGCATCTATGTGTATCATCAGGGCTCCATCGTGTTTAAGGACTATGCCGAGCATGTCGACAGCGTGGCCCTTGAGAACAACAAGACCCAGATTTCGATCTACGACACCACCCATGTGCAGCTCTACAGTGCAGCACTCAGCTATGTCGACAGCATCAAGTTTGCCGACGACCGCCCGGTGGCCGACCTGCTCGATGTGGTGTTTAACCCCGACGGCAGCGCACGCGACATCTCGCCCATGGGCAACACGGTAGAGGCCGTGGGCAACAACACCATCGTGTGGGACGAGACCTACAAGCGCTACACGGCACACTACAACAATCCCTGGGCAACAAGCCCCGTGCCCGACTACTACAAGATAGACTACGACAGCAATACTGCTTTCAAAAACGGTCTCTCCGACGGGCACACGCTCGAGACGGTGTTTATGACCGACTATGAGGGCACCATCACCAATGCCGAGGCCAAGTGGTTCTCGAGCCACCAGAGCGGCGGCACGGGATTTCTCATCTCCACCATCTCGGGAGCGCGCAAAAACGAGATCACCTTCCTGCCCAACGTCAACACCACCACGTCGAGCAAGTGGATATGGTGCACCAGCGGCATCGTGCCGCAGCCCAAGGTGTTCTACCACGTGGTGGGCGTGTGGGACAAGGCAGCAGGCAAGGCCTATGTCTATGTGAACGGCGAGCTCAAAAACACCGTGGCTGCAGTGGGCAACCTGCGCTTCCCCAACGCAGGCTCACGATGGTTTGGCATAGGCGGTGACCCCAACGGCGCCAATTCGGCCCAGGCCGGCGCCAAGTGGGAAGTGGTGACGGCCCGCGTCTACAACGACGCGCTCACGCAGGACCAAGTGACCTCGCTGTGGCGCGACGTGAAGAAACTGCAAGATGCCCAGGCACCGGCATCACTGGTGACCGACGTCGACTACATGTCGGGGCTGCCAGTGAAAGCAGGCGGCACCTACAGCATCTATGGCAACAACTTCAAGGCTGGCGACAAGATTGCATTCACCTCGGCCACCGGCAGCGGCTCATCGTTCATAGCCACAGTCACCCCGATCGAGCCTGCGGGCGTGACCGTGCAAATACCTGCCGGTGCAGTGACCGACAGCTACCTGATGACCCTGAGCCGCGGCGACAGCACCCAGGTGCTGGGCGGCACACGCCTCGAGGTCGTTGACTCGACCCCAGCAGGCAGCAAGGTGATCGCCCACCGCGGCTTCTGGCTGGGCACGAGCCAAAACTCGCGGCAGTCGTTGCTCAACGCGCAAAACCTGGGTGTGTACGGCAGCGAGACCGACGTGTGGCTCACTACCGACAACCACTTGATGATCAACCACGATGCCAAGCTCAACAACGTGACCATTCAGACCTCGACCTACGACCAGGTGAAAGACCTCACACTGAGCAACGGCGAGAAGGTGCCCCAACTGAGCGACTTCCTGGCCATGCTCAAGAGCAGCAGCAGCCCCACCAAGCTCATCATCGAGATCAAGGCCCACAGCACCGACGCACGCACCGTTGAGGCTGCCGACTCGGCTGTGGCTGCCGTGAAGCGGGCTGGCGTGCAGGACAAGGTAGAGTACATCTCATTCAGTCTCAACGCCTGTGCCAAGATTGCCCAACTCGACCCGCAAGCCAAGGTTTCCTACCTGAACGGCAACGTGGATCCCGACAGCTTGCACACGCTGGGCATCACCGGGCTCGACTACAAGGCCTCGGTGTTTACCGCCAATCCCACCTGGGTGACCCAAGCCCACAACCTGGGCATGACCTGCAACGCCTGGACCATCAACACGCGCAGCCAGATGGCCGAGGTGTCGAAGATGGGCATCGACTTCCTTACCACCGACTATCCTGTCGAGGCTACGGCCATCAAGCGTCACTTCGACGGCAACCATTAGACGGTTGTCACCCCAAGCTGCATAAATAAAAAGAGAGCGGTTGCACTGCGTGTGTTGCGTGCAACCGCCCTTTTGTATTTATTGCTTACAAGGCCGTAAAGAGCACTATATAGCCAGCCATATCAGGCCCAAGGCGCCAGCAATGGCGGCACCCAAGAGCGGACCCACCACCGGCACCCAGGCATAGGCCCAGTCGCTGTCGCGCTTGTTCTTGAGGGGCAGCAAGGCATGCACGATGCGCGGCGAGAGGTCGCGGGCAGGATTCATCGCATAGCCTGTGGGGCCGCCCAGCGACATGCCCAGAGCCACAATGAGCAACGTGACTGGAATGGGGCCTAAAGCGGCAAGCCCCGCCTTGTTGCCCGCTGTGCTGAACCCGATGATGATGCCCACGAGCACAAGGGTGGCCACCATCTCGACAAAGCAATTGCGCCCGTAGTTGCGAATGGCAGGTATCGTGCAGAAGGTGCCCAGCTTGGCATCGCCGTCGGGGGTGGCATCGTAGTGATCCTTGTACACTGCCCATACCATGACGGCACCCAGTGCACCTCCCATCATCTGCGCCACCACATAGGGGGCAACCAAATTCCAGGGGAAAAGGCCGGCAATGGCCAGACCCAGCGTCACTGCCGGGTTGAGATGAGCTCCTGTGTAGGGGCCGGCAATGAGCACGCCGCACATCACGGCCAGACCCCAGGCCAGAGTGATAACCACCCAGCCCGAGTTCTGGCCCTTGCTCTTGTTGAGCGTGACGCAGGCACACACGCCGTCGCCCATCAATATCATCACCATTGTGCCTATCAATTCAAACACAAACTTAGTCAATACAGAACATTCCATAACTGTGAAGAAAAAAATTATATTAAACAAAGAGGTAGTGAGTGAGTGTGTGTGTGTAGCTACTGCCGTTTAGACAGCGTGCGCGCAATGGCATCGGCCCAGCCAGCCTTGGCAGCGTCGAGGGTCTGCTTGTTGGCCACGGGGGCAAACCGCCGCTCCTCCTGCCACTGGCTCTTTATCTCGTCGACGTCGTTCCAGTAGCCCACAGCCAGGCCAGCCAGATAGGCAGCGCCCAGCGCGGTTGTCTCGGTCACCTTGGGCCGCACCACATCGATGTCAAGCAAGTTGGCCTGGAATTGCATGAGCAGGTTGTTGCGCGAGGCCCCGCCGTCGACCTTGAGCTCGGTGAGCGGCGCACCCATATCTCTCGACATGGCTTGAGCGATGTCGTAGGTCTGGAATGCGATACCGTCGAGAGCGGCACGGGCAATGTGGGCGGCTGTGGTGCCGCGCGTGATGCCCACAATCGTACCGCGAGCATACTGGTCCCAGTAGGGGGCAGCCAGGCCGGTGAGGGCAGGCACAAAATAGACACCGCCGCTGTCGGGCACCGAGCTGGCCAGCTCCTCGACCTCGCTGCTCGACTTGATGATGCCCAGGCCATCGCGCAGCCATTGCACCACCGAGCCACCCACATAGATCGAGCCCTCAAGTGCATAGTTCACCTTGTCGCCGATCTTCCAGGCTATGGTAGTGAGCAGGTTGTTGCGCGAAAGCACAGGCCTGGCTCCCGTGTTGAGCATCACAAAGCAGCCTGTGCCATAGGTATTCTTGATGGCACCCGGCTCCACACACATCTGCCCGAAGAGAGCGGCCTGCTGGTCGCCGGCAATGCCCGAGATGGGCACCTCGTGGGCAAAAATCGTGGTCTTGGTGTGGCCATACACCTCGCTGCTCGATTTCACCTCGGGCATCATCGAGACAGGGATGTCGAGCAGCTTGAGCAAGTCCTCGTCCCACTTGAGCGTGTGAATGTTGAAGAGCATGGTGCGGCTGGCATTGGTCACATCGGTCACGTGCACCTCGCCGCGGGTGAGGCGCCACACCAGCCAGGAGTCGACGTTGCCAAAGCGCAGCTTGCCCTTCTCGGCACGCTCGCGGGCGCCGGGCACATTGTCGAGTATCCACTTTATCTTGGTGCCGCTGAAGTAGGCATCGATGATGAGCCCCGTCTTCTCCCGCACCATGTCGACCAGGCCCTGGGCCTTGAGCTGGTCGCACAGGCTGGCCGTGCGGCGGTCTTGCCACACGATGGCATTGTAGACGGGCTCCTCGGTATCGATGTCCCACACGATGGTGGTTTCACGCTGGTTGGTGATGCCAATGCCGGCAATATTCTTGCCGTTGATGTCGATGGCCGAGATAGCCTCGGCAATCACAGCTGCCTCGCTCGACCATATCTCGTTGGGGTTGTGCTCTACCCAGCCAGGCTGAGGAAAATGCTGGCTGAACTCCTTCTGCGCAGCCGAGCGAATGGAGCCGTTGTGGTCAAACACGATGGCGCGCGAACTTGTGGTGCCTTGATCTAAAGCTAAGATGTACTTTTCCATATTTAGAAGGATTTAGTTTTGGTTGAAAATTCATGATGTATCTAAGTCCAAAATTATAAAAAAAACAGGACAACGGCAAAACGCGCCATTAATATTGAAAAAGCAAGAAAAATGCAATGTTAATACAAACCTTTGAATTATAATAAAAGTTAAAAAACATACAGTTAGATTATCACAATCTGTTAGCGATCTACAATTATTGTAAAGAATTTATTATTTTTGTAACACTAATTGTTTAAAACAACAACCAAAGAGTTTTATTACTCATTTTTATCATCCATTAAACTTTTTAGCATCATGACAAAAAAACTACTTATCGGCATTATTTTGTGCATTATGCTGCCAGGACTGGTGGTTGCACAAAATAAGGGAATCGAGCAGGTAACGCAGTTCTTGGGCAACAACGAGACCGAGAACACCGTCATGCTCAACGCCACCGAGGGAGAGAGTCAAGCTCGCGATGTGAAGCAGGTGAAAGTGCCCGTAGTTGAGACGCCCACCCTGCTCAAGGGCAGGTGGAGTGCGGGGCAACTCGCCGCCAGCGCCGAAGCGCGCAAGACCGTGAAGGCCAACAAGGCAGCCACCTTGCCAGCCAATGCGTACTACGCCGAGTTTGACTACAGCGGAGCGGCCAACAAGACCACAGGCGGCATACGCCGCATCGCCCGCTTAGGCACCGACTCGATCCAGATTTTCAACCTGGGTGGGTTTCCCGACACCATCGTGGCCAGCTACGACGCTGCCACAGGCACAGCGACCCTGCGCCCCCAGCTTGTCTACAACCATGCGACCTACGGGCCCATTTGGTTCTGCAAGGTCGACTACGACCAAAAAGTGTATGACAACAGGACAACGGCTACGATAGGCGGCCAAGTCGACGACAAGGGCAACATCAGCATTGGCGGCTGGGGCCTCTTCGTCGTGAGCGGCCAGTACAAGGGCTACGCCTTTGCAGCCTACAGCCAGAGCGACTTCTATCCATGCAACGCCACGGCAAGCGCCACCATCGTGACCACACTGCCCAAGAGCGGTGTTGCCGAGGTCGACAGCACAACCACTTATCCCGTCTACATCTACCAGACGGCCGACAACGAGGCCACCATCATGAACTTTGCCAACACAGGCAATGCTGTGAACGTGATGCTCAACGCCGACAAGAGCGTCGACATCGCCCCGCAAGTGCTGTTTACCAATGCCGTATATGGCAACTTCATGGGCTATGCAGCCGACATCGACAAAGCCAAGTACATGCTCGACGGCTCCTATATCAAGGGCACTGGCACCGAGCAGTCGATCAAGCTGGGCAACTGGAGCATAGGCATCTACTCCTCCAATATGCTTGCCCGCGTGTATCGCAGCACCGATTTCACCTTCAACAGCGGCATTGTCACCTATCCTGCCGCCAAGGCTCTCGACTGGAGCGGCACGGGTACCGAGGCCGACCCCTACGTCATCGCCACACCAGCCCAGCTCGAAGCCTTTGCCGAGAGTGTGAACCTGGGCACAAGCTACAAGGACAAGTATGTGAAACTGGGTGCCGACATCGACATGGCCGGTCGGCCCGGCAAGTGGCGTCCGGCTGGCATGTACGACGGCAAGTCATTTGATGGCATCCTCGATGGCGACAACCACACGATAAGCCACGTGAGCTTTGAGCAGGGCAATATGCCCTACTCGGGTATCATAGGCAATGCCGGCGCAGGCAGCGTGAACAAGAACCTCACTGCCGACAGCGTGACCATCACCACCCGCGGCGACTATGCATCGTGCATCGTGGGCTACAGTGCCGGCACGCTCACCAACCTGAAAGTGACACAGGGCTATGTGAAGTCCTACGGTCTGCACAGCGGCCTCGTGGTAGGCTACCTCAACGAGGGCGCCATCGATAACTGCACAAGCGCTGGCTACATAGCCGGTTACGGCGCAACAGGCGGTGTTGCCGGCTATGTCGAGAAATCGAACCTCACAGCGTGCTCCTCGAGTGCCAAAGTGGAAATGACCGGCATGTCAAACACGCTGTATCGCGGCGTGGGCGGCGTTGTGGGCGACCAGGTGGGCGGCCAGCTCACCGAGAGCTACTTCAGCGGCACGCTCAACGACAAGATAGGCTATGGTTATGCCGGCGGCGTGATAGGCAGTGCCATCAACGACACCATCACCAAGTGCTACAACGCAGGTGTGATCACAACCGTAGCACCCAAGACCTCGAGCTACTCGTTCAGCGTGGGCGTGGCTGGCGGAGTCGTGGGCATGACCTCGCAGGCCGAAGTGACCAACTGCTTCAACTCCAACTTGGTAATGGACACCAAGCCCACCGAGAAGGTGGGCGGCATCGTGGGCTATGTTTCGGCTCCGTCGAGCCTGGGCGACTGGAAGTCGCACTTCTACAACTGCTACAACTCGGGCCAAGTGCTCACGGGCAGCATGACCGCGACCCAAGGCATCTACGGCTACTGCATGGACTTCACGGGCAAGGTCGACCGCGACACGGCCACCTTCTTCAACTGCTACTACGATGTGCAGGTCAACGGCTACACCGCAGCCCTCAACGTCGACAGTCTGCCAGCTCATGCCCTGCTCACGGCAAGCATGACCGCAAAGACTGCACTCGACGGGCTGAGCACCGACAACTGGGTCTACACCAGCGGTCTCTATCCCCGCCTCAAGGGCATGGAAACCACGCAGGCAGCCAAGCTGAGCGCCTCGCCCATGCTGCTCACCCACAACGAGACCAGCAAGAAGGTGAAATACAACTTCACCGTGTCGACCAGCAACAGCGTGGTGTGGAAAGCCCTCGACAGCAACGGCCAACCCACCACCGAGACCGACGGCCTGAGCATAAGCGGCCGCCAGGTGACCTTGAAGCACGTGAACGGCAGCAACATGCTCGTGGCCAGCAACGACAAGTTTGTAAACCTGAACAAGATTGTGACCATCGAGACAGTGAACCCGGCCGTGTTTGCAGGCAGTGGCACCAAGGAGGACCCCTACAAGATATCCAACCACGACGACTTGATGATGCTGTCGAAGTGCGTGAGCGAGTATGCCCAGAACTTCATGGGCGACTACTTCATTCAGACCAACGACATCGACCTCAACTACGCCACCGACTTTGTGGGCGTGGGCGACAACAATAGCAAGCACATCTTCGACGGCCAGTATGACGGCCAGGGCTACACCATCTACAAGATGCGCATCGACAGCGTGAAAGTGGCAGCCAACGGCAAGCCCACATCGTCGGGCTCCTACTCCTATGGCGGCTTCATACGCTACCTGGGCAGCAACGGCGTGCTCAAGAACCTGAACATGGGCGCCGACTGCAAGTTCTACGGCTGGAGCTATGTGGCTCCGTTTGTGGGCATGAGCTACGGCACCGTGCAAAACTGTCGCAACTATGCCAACGTGACCACGATGAGCGCCTATGCAGCCGGCATCGTGGGCTATCAGCAGCCTGGCAGCAGCGTGAGCAATTGCTACAACGCCGGCAACATCACGAGCGGCGGCACCTATGCTGCAGGCATCGTGGCCTACAACAAGGGCAAGGTGACTGGCTGCCAGAACGACGGCAACGTCTCGGTCGAGGTGGTCGACTCCCTGTATAAGACGACAGGCTTCAACTATGCATCGGGCATCTCGTGTGCCAACTATGCCACAGCCGACGGCGATGTCGCCGTTTCGGGCAACGTGAACACGGGCACCGTCAAGGGCGAAAACTACGTGAGCGGCATCTTCTACAACCTGCCCACCTCCAAGACCAACGACTTGAGCGGCAACCTCAACTACGGCATCATTGAGTGTGCCAACACTCGCGTCGAAAACGGTGCGATAGGTGCGCAGGCCATAAGCGACAACTACACCGCATCGAGCAACAACTACTACGACGGCCAGCTTGCCTACTACGGCGCTGTGGCCGAGGCACCCTGCAAGGGCGTGACGGCACTGAGCACCGCCGAGCTCACCAGCGGCAAGGCACTTGCCGGCCTATCGGGCGACGACTACGACTACGTGGCAGGCCAGTACCCCGTGCGCAAGCAGTTTAAGGACGAGGCTCGCGCTGTGGCCCAGCGCAAGATGGTGGTGACCCTGGCTGCGGCCGACAATGTCGACGACGTGACAAGCGCCGGCACCCTCTACAAGGCCGACAGCCTGGTGTGGACGCTGGCCAAGAACAGCAACTTCACCATCGACGGGCAGGCACTCAAGGTGGCCGTCGCCAACGACACCACCAGCGCCCGCGACACCCTCACCGCCACACTTGGCGGCTACAACAAGGTGATAGCACTGCGCGCCATGCCCAACTTCTTTGAGGGCAAGGGCACAAGCGATGATCCCTACCAAATCAAGACCGTGGCCGACATGCAGAAGCTGGCCCGCTTGACCAACGTTGAGAAATTTGCCTTCAACAACCGCCACTTCAAGGTGATGAACGACATCGACTTCACAGGCGTCGACTACACGCCCGTGTCGGAAGCTCCCGTGAGGTTCAATGCCGACTTCGACGGCAACGGCAAGACCTTCAGCAACGTGACGGCCGTCTACGAGACTGGCGTTGTGAGCTATGTGTCGCTGTTCAAGAGCGTGGGCAGCAACGGCAACATCCACGACTTGACCATCGCCAGCGGCAAGTTCACTGGCTACGACTACACCTCAAGCTTTGCAGGCCAGCTGTGGGGCACCATCAAGAACTGCGTGAACAAGGCCGACGTGCTGTGCTACAAGAGCGGCTATGCTGCCGGTATCGCCGCCATGGCCTACATGGGCAGCCGCATCATCGACTGCAAGAACTATGGCTCGGTGACCAACAACGGCACCTATGCAGCCGGCATCGCTTGCGACCAGCGCAACGGCAGCCTCATCGACAATTGCGAGAACCACGGCAAGGTGACTGGCACCAAGAACTATGCTGGCGGCATCGTGGCGGCAAGTGCTGGCAATGTGAGCAATTGCACCAACTACGGCGCAGTGAGCGGTGCATCAAACGTGGCAGGCATCGTGGCCTATGCCATGGGCAACGACTCGATACTGTATTGCAGCAACCAGGGCAAGCTCACCAGCACGTCCTATCCCACCGCAGGCATCCTGGCCGGCATGGACAGGAATGCCGGCTCGATGGTGATGATAGGCTGCCACAACGATGTAGACCTCGAGGGTGAGGACTACATTGCAGGCGTGGCTGGACAAATGAAGAAGGGCGCACAGCTCATCGACTGCTACAACACAGGCAACATCACCGGCACCGATGACTCGTGCGCCGGCTTGCTCATCGACATCGAGGGCGACGAGGGCTACACCACACGCGTGACCCGTTGCTACAACACGGGCGATGTGATAGCAGTGAGGGATGCATCGGGCTTTGCCTGCGACATCGACGAGATGGTCGACGTCGACAGTTGCTACAACACAGGCAACGTGCTGAGCAGCGGCAACTGGGCCGGCGGCTTCGCTGCAAGCCTCTCGGGCACAGCCACCGATTGCTGGAACAGCGGCAACGTCGAGTCGTCGGGCTACGGCGTGGGCGGCTTTGTCGGCATAGGCACTGGCACCATCGAGCGCTGCTACAACCTGGGCGACGTGACCTCGAGTTACAGCTCCGACAGCGACTTTGGCATCGTGGGCGGCATCTACGGCTACGGCCGCGCCACCATCAAGGACTGCTACAACATGGGTACCCTCACGGCCAACCAGAACGTGGGCGGCATTGCCGGCTCGGGCTTCGGCGCCAACGACGACGGTGAGCGCCTGTCAATCACCAACTGCTACAATGCCGGCAAGATTGTGGTGCCTGGCAATGTGAATGCTGGCAACATCGTGATGCGCGACACCACGGGTCTCGTAGTGGCCAACTGCTACTACGACAGCGATGTGAATCCCACTGTGAAGGCTGCCGCCGCCACCGGCCAGGCCGACACTTGGCAAGTGACCGCACTGCCCACCAGCCAACTGGTGAGCGCAGCCCTGGGCGAGGCCTGGGCACTCAAGCCAGGCATGTATCCCACACTCGCTGCCAACTACAACGAGCTGTGCGGCTGGTATGCAGCAGTGCCCGTACTGGCGCAGGGCGACACCCCCGAAAGTGTGACGCAATGCCTCACCATAGGCACGCCCGACTCCACTGTGTGGACGAGCAGCAGCAACCTCTATATCGACGGCAACACGGTCTACACCACAAGTGCAGGCGAGGCTTGGCTCACCAAGACCTTTGGGCAGCTCACCAAGACCTACACCTTCAATGTGACACACACCACTGGCGTGACCGACGTGAACACCAACGCTGCCATCGTGAGGAGTGAATACATAGGCATCAACGGCGTGAACTATGGCACCGAGCGCCCAACAGGCGCCGGCGTCTATATCAAGCGCGACGTGTACAGCAACGGCACCAGCCGTGCAAGCAAGATACTTGTGAAATAAAAGTTTGACTTGGGTCAACGCGACTCACGGTCAACACAGCAACCTGGGGGCTGCGCCGATAGCACTACGGCGCAGCCCCTTTTTGTTGCTCCACAGGGCACAACTGCCCGCAGCCGCGGGCATGACGCGACACAGCGGGCAAAAGAACAGGGGCAAGAGGATGATTAATTCACAAAATCGCGCTACCTTTGCACCCACACACACAGGAGGTAGCCACAAGATTATACCGATGAGCATCGACACTACAACACCCCACATACCGCCATTAGGCCGGTCATTGCCTGCCGCCGCCATAGCCGCCCAGCTCAATGCGGCCTTGCATGAGCATCATGCAGTAGTAGTCGTGGCGCCGCCGGGCGCAGGCAAGTCGACACTGCTGCCACTCACCATGCTCGACGCCATGCCGCAGGGGCGCATCGTCATGCTTGAACCCCGGCGCATCGCTGCCCGGCAGGTGGCCATGCGCATGGCCCAGATGCTGGGAGAACCCGTGGGCAAGACCGTGGGCTACCAAATAAGATTTGAACGGAAGATTACGGCACAGACCCGGATAGAGGTTGTAACCGAGGGCATACTCACACGCCGCATGGCCGGCGACCCCACACTCGAGGGCGTGAATTGCGTGATCTTCGACGAGTTTCACGAGCGCAGCCTGTCGACCGACCTGGCCTTCTGCCTGGCCCAGCACGTGAAGAGCATCCTGCGTCCCGACCTCAACATTGTTGTCATGTCGGCAACCATCGACACCCAGGCCATATGCCAAGCCATAGGAGCAAGAGCGATAAGCTGCAGTGGCAAGATATATCCTGTGGAGACCGTGAGAACCAATGTCGACATCACCCCACAGCAGATACCTGAAGCAGTGGCCATCATCGTGAGCCAGGCCCACAGGCGGCACGAGGGCGACATCCTTGCCTTCTTGCCAGGACAGGCCGACATCATGCGCTGCGCCGAGCTCCTGGGCGACAATCTGAGCCCGACCCGCGTGTACCCCCTCTATGGCAATCTCAGTGCACAAGAGCAATATGAGGCCATCGCCCCGTCGGCACCGGGGCACCGCAAGATAGTGCTGGCCACGCCCATTGCCGAGACTTCGATTACTATCGAAGGCGTGCGCATAGTAGTCGACAGCGGCTACTACCGCCAGCTGGTGTATGACCCAGCCAGCGGACTGAGCCATCTCGAGACCGTGCGCACCAGCAAAGACATGGCCAAGCAACGCGCCGGACGCGCGGGTCGCGTAGCGCCCGGCACATGCTACCAACTGTGGACAGCGGCCACCGAGCTGCGCATGAGCGAGCAACGCCAGCCCGAAATCATGAATGCCGACCTCACGCCTGTGGTGCTCGACATCGCCGCCCTGGGCGAGACCAGCGTCAAGACACTGCCCTGGCTCACCCCGCCTGCCGACCTCGACGTCATCAAGGCCAGCAGGCAGCTGCAACTGTTGCATGCCATCACGGCCAGCGGACACATCACTCCCCTGGGCCGCCGAATGGCTACACTGCCCTGCCACCCCCGCATTGCCAGGATGATGCTGCACGGCGGCCAACCGCAACTCAAGGCACTGGCCTGCGACATCGCAGCTATACTCGAGGAAAAAGACGTGCTCGCCACAGCCAGTGCCGGCGCCAGCCTGCTACTGCGCGTCACAAGCCTGCGCGATGCCCGCCGCAACAAGCGCTTGGGGCCATGGCGGCGCATAGCCATGGTGGCACAGGAATATGCCCGCATGGCACACGTGCCTCTCGACAACTCCTATCCAAGCGCAGAAGACATAGGCCAGCTGGTGGCCACAGGCTACCCCGAGCGTGTCGCCAAAGCCGTGGGCAACAACGGCATCTATCAACTGGCCAGCGGCGGCACGGTGCAACTCGACCCTGCCGACCAGCTCACAGGCTACCAATGGCTGGCCATCGCCTCACTGCACGCAGGCAACCAGGGGCACGGCCACGTGTATCTTGCAGCACCTGTCGACATTGCCGACCTTGACAGTCTCGCCCAGTGGTGCGACAATGTGACGTGGATTACCCATCAAGGCGGCATCGTAGCCCGCCGCGAGCAACGCCTGGGGCAGCTCGTGATACAGTCTAAACCCATCGATATTGCCGACAACGACCAGCTCACCCGCATCGTGTGCAAGGCAGTCGCCCGTGAGGGGCTGAGTCTGCTCGACTGGAGCGACGAGGTGAAGACCCTGCAACTGAGAGTAGCCCTTGTCGCCAAGTGGCATGCCGAACTGTCGCTGCCCGACCTCACCACCAGCCACTTGCTGCAGAATGCCGACACATGGCTGCCACTGTATCTCACCGAAAACAGCCGTGCGATAACAACCGTTGCCCAGCTGCGAAAAATCAATCTTGCCGAAGTGCTGTGGAACATCATGACCTACCAGCAGCAGCAGGCCGTAGAGCGCCTTGCCCCGTCGCGCATAAGAGTGGCGTCGGGCCGGCACATAAAAGTGAGATACCGGCCTGGCACCGACGTGCCAGTGCTCAGCGTGCGACTGCAAGAGTGCTTCGGCATGACCGACACCCCCTGTGTCGACGACGGGCAAGTGCCCGTGCTCATGGAGATGCTGAGCCCTGGCTTCAAGCCCGTGCAGCTCACCCGCGACCTGCGCAGTTTCTGGCACACCACCTACTACGAGGTGCGCAAAGAATTGCGCCGCCGCTATCCCAAGCATGCCTGGCCCGACGACCCCATGCAATACAAGCCCGTGGCGAGAAGCAACAAGCCCCGGCACTTGCAGCAACAGTGAAAGGGGGCATGTAAGTTCAATTAAGAAATGCAATTTTGCGATTTTGGCAAATTGTACTAACTTTGTAAAATAATTGAAATTAGACCGGTCACCCAGGCCGGCAACAAGACAAAATTTTTTACTGTAATTATGGCAAAACAAGAAGACGTTTTCAAGAAGATTGTGGCACATGCCAAGGAGTATGGGTTCGTTTTTCCCTCAAGCGAGATCTATGACGGGCTGGGAGCCGTGTACGACTACGGCCAAAACGGCGTGGAGATGAAAAACAACATCAAGCGCTACTGGTGGGAGGCAATGACCCGCCTGCACGAGAACATCGTGGGCCTTGACTCGGCCATCTTCATGCACCCCACGATATGGAAGGCCAGCGGCCACGTCGACGCATTCAACGACCCGCTCATCGACAACCGCGACTCCAAGAAGCGCTACCGCGCCGACGTGCTCATTGAAGACGAAATTGCAAAATACGACGACAAAATCAACAAGGAAGTAGCCAAGGCTGCCAAGCGATTTGGCGAGAGCTTCGACGAGGCCCTGTACCGCAAGACCAACCCTCGCGTGCTCGAGCACGTGCAGAAGCGCGACGCCCTGCACAAGCGCTATGAGGTGGCCATGAACGCCAACGACCTGAAGGAGCTCAAGCAGATCATCGTCGACGAGGGCATCGTCGACCCCATATCGGGCACCAAGAACTGGACCGACGTGCGCCAGTTCAACCTCATGTTCAAGACGCAGATGGGCAGCACGGGCGACTCGCAGATGGACATCTACCTGCGCCCCGAGACTGCACAAGGCATCTTTGTAAACTTCCTGAACGTGCAGAAGACGGGACGCATGCGCATCCCCTTCGGCATTGCCCAGATAGGCAAGGCCTTCCGCAACGAGATAGTAGCCCGCCAGTTCATCTTCCGCATGCGCGAGTTTGAGCAGATGGAGATGCAATTCTTTGTGCGCCCGGGCGAGGAGATGGAGTGGTTTGAATACTGGAAAAAGACCCGCCTCAAGTGGCACCAGGCCCTGGGCATGGGCAACGAGAAGTACCGCTTCCACGACCACGAGAAACTGGCCCACTATGCCAACGCCGCCACCGACATCGAGTTTCTCATGCCCTTCGGCTTCAAGGAGGTGGAAGGCATACACAGCCGCACCGACTTTGACCTGTCGCAGCACGAGAAATTCTCGGGCAAGAAGATACAATACTTCGACCCAGAGCTGGGCAAGAGCTACACCCCCTACGACATCGAGACCTCGATAGGCGTCGACCGCATGTTCCTCTCGGTGTTCTGCTCGAGCTACGACGAGCAGACGCTCGACAACGGCGAGACCCGCGTGGTGCTGCACCTGCCCAAGCAGCTGGCACCGGTGAAGTGCGCTGTGCTGCCGCTGGTGAAGAAAGACGGGCTTCCCGAGAAGGCACAGGAAATCATGGACGTGCTGCGCTTCGACTTCAATTGCCGCTACGACGAGAAGGACTCGGTGGGCAAGCGCTACCGCCGCCAGGATGCCATAGGCACGCCCTACTGCATCACCGTCGACGGCCAGACGCTCGAAGACAACACCGTGACCCTGCGCGACCGCGACACCATGAGCCAGGAGCGCGTGGCCATCGACCGCCTGCCCGGCATCATAAGCGAGGCTTGCGACATGAACGCGTTGCTGCGCAAGCTGGTGTGATTTCAATCGACATTATTTTCAAAAAAACAGGCATATAGAATGAAAAAATTCCCCATGATATTGATGCTGTGTTTCCTCGTTGCAGGGATCATGACATCGTGCTTGGACTCAGACAACACAGGCGACATCGACAAGGACTACCTGGAGGCCAACACCAACTTCTTCAAGGCCCAGGCCAGCCTCAAGAATGCCGACGGCACCGACTACTACAAGGTGGTGACCGCCGCTTGGGACCCGACGGCCCAAGTGCTCATGCACTGGTTCAACGACACGGCTGCCACAGCCGGCAACCTCAAGCCGCTCTACACGTCGATTGTCGACGTGAAGTACAAGCTCACGCTCTACGACGGCACAGCAGTCGACTCGTCCTACACGCGCACCAGTCCGGCCGACAGCGTGTTTCGCACCCGCATCAACACAGGCGTGATCATGGGTTGGCCCATAGCGCTCACCCGCATGCACATAGGCGACAGCTGCCGCGTGGTGGTGCCCTACAGCCAGGGCTACGGCTCGACCGACTACGACCTGATAAAGGCTGGCAGCACGCTCGTCTTCGACATGAAGCTGGTGGGCATACCTGCCTATGAGACGGGCAAGGCAAGCAGCAACTGAGCCATAGGGGGAAAAACCACACACAGCGTGCCCTCTCCCCTATTTTCATTTTCACACACAACACACACACAACAACCCGCGAGGCACACAGGCTACCTTGCGGGTTGCTTTTCAGAAAAAGAAAAAAAAACAAACGCAGATAAACGCAAAACTATGAAAGTAAAAGAAATCACCAGCGCCATCGAGGCCTACGCCCCACTCTACCTGCAAGAAGACTATGACAACGCCGGCATGCAAGTGGGCAACCCCGAGCAGGAAATCACCGGTGTGCTGCTGTGCACCGACGTGCGCGAGCCCATAGTCGACGAGGCCATCGCCCGAGGCTTCAACCTCGTCATCTCGCACCACCCGCTCATCTTTCACGGCATCAAGAAGATAGCCGGGCGCAACTACATCGAGCGAATCATCGCCAAGGCCATAAAGCACGACATCACCATCTATTGCGCCCACACCAACATCGACAGCGCGCGGGGCGGCGTGAGCTTCAAGATGGCACAGAAACTGGGGTTGAAAAATGTGGAAATACTCAGCCCGCGGCAAGGCCTGCTCGAGAAGCTCGTGACCTATGTACCCACGGCACAGGCCTCCAGGGTAGAGCAAGCCATGTTCACGGCCGGGGCCGGCCGCCTGGGCGACTACGACTCGTGCAGCTACAGGCTCGAGGGGCAAGGCCGCTACCGCGCTCTTGAGGGTGCCACCCCCTTTGCCGGCACAGTGGGCGAGCATCACACCGAACCCGAGACGCGTGTCGAGGTGCTGGTGCACAAGCCTCTCATGGGAAAGGTGGTGACCGCCATGCTCAAGGCACACCCCTACGAGGAACCCGCCTTCGACATCATCCCTCTCGACAACGTCGACCGCTACAGCGGCCTGGGCGTGATAGGCGACATCGAGCCCCAGCCTGCACTCGACTTTCTCGAGCGTGTGAAACAAGCCTTCGAGGTTGAAGCCTTGCGCTACAGCGGCGACACCGACAAGACGGTGAGCCGCATCGCCATGTGCGGCGGCGCCGGGGCCGAGTTCACCAGCCTCGCCCTGGCCAGGCACGCGCAGGTGTACATCACCGGCGACTTGAAATACCACGAGTTTATGGGCAACGAGGACAGCATCATTCTGGCCGACATAGGGCATTATGAAAGCGAGCACTATACAAAAGAGATTTTTTTGGATATAATTCGGCAAAAAATTCCTAACTTTGCAGTTGCTTTTGCAAGCAATGAAAAAAATCAAGTAAAATATTTGTAAGTGTATGGCTACATCTAAAGAAACAGAACTCACTGTAGAAGAGCGCTTGAAAACGCTCTACCAACTCCAAAAACTCCTTTCAGAGGTTGACCGCATCAAGACCCTGCGCGGCGAGCTTCCTCTCGAAGTCCAAGACCTGGAAGACGAAATCGAAGGTCTCCAGACCCGTCTCAAGAACTGCGACGACCAGGTTGCCGAGCTCCAGGCCGATATTGAGCAGCAGCACAAGACCATCGACCAGGCCGCAGCCATGATCGACAAATACACCAAGGACCAGGACAACGTGCGCAACAACCGCGAGTATGACTACTTGACCAAGGAAATCGAGTACCAGCAGCTCAACATCGAACTTGCCGAGAAGAAGATAAACGAGGCTGGACGCCAAATCGACGCCATAGGCCTCGAGGCCAACGACAGCCAGGCACAGCTTGAAGACGCCGAGCACGTGCTGGGCGAGAAAAAGAGCGAGCTCGAGGAAATCGTGTCGGAGACCAAGGACCAGGAAGAAAAACTGCGCGTAAAGGCCAAGAAACTGGAAGACAAGTTTGACGACGACCGCCTGCTCCAAGCCTTCAAGCGCATACGCAAGAATGCCCGCAACGGTCTGGGCGTGGTCTATGTGCAGCGCAACGCTTGCGGCGGTTGCTTCAACCGCATCCCGGCACAACGCCAAATGGAGATAAAGATGCACAAGAAAATCATCGTGTGCGAGTATTGCGGCCGCATCCTCATCGATCCCGAGCTTGCAGGCGTGACCGACTCGGAGGCACAGAACAAAGACTAACGAAAACCGGCCACAATCACGACAAGAGGCCGTTGGTTTCCAGCACTTAGTCGAGCTCACACACTCACAGGGGAGGGAGAAAAAAGGGCTATTGCTACAAACCATTTTACTATGACATCAAGCCAGGCAACTCGGTTTTGCTTGGCTTTTTTATTTTTTTAAACGCGGCAAATCTTGCCAATGAAAACAAAAACATTTAAATTTGTAACCATATAGCGAAGATTGAAAACCAATCTCACTCAACTACATGCACATTTCGATCGAATTATAACAACTTCAAATCAAGTTCAACAATAAATGAAAAAACTGTTCACATTACTGCTCTTGGCAGTGAGCGTGCTCACGGCCCGAGCCATCCCTGCATTTCCCTACCCGCAGACTATCACCCAGCCCGACGGGTCGAGCGTGACCATCGTCATGCACGGCGATGAGAACTTCAACTACGCCACTACAACCGACGGCTACACAGTGACCTGGAACCAGGAAGGCTGTGTGGTGTATGCCAAAATCGAAAACAACGAGATAAAGCCCACCGGCATCGTGGCCCACGACGCTGGAAGCCGCACAGCCAGCGACAAGGAATACCTGCGCAGTGTGGGCAAGACGGCACTGCCCGCCACAGGCAGCATCGAGGCGGCCATAGCCAGCCGCAAGGCCCCACGGCACAAGTTGAGCACGTGGGACATAAGCAAGTTTCACGGCCTCGTGGTGCTGGTGCAGTTCAAAGACCGCCCTTTTCTCTACAGCAACACACGAGAACTGTTTAACAACATGATAAACGGCGACGGCTATACTGGCTACTACGACTCGATACACAGCAAGCAGGTCGACTGCACCGGCAGCGTGCACGACTACTTCAACGAGAACTCCAAGGGCAACTTTGCTCCCTACTTCGACGTGGTGGGCCCTGTAGTTGTAGACTATGCCCAAACCTCGCCGCAGCAAGCCAACTATGCCAGCAGCATCTTCACCGCCGCGCTCAAGCAAGTCGACAGCACGGTCGACTACAGCAAGTATGACACCAACGGCGACGGCGTGGTCGACATGGTGTATTTCATCGTCTCGGGGGGCGGCAGCCATGCGGGCAACAACAGCAGGTACCTGTGGCCCCATGCCAGCACCTTCTCGGGCCTGCGGCTCGACGGGGTGAGCTTTGGGCGCTACGCCTGCTCTACCGAGCTATACGGGCTGGAAAACCAAAAGCAGCTTGACGGCATAGGCACCATTTGCCACGAGTTCAGCCACGTGCTGGGACTCGACGACCACTACGACGTGGACTATGCCACCAGCGGCTACAGCTCGCATCCCAACCACTGGGATCTCATGGCATCAGGCTCCTACAACGGCGAGAGCCGCACGCCCGCCGGCTACAACCTCTACGAGCGCTGGGCGCTGGGATGGAGCACGCCCCAAGTGGTAGAAAGCCGCGGGGTGCGCAAAGTATACCCCTTGCAGGAGTCAAATGCCGGCTACCGCATCAACTCGCAGCTGACCGACGAGTATTTTCTCATCGAGAACCGCCAAGCCACACGTTGGGACGCTGCCCTGCCTGGCAACGGCCTGCTGGTGTGGCGCGTCGACTCGACCAGCGCCACTGCCTGGACGAGCAACAAGGTGAACAACAACCCCGACCACAACTATTTTGAACTCGTGCGCGCAGCCGAGCACGACACCATTGTCACCAGCGGTGTCAAGAGCTACACACTGGCCGTCGACGGCAAGTGGGACCCCTTCCCTGGCTCGGCCGGTGTCGACTCGCTGGTGAACGCAACCAGCAAGCCCCACATCAACTCGTGGACCGGGCTCAAGACAGAGTGGACACTCAAAAACATTAAGACCGGCAACGGCTACATGACCTTCAATGCGGTGAGAGACCCCATCTCGGCCTATGTCGAGACCTTTGAGACCATGCCACTCACCACAGCCGACGCCACAGGCATGCAAGGCACATTCTCAAAGTGGGACTTCACCAAGGCCATCGTGGCCGAGCCCGAGGCCGGCTGGTGCGACGGCACCAAGGCTGCCGGCCTGCTCAAGGGCGGCGACATCCACACTACCGTGGCAGTGAACGAGGCGGTAAACACCATGAGCTTCAACTACTACAATCCCACCAGCAGTGCAGCTGTGGTGCGGTGCTACTACTCGACCAACGGCGGCACCACATGGACCAATGCCAAGACCTACTCGGGCACCACCTATCTGCGCGTCAACGCCCAGTCGGCAAGCGAGGGCGAGTTCCAGATTGGCACAACCGAGCCCGTGCTGCTGAAGATTTCCTTGTTCAGCGGCAGCTCATCGAGCTACAGCTATGTCGACAACGTGACCGTGAAATATGAAAGCCACGGGGACGACGACACACTTGAGGGCGATGTAAATGCCGACGGCACTGTCGACGTGAGCGACGTCACCTCGCTCATCAACAAAGTGCTGGGTCTGGCCAGCTATGACGATGCCGTGTGCGACATCAACACCGACGGCGACATCGACGTGAGCGATGTCACCGCACTGGTCAACATCGTGCTCAGCAGCAAGCAGTAGCCGCATCGGGGCAACAACAGGAGCGTCAACACTTTTTCTCCCTTCACATCACAACACAGGGTCGCGCCACGGCGTGGCCCTGCGTTGTTGTGGCAGGACAGCAATGCCTCAAAATCACAAAAAAGGGCCAATATCGCTGCATTTTTTACAAAAACAAGACAAAAACTTGCAGTTTTGCAACATTTAGTGTACTTTAGGTGGATAAATTTGTATAGACCAACAAACCCTTTATTATTTATGAGAAAAACGCTATTCCTCTTATTAGCCTTCATCATGGCGGCATTGCCCCTATCGATGAACGCCGAGTTGAAAACCTGGACCTTTGAGTGGAACAAAAGCCACAGCGACAACACCTCGCAAGGTTTCTACAACTTCGGCACCAACTATGTAGAAAAAGACGTGTACACCACCGAGCTCAACACCCTCACGTGGAGTATTGCCTCGACAGGCACCCACAAGTATGCCTACACGGCCAAGTCGGGCCAGACCATAGGCACCAATCTCGAAGCGTCGACCCACACCTCGCTGTGGACCGAGTCGCTTGCTGGCAAAGTGCGGGCCGTGCGCGTGCAAACGCGCACCAACAAGAACGAGAACCAGGCCGACTTGAGCGTGACGGTGAACGGCGTGAAATACCAGTGCAACGGCACTGACAAGGCTGCCATGACCGCCACGCTGGCCGATTACGAGTTTAAGAGTGCCAGCGAGGCCGCCGCTGCCGAGGGCAAGATCGAAATCAGCATCGACCCCACCTCGGAGGCCAAGGGCACCTTGTATATCAAAAAGATAGAAATCGACTATGAGGTGGCCGCCTCAAGCGTGGCTGCCCCCACCTTCAACCCGGCAGCCGGCACCTACGACTCGGCCCAGCAAGTGACCATTGCAGCAGGCCAGGGGCTGAGCGTGTACTACACCACCGACAATTCCAACCCGCGCCTCGATGGCGGCACGCGCAAGCTCTATAGCGCCCCGGTCGTCATCGACACCACCACCACGCTCAAGGCCGTGGCCTACAACGGCACCGACTACAGCGACATTGCCCAGGCACAATATGTGATACGCAAGTCGCCCGAGCTGCGGTTCTATGTCGACAGCTTGTCGCTGCTGAGCGGCAAGGACGGATATGCCGACCTGATCAACCCCCACAAGGTGGAGCCCGTGACCTACACCAGCAGCGACTGGCAAGTGTGCTCGGTCGACGAGATGGGCATGCTCTACTCCTCCTATGTGACCGAGCAGAAGACGGTGACCATCACAGCCCGCTTTGCCGGCAACGAGACCTACTTGCCCGGTGTGGCCACCATGAGGGTGACCGTTGTGCCCAATCCGCCCCTTGCCACGCCGCAAGTGAGCCCGGCAGGCGGCACCTACAACGACTCGGTCGAGGTCACCATCACCAGCACCGATGAGCGCAGTGTCACCATTTGGTACTCAACCATAGCCAAGTCGGAGGAGGAATTTGAAAGCGACTACACCAAGAGCACGGTGGTAGAGGGCAAAGAAGCCAAGTTCACCATCGACAAGAGCTGCACCCTCTATGTGATGACACGCGGCTACAACGTGAACAGCCCAGTGATGAAATACCAGTTCACCATCAACACGGCGCTCAAGGCCGACTTTGCCACCGACAGGTCCTATATCACCCGCTATGCCCAGAACTTCGACAACACCGACAGCCTGAAGCAATGGACCGTGGGCAGTGGCTGGAAGCTGGCCGACAACAAATTCTCGACCATCGACCCCACCGACAAGCTCTCGATTGCCGTGGGCTACAACGACGGCACCGGCAGCACCACGCTCACCTCGCCCGAGTTCACTGTCGAGCCCAACAGCGAGGTGTCGTTCTACGCCCGCTTCTCGGCAGTGTTTCTCGTCTACGGCTCGTGGCAGTTCAATGTGGTGAACACCGCCACAGGCGAAACCACCCAGCTGCTCGACGCCTTCAAGTGGGCCCAGGACAACAATTACACCGGCCCCAAGTGGAACCGCTTTGAGTACAACCTGAAGCAATTTGAGGGACAGAAGGTAAAATTCCAGTTCAACTACAACTATGGGGGCGAGGACCTCGCGCTCGACAACTTCGCGCTCAAGGTGCTCGACGAGCAGTCGGCCGAGGCTATACACATCTTCGAGGGCGACAGCATCACCTTTATCAGCACCTCGCTGGGCGACCCCGACAGCCTGCAATGGACGCTCGACGGAGCCACCCCGCCAGCCTCGACCCTGAAGACGGTGACGGCCACCTATGCTCACAGCGGCAGCTACGACGTCACGCTCACCGTGAAGCGTGGCACCGAGAGCAACACCATCACGCGCAAGGCCTATGTTGTGGTGTCGCAACAGGCGCCCACGGCCATCATCGGCCTGCCCGAGGAGGGCTATGAGTCGCCATTTGTGGGCGTGTTTGTCCCCGTGAATGTGCCCGTCACCTTCCGCGACCTGTCGACCGGCAATCCCACCGAGTGGAAGTGGGTGTTCCAGAACACCGACATCACATCGAGCACCGAGCAGAACCCCACCGTCACCTACCTCGATAAGGGCCGCTTCAGCGTGGGCCTCACCGCCAAGAACGCTGCCGGGCAGAGCAACGACGTGCTCACCTATGCCGTGCAGGCCGGCGGGGCACAATATGTGTGGAACATTTCGACCGAGGAAAACACCAACCTCTCCAAGATAGACCTGGGCTGGTATGGCAACTATGCCGGCAGCAACTGGCTGGGCATGCGCCGCTTTGCCGAGCAGTACAAGGCTCCGCTGGCCGATGCCACCATCGACAGCGTGGCTGTGTACTTTGCCTCCAATGCCACCGTGTCGCCCGATTCCACCATTGTGCTCACCGTCAACGCTGTCGACGACAAGGGCAATCCCGGGCAGATACTGGGCACCACCAGCATCAAGGCCAGCCAAATCAAGTACAGCGACGACGACTATCTGGCCACCGTGTTCAAGCTGGCACAGCCCGTGAAGCTGTCGAAGGGGCAGAAATTCTTTGTAGCAGTGGGCCCGTTCCCCAACGCTACCGATGAGGCCAGCTACAAGACCGACGACATCGCCATCTTCTGCCTGCGCAGGCCTGTGGGCGGCAAGTGCACCACTTGGCACGAGCTGGAAGACCAAGACGAAAACGGAAGGTCGCTGGGCACCTACAGCTGGCTGCCCAACACCGACGACCCCGTGTCGATGGCCATCGCCCCCGTGGTGACCTACGACGCCCTGTCGACAGCCGTGACCACCGTCGAGCAGAGCAACCCGAGCAACAGCAAGATCGTGGCCATCTACACCCTGAGCGGCATGCAAGTCGATAGCATGGAGCCTGGCCACATCTATATTGTGAAGCGTGCCGACGGCACCGCAAGCAAGGTGAAGATTGTGAAATAATCACCCTATACCCAACACATAGGCACCCCCATCGATGCCGCGATTGCCAAGCCACAGCTGCAATCGCGGCATCTTTTTCTTCCTTTTCCCAAAGGCTATCACAAAAACACGAGTAATTGCCAAAACAAGGGCAAATGTTCAAAAATTGATTAAAAAAGCAGCCAAAAAGCAATGTTTTGTTAAAAACATCATCCTCCCTATTGCTATTAAAAATATAATTATTATCTTTGCAATGGTTTTTCATGGTATTAGTTTTTAAGGTTACGAAATAACTGGCGTCGGGAGACGGTTTTTATTTCGTTTTTGTTTAAGGTTTATGTTAATGGTATTAGAAGGTTAATTAGTTAAGCAATCCCAGATAGCGATATCCGGGATTTTTTTTGCCCCCCCTTCGACGCGGTTGATGTGTTACAACAAAAAACAATTATGGACGCATTATATATATAAGGGCAACAGTGCTCAACAACACTTGATTTAACAAGAAGATGAAAGCAACATTTCTACTTTTCCTACTATTGCCTGTGGCTGCACAGGTCTATGTCACGCTGCGCGTGTGGCAACTGCTGGCGGCGCTGCCCGTGCTGCGCATGGCAGCGGCTGTGCTCATGAGCGCGGCCTTTGTCTCATCGATAGTAGCCGTAGCGGGCATCATCGACCGCTGGCCCATGTGGCTGGCCACGGCCGTATATGAGGTGGGCACGTCGTGGCTCATCGTGCTGCTCTATCTTGCCCTGGCGATGGGCGTGCTCGACCTGCTCAGGCTGTGTCACGCTACAGGGTGCGGGACGCTGCACGCCAACGCGTGGCTTGCCGCCGGCATCGCCGTGGGCATAGCGGCCCTGCTGGCCTACGGCTACTGGCACTACAACGACAAGCAGCGCGTGCCCCTGCAGGTGGCCACCCACAAGATGACGGGCCCCGCAACCAGGATAGTGCTCGTGAGCGACTTGCACTTGGGCTACCACAACCGCCGGTCCGACTTGCACCGGTGGTTGCAGCTGCTCAAGGCCGAGCGCCCGGCAGCCATCGTGGTAGGCGGCGACATCATCGACGGCAGCTACCGCCCGGTCGAGGAGCAAGGCATGGCCCGCGAGTTCAGGGAGCTGGGCATCCCCGTGTATGCCTGCCTGGGCAACCACGACTACTACACCGGACTCAGCGCCGACCTCAAGTTCTGCCGCGAGGCTGGCATCACCGTGTTGCGCGACGACACTGCATCGCTGGCTGGCATCACGCTCATTGGGCGCGACGACCGCACCAACCCGCGCCGCAAGCCGCTCGAGCACATCATGCGCGGCATCGACCGCAGCAAGTTTCTCCTTGAAATCGACCATCAGCCCTACCACCTGGAAGAGGCCGAGCGCTGCGGCGTCGACTTTGAGTTTGCCGGCCACACCCATTACGGGCAAGTGTGGCCCGTGAACTGGATCACACGGGCCGTGTTTGAAGACGCCTTCGGCCCCTATCGCAAGGGCAAAACGCAGTACTACGTGAGCTCGGGCCTGGGCATATGGGGCGGCAAGTTCCGCATAGGCACGCGATCGGAATACATCGTGCTCACCATCAATCCCGCCTGATTGCCACAGGAGGCCCTCGCCAACACTGACGACAACAGCAGCAGCCGGGCAAAACTATATCGCGTGCGATACAGTTAATTTATCCTAAATCCCGCATTTATATCGCTTGCGATACAAATTGTTTCACTACCTTTGTGCCCACAATCAATGCAAAGAGAAAAAATGGCAAGTAAAAAAATAAGGCTCGACGACCAGCTGTGCTTCAAGATCTACACCCTGAGCCGGCTCGTCGTGCAGGGCTACGAGCCACTCTTCAAGAAAACGGGCATCACCTATACGCAATACCTCGTGCTTCTTGTGCTGTGGGAGCGCGACGAGCAACCTGTCAACAACATTGCAACGCGCTTGCTATTGGGCATCAACACCATCTCGCCACTCATCAAGCGCATGGAGAAAAGCGGGCTTGTGAGCCGCCATGGCAGCACGACCGACAAGCGCAAGCAGATTGTGTTTCTCACCGAGAAAGGGCGCCAGCTGGAAACTGTTGTGGCGCAAGCCCGCAGCGAGATAATGCAACGCTTGGCACGCAATGAAACCATCGCCCACACAATGCACACGATGGGCCCCATGCTCGACACAGTGATCGACTACTATGTGAGACACCGAGAGGAATAAGAAACAATCAACACACAACAAATAACAACAAAAATGAGTTTACAAGAAATTTTGAATCATCGCCGTGCCACGAGGCACTACGACCCAAGCAAGCCCATCGACCCTGAGCGGGTGAAACAATGCCTGCAGCTGGCCACACTGGCCCCCACAAGCTCCAACATGCAACTGTGGGAGTGCTACCACGTGACCGACAAAGCCGTGCTCGCAAAGCTGGCCCACGCCTGCCTCGACCAACTCTCGGCCCGGTCGGCACAAGAGATGGTAGTATTTGTCACCCGCCAGGACCTCTACAAGCGCCACGCCGAGGCCGCCCGCAAGTTTGAAGAAGAAAACCAGCGCCGCAATAGCCCTGCCGAGAAGCAGGAGAAGCGCATCAAGAAGTGGGACCTGTACTATGGCAAGGTCATGCCCTTCCTCTACTCGCGCTGCTTGGGCGTGTGGGGCCTGGTGCGCAAGCTCCTGGCACAGTGTGTGGGCCTGACGCGGCCCATCGTGCGGCAGGTGAGTGAAGGCGACGTGCGCGTGGTGGTGCACAAGAGCTGCGCCCTGGCCGTGCAGACGTTCATGCTGGCCATGAGCGAGGCAGGCTACGACACCTGCCCGCTCGAGGGATTTGACAGCCGCCTGGTGAAAAAAGCCCTGGGCCTGCCCCACAAGGTGGAAATCAACATGGTCGTGACCTGCGGCGTGCGCCTGCCCGACGGCGTGTGGGGCGACCGCTACCGCCAGCCCTTCGACGAAACCTACCACCGCGTGTAGGCAAATTGTGCGATTGTGGTTGTATGTGTGTGTGCAATACACCCTGCATTGGGCCGATCATGCACCATGCGTGCTCAAGCGGCACCACACATTTCAACCGATTAAGTTCTCACATTGGCTTGTTTTTTTAAACACTTCTATTCAACTTGAGAACCTCGCACCGGATACTATTGCAAGCAAAATTCAAACGCGTGTTGAGCCCTATTTGTAGTTCTTTGTCATCGTTCATTCAAATAGCACTGACGCGGGCGCATCCTTTACTGGTGCGCTTTTTTTTTGCCCCAACCCTGGGCGCCATATTGATTATCATGGCGACACATCCGGCTTTTTTTATTGCTGTCAGATAAAAAAAACATCGGCAAAGCAGAAACAGCCTTGCCGACAGAAACTTAAAATACAGGTCGGGGTACCAGGATTCGAACTTGGGACCTCCTGCTCCCAAAGCAGTGTAGGTCGTTTAGTAAGTTGGTGACTGCCAACTTGTTTTGTTATGATACGTTTTCGTTTGCAGGTATCTTGCAGTTTATCGGGTTTTGCTAAATCTAAATTAATGTTAAAGTTATAATAAAATTAGAATAACCTATTATTAATCTAAGTTTTCTTCTTATCTTTGCATAGCTTTCAAAAGGGTTCAAACTTTTGAGCGGTACACAAAGAGTAAAGAAACTATGATTACAGCAGAAGAACCAAGAGTGTCTCTAAGTGGGCGATACAGCGTGATGCAGGCCTCACAGGCTTTAGGCATACATAGGAACACATTGCAGAAATACACGGATTGCGGATTTATCAAATGTGGATTTCGCAAGAGCTCGAAGCAGAAGTTCTACCTCGGCTCGGAGATTATGCGTTTTTGGCGGGCACAGTCTTGAAAACTGGCCCAATGCCAAGTAGCAGCCATTCGCAAGATATTCCGTAATCCCGCGCCAAGTAGGCAAGAATTTCGGGTTTGAGAACACTGGTATTCCTGTGTGACTTGATGAACGCCACGTTACCATAGTTCAGCCCGTGGTTCCTCGTCAGCGTTTGTAGCCCTCTCAACTTCTTTTTTGAGCGGAGAATTTCGATTGCTTCGAAGAAGCGGTCAGTAATTGCTACGCCAGTCGGTGATATATTCATATAAGATAGTATTTGCCGTTGATATAGAACATATTTATTCGATGGCTTTTTCAATACTGATTGACCCGTTACTCTCGATGAGAGTAATGAGTCGTTCCAAGTTCAGCGAAAGCCTATTGATGGCTTCGGCATTGGCTCTGTTCGCCTCGGCATTGACTTCTCCCTGCTCTACCAACTTGCCGACAATTTTAATGAGGTCGTTGATGGTTGTCGGGTTCTTTTCCTCGGGCAGCAGCATTTCGCCATTGCCATTTATAACCCAATCGACATTGAGTTGCGGAAATGCGTCAGAGATTTGTTTCAGTGACGATTTCCGCATCCGGTCGTTGGTGTTATTGACAAATCCGTTCGACAGATTGCAGACACGTTCAAACTCTGCATTAGTAATGCCGAGTGACTTGATAAACAAAATTAGACGTTCCTTTACGCTCATTTCTTAAAAATTGTTAAGCAAAAGAAAATAATAGATTATCATTAGTTTAATCTAAAAATTATTTGTACTTTTGCACTGTATTACTAATTAAAACACTGCAAAGATAATGAGAGTAATTGAGACGCAAGAACATTTGGGCGAGAATTTGCCCAAAATGACCCTACGGGGTTATTACGATTCATTGCCGAATAGCAGTCACCCAAAGACCGAATTCGTTAACGAGGTGGCATCAAAAACTGGTGTCAGCACAGCAACGGTTCGCAACTGGATTTCTTACGGCATGAAGCCAAACAACCCCAAACATTGCGAGATATTGTCCGAGATTACTGGTATTCCTGTTGATGACTTGTGGGATGAAGCTTGAATTTTACATCTACGACGATGAGTTGTGGTATATCACTACTGATGGCCGCAACTGCAAGTTGACAGAGAACGACACGGACATTATTGCTGGTCTACTATCGTCAATCAGCGAAATGTACCCTGCTGCGTATGCGTCACTTCAAGAGGAGTATTCGAGGAGTGCGACTAATGGGAAGTATTACCAGTTCCTTATGGTGCGCAGGTTTTGCAAGTGCAACCTCGGCAAACTGGATAACACTAAAATCGACCTCGCCAACGGCACATTCAACATGGAGCGAGTGTCATGCCCACTTCGTGGTGAGTGCAAGCACGAAGGAGTTATTTGCTGCCCGAAATTCAACTCAAAGCTATCGGAAGCAGAATTGCGGGTTATGCGACTTGTCTATGATGGACTTTCGAATGAGGAGATTGCGGAGCGGTTGTTCTTGTCACCTCACACAATCAAGAATCATATCAAATCGGTGTATGCGAAACTTGGTATTCACGAGAAGGCCGAGTTCGTCAAGTATGCCGATAAGAATGATATATTTTGTTTAACCTCTTAAATCAAAGAGCAATGAGTTTATTTAAGAAACCAAATGAGTTGGAGACTAACTCGACTATTAAGATGCTCATCTATGGTCAGCCCGGTATGGGAAAGTCTACCCTTGCGCTCTCTGCGCCCGACCCTGTGATGTTTGACTTCGATGGCGGAGTCAACCGAGTGAACAAAGCTTTCCAGTGTCCTACCCTGCAAGTACAGAACTGGGAACAAGTGACTGATGCGCTTGACGAACTTGCCAGTGGTGATATTTCGTTCCAAACGATTGTCATTGACACAGCCGGCAAGATGCTCGACTTTATGTCTGATTACATCATGCGCAACGACAGCAAGATGAAGATGCGTGATGGCTCACTTGCGCTGAAAGGCTATGGCGCCCGTAAGGTGATGTTCGTTGAGTTCCTGAAACGAGTAACTATGATGGGCAAGAACATCGTGTTCGTTGCCCACGAGAAGGAGGACAAGGATGGTGACACCCGAATTGTCCGTCCCGACATGGGTGGCTCGTCACTCGGCGACCTGCTGAAAGAGCTGGACCTCGTTGGCTATATGCAAGCCATTGGCGAGGAGCGTGCAATCTACTGGAGTCCGCAGGAGAAGTTCTATGCCAAGAACACCTGCAACTTGCCGCAGTTCAACAAGATTCCGACTATCATCAATGCGCAAGCCGAGGTGGTTGGTCAGAACAACTTTTTGACCAACGTCTTTGCGAGTTACAACCGATACCTTGCGCAGCAAGCAAGTATCGGCAACGATTATGTTGAACTGATTGCCCAAATCGAGGCAGACATCGCAAGTATCACGGATGTTGACACTGCCAACAAGGCGGTTGAGCGTATCGGTAGCTACAACGCAATTTGGGACAGTAAGGCACGTGCGAACAAGCTGATTACCGCCAAGTGTGGCGAGTTGGGTTTGACTTACAACCGAGCAACGAAGAAGTATGAGCAAGCAGCAGCATAAGTACGCTTTTTATCCCACATTGCTTGATGCGTTTACGAAGTATCTAACGACAAGTGCAGAAGATTTCTTCTACCAAGACGAGGAGGGCAAGTGGCATAAGAACTACAGCGAAACGGAGGGTACGTTCCACTTCTCGCAAGATGAGGTGGATGCCCTCCTGTTGCAAGAACTGCTCGACAAGATTAACCGCAAGCCATTTGAGCCGAGCGAGGCGGCAGATAAAGGCACAATATTCAACGAGATTGTGGACTGCATAATCGCCAAACGAGACACGCAGAACAACGATTACTTCATTGCCTCTGCAAATAGCTTCGATGAGTTTGCGAAGAAAACCTTTGGAGCGGTCGTTACATATGTTGATGGTAAGCCGCATGTTGCTGAAGAAGATGGTTTGGGCGAAATGTTACAGCCTTATTATGACCTTGTGAGCAAACTCGGTAAGCCGTTTATCTATGGCTCGATCGATGGTTTTGAGTTCTACTTTGACAAGCAGTTATGCAAGAGTATGGCCGAATACTTCGATGGTGCGTTGAGTCAGCACTATACCACTGCAACCATTGACACCGCCTATGGTGTAGTGAAGTTGTATGGATATATCGATGAGTTAATCCGTGACAAAGTGTACGACATCAAGACCACGAAGTCCTACACCTTTGGCAACTATCAGAAGTATTGGCAACGGCACGTCTATCCTTACTGCCTAATCGAGAGCGGAGATTGCACAGACGTAAAGGCATTCGAGTTCTCGGTTGTTCAGTTGAAGGGTGGTGGTCCTCGTTCACCGCTGATAACTGGTGATTTCTATAAGGAGATTTATGACTACAATCACGCACAAAGTACGGAGATTATCCGTCAGCAATGTGAGCGTTTCATAGAGTTTCTGGAGGAGCATCGGAGCGAGATTACTGACACCAAAATCTTTGGTCTCAGTGATTGAGGTCAGCAATAGCGATATGAGTAATGTCGTGGTGTTCCTGCGAGCATATCAGTCAACGGAACACCATGGCAGCACTCGTGAAATCAACAAGAGAAGGCGAGCGGGTCTGCTTGCCGAGAAAATAGAAAAACGATTAAACAGAATTAAGAAATGAGTCAAGATTTATGTGGGTCTATTGACCTGTTGAAACTCCACAATAGCGGAATGGCCACTATTCGTGGTGTGCGTTGCATGGTCATACCGATTGAGGGGAACGACCTATATGTGACCAAAGACGACACGACTGGCAGGGCGAAGGCTTGCTATCTCGGTTTGCAGATTCGTCAACGCAGAGAGGTAAGCCAGTTCGGCAAGACACACTACTGCAAGCAGCAGTTGAGCAAGGAGTTCCGCGAAGGCGCAAATCCAGAGATTGTTGAGTTGAAGAAGAAAACCTATCTCGGTGACTTCAAACCGATGATTTTCGATGATAGCAACCAAGCAGGAACGGTTCAGATTGCGCCTTTGGCAGAAACAGACGTGCAGGAAGATGAGTTGCCATTCTGATGATTTCTGATGATTTACGACTTGCAGAACGAGTACGACAGGTCAAAGTTTAAGGCTAAGGTCAATCAGCTTTACACTGAAAAGGCGCTGGTGGAGTTGAAGCGAAAGACTACTAACAGGTCGCTTGCGCAAAACTCCTACTTGCACGTGTTGCTATGCTATTTCGCCAGTGAGTTTGGCTACACGATGGAAGAGGTCAAGCACGACATCTTCAAGAAGAAGTGTAACCCCGAATTGTTTCTGCACAAGCGAAAGAACAAGCGAGGGTTTGAGGTCACCTATGTGCGAAGTAGCACGGAGTTAGATAAGGCTGAAATGACTTTGGCGATTGAACGATTCCGAAACTATTCGAGTGCGGTGTGCGGATTATACCTGCCCGAACCAAATGAGCATCGAGCATTGGTGTATGCGCAACAGCAGATTGAGCAATACAAGAATTATGTTTAACTCAAATATCAGATTTTATGTTAGCAGACATTGTTGATTATCGTCCAGAGGCGGTCAAGTTCGTCTTGTCGGACGCAGTGAAAGAAAAATTTCCTCTCACCCTGTTTGACGAAGCCAAGTCATTCAAGGAGATTGAGGATGTGGTGAACCAGCACTTCGTTGCCCTGTTCCCCGATAATGCGGTCACTTTGCGAAACCTTGATGAGTATGAGGTGCAGAACATTCGTGAGGAGTACTGCAAGATTCAAGAGGACAAGTTGCCCAATGCTATGCTTGCACAGCAGGAGGCTTACGAGGAGGCCAAGCGCATGAAGAAGGAGGCTGACGATAACCTGTTGGCAGTCCAAAAGCGTATCAGCGAACTTGCTGCAAGAGTGAAGCAAGGCACAGAGGAAATGCGTCTGCCCTCCACTGAAACCATTACGTTTGCGCTCAATGGGTACAACTTGACCTACACTTGGTGCGATGGAAAATTCCAGTTGGCAAAGGCAGATGTCATTCCGGACTGGGGTCGCAATGAGTTGTGGGCGCAGGAAGATCAGAACCGAAAAGCCATGTTTGAACTGTTCGGCATTGAGTTTCCAGAAGTCAAGAAACCGAGTAGCGGTGACAAGCAGGAGAACGAAGATTTTTGATGTACAAGCTTCGCAAATATCAAGAGGATGCCAGTCGTGCGGCTGTCGAGGCTTTTAAGGATAAGAGACGCAAGAATGGCCTGCTAATCCTGCCAACTGGCGCAGGTAAGAGTTTGGTCATTGCGGATATTGCCTCAAAACTTGATGGCCCACTACTGGTGTTTCAGCCAAGCAAGGAAATCCTTGAACAGAACTTTGCCAAATTGCAGAGTTATGGGATTTGGGATTGTTCGTTGTATTCTGCATCGGTTGGCAGCAAAGACATCAACCGAATCACCTTTGCCACAATTGGCAGTGTCATGAACCACATGGACGACTTTAAGCACTTCAAGAACATTATGGTTGATGAGTGCCACTTCGTCAACAGCAAGGGTGGTATGTACGAGGAGTTTATACATGCTGAACCAAACCGCAAAGTTATCGGTCTTACAGCAACCCCTTATCGGCTATGCTCGAACTCTTGGGGGTCTATGCTGAAATTCTTGACAAGAACGAGACCGAGAATTTTTACAGACGTTATTTACTACTGTCAAATCCACGAATTATTGGCGCAAGGCTTTTTGGCGGAGTTGAATTACTACGATATTACCAACATGGATATGACGAGAGTAATGAGCAATAGCACTGGTGCTGACTATGACGATAAATCCCTGCTTCAAGAATATGAGAGGAGTAATTTTTATGAGAACCTGCTGTCTACCATTGAGCGATTGAGAAATCCTAAGCGTGGCGGTAAGCGCAAAGGCATACTGGTGTTCACCCGATACACGAAAGAGGCACAGATGGTGTGTGACAGCATTCCTAATTGTGCTATCGTCACAGGCGAGACACCCAAGCGAGAACGTGAGAACTTGCTGAACCGATTCAAGGCTGGCGAGATTGAAGTGATTGCCAATGTCGGTGTGCTGACCACTGGCTTCGACTATCCGGAATTAGATACGATAGTGCTGGCTCGTCCAACAAAATCTCTTGCCCTCTACTACCAAATGGTCGGAAGGGCGATAAGGCCGAGTAAAGACAAGATTGGTTGGGTGGTCGATATGTGCGGCAATTATAGTCGCTTTGGCTCTGTTGCCGACCTGCGAATAGAGTGTCCAGTCAATAGCACCAAGTGGATGGTGACATCGAAAGGCAGACAGCTTACAAATGTATTTTTTTGACCATGCCATATTACTACAAGCGAAAGAAGAAAAAGCCGAAGAACGACGAGCCGCCAAAGAAGAAGGCCAAGAAAGAAGTCAACCTTGTGGCGAAATTAGATAGGGTATTCGCCCTGTATATTCGACTGCGTGACGCAATGCCAAGTGGTCTGTTTAGATGTATTTCGTGCGGTCAAATAAAGCCGTATGAGCAATCTGACTGCGGTCATTTTCACAGCCGAACCCACATGAATACACGCTGGGACGAAAAGAACTGCAACGCTGAATGTCACTACTGCAATAGATTTTCAGCCGACCACCTCATAGGGTATCGTGAAAATCTGATATGCAAGATTGGTGAGGGAAACTTCACTCTGTTGCAGGTAAGAGCCGGGCAATCGAAAAAATGGTCAGACTTTGAGTTAAAACTAATGATAGACCATTATCGTAAGGAGGTGGTGCGTTTGAGTATCGAGAAAGGCATAAAAGTTAAATTTTAGGTTGCACGAAAAAATGTCGACAAAATATATTCGATTTTCAAATACTTTTTGTATCTTTACATCATCAAATAACACTCATTTGGTAACGTTTATGAGCGTGAGAAAAGATATAGAGACCTGCCCTTGTTGTACCTCAAACGTTACCTGCGGAAGCAGAGAGGTTGACAAGGCAGGTCTTGTTTTGTCAAAATATGGAACGTGAGTCATTCGTCATATACAAAAGCTTCTATGAGGCTATAAAGGAGTTGCCCGATGATATTCGGTTGCTCCTGCACGATGCTATCATGGAGTATGGTCTATATGGCATTGAACCTGTTGACTTGCCGCCCATACCTCGTAGCATTTTTACTTTGATTAAGCCACAGCTTGATGCCAATAATCGTAAGTACGAGAACGGCAAAAAAGGCGGTCGTCCACGCAAAGCAGAAGTTAACCAAGAGCAAGTTTCTGTCGAACCAACCGAGACCCAAAATGATAGCAGTGGCAAACCTAAAAAAAACCAAACCGAAACCAAACCGAAACCAAACAATAACCAAGAAGAAACCAAACCCGAACCCAATGTAAATGTAAATGAGAATGTAAATGAGAATGTAGAAAAAAATAAATCTAACAAGTTAGATTTACAAAAAAAGAAAACCAAAGAGAAGGAAACTCTTGAACGGAGAAAAAAGTTCTACGATTCGCTAATTCCGTATGTTGCCCAGTACGGTAAAGACATGATTAGGCAGTTCTATGACTACTGGTCTGAAATGAATAAGTCTAAGACAAAAATGCGTTGGGAGGGTCAGCCGACATGGGAATTGGCCCGCAGGTTAGAGTATTGGTCACGAAATGACAAATCATATAAATCACAAAGAAATGGAACAAACGATAGGACAAACGCTGGTAAGCGCAAAGAAGCAGAGCGAGATGAGCGTGCAACGGACGCCCTCTCGAGAATTATGCGTCTACGAGCGCAAGACGAAGCAGATGGTTTTGTCGAGATACGGGACGATTGACAGCTTTATGAAAGCTGTATCGCCAAGAGCGCAGCTTGTCGTATCGAAAAATAGGCTTGACTGTATTGTTGGTGACTATCCTACACTCAACAATATCGCAGCCGCATATGGGCGCACAGCACCGATTCAGTGGCTTATTGCGCAACTTGTGAACCTATCCGAATTCTGCGGAGTGAAAGACAAACTGACTGGGGACCAAGTTGAGGAATTGTCATGGCTGATAGCAGGCGAATATTCCTACTACAAGGTAAGCCAATTTTTGGTATTCTTCCACAACTTCAAGATGGGCAAGTACGGCAAGTTCTATGGTGCAGTCGACCCACTGGTTATAACTACTGCCTTGAAGGAATTTGACAAGGAGCGTATTCGCGCCATTAGCCAATGGGAAGAGGAGCAGGAGCGCATAAGAAGAGAGGAAGACAGAAAGAGCGCAATCAAGTTTGACGAATATCTCAAACTTGTCGGATTGCCGCAGTCGAAGAAAAAGACAGAAATGAGCGAGTCGGTTTTTGGCGAAGCTAAGTCTATTATCCTCAACCTGTTCCAAACAAGCAAGGACGTGTTAGAGAAATTCCGTAATTCGTTTAAGAAGAATTACGGGGTCACTCCTGAAGAATATGTTGAACACTATAATTCAAAGAGCAATGAAGAAACAAGCAATTCTTGAAATCACAATCGCTGTAGCGATTTTCACTGCCGTTTGTGTTGGCTTTTGGTGGCTGAACACTAACTATCCCATGTTGGGTATATCAGCAGTGATAGCCACGGCATGGGTATTCATCTACAAAGTGTTTTACAGCGAGCAGTCGCAAAAGTCAGAAACCAATGATGAGAAGAAAGTTAATCAATGACAGAGCGAAGTTGGAGCACAGCGTTTCGCAAAAGAACGCATTCGTGCGTGGTGCCCTCTTTGCCGACACGCACCGATGGGTGCCAGTGAGTGAGCAGCTTCCGCCCAATGGCAAATGGGTGATTTTGGCTATCAGAATCCACGCAGGCCGTTGGTATTCATGGGAAGGTTGTTGGGACGATGGAAGTAAATGCTGGATGGAGAAAACCGATATTTCGGTTGCAGCCAAAATGCACATCCCCGATGACTGGAAAGTAACGCATTGGCTTGATATTCCAAATTTGCCGGAAGAGGAAGGAGGATGGGAATGATACTGATTTACGTTATAGGCTGTTTGGTGGCGGCGCTGCCACTCGGCTACAGCCTTGTCGATGATTACAAGAAATGTCGGGAGATACAGGTTGGCCACCTACTCATCTATTCCTCATTGGTGATTGCGTCGTGGTTTGGGGTAGTTATCATGGTTGCACTTGCCTTGACTGAGTGCAAGTGGATGAAGAAATGTATTTTCAAAAAGAAGTCATGAAAGCAAAAGATTTTTTCGACCTTGTTTCTGAAATGCGAGAAGCGCAGAAGCTTTACTTCAAGACAAGAAGTAAAGAAGTATTGCAGCGGAGCAAGATTCTTGAACGCAAGGTGGACGATGAAATAGTTCGAGTCAATAATCTTATAAAAGGGAGTGGAACATGAGATTTCGGAAGTGGCTGAGACGTGTACTTTGTTGGCACAAATTTAGAGAGGTCGAATATAGGTTGTTCTGCAGTATAGTGCACTGCACAAAGTGTGGTGGTGTCTATTACGATGACTTTGGATTTCGCAAACGTTATCTCGGCCAGTACGAGCAATTCTTTGACGAGAAAGGAGAAATGAAACCATGATGTTGTATAAAGGACAAGTCGAGCAAGAAAAGGTACAGGCACATCGGCGGGCACTCGGTGAACGAATGGAGGTGCTGAAACGTGCCGGACTCGACAAAGAAGCAAGGCGGTTGCTGAATGAGTACAACCAACTGGTCACACGAGATAAAGAGTTGGATGGCATCATTGAGGAGCAGAGACGCAGGTGTTCTCGTGCCTTGCTGGTGTGTTTCGTTGTTGCTGACCTTGCAACATTAGCGGCAGACCAGTTTGGCGACGTGTGTAAGGAGGTAAACTGTGGAATGAATAGCGCCGACAACGAGTTTGTTAGGCTGATGAAGTTCAACGCCGATACCTCTGCCAAACGATGGAACGAGTTAGTTCAGATATTTGATAAGGGAGTGAGGAGTGAGATTATCGGCACGTTCTACGCTGATTTCAGCGAGGCGATAACAGACAAGCTGTTGCCTTTACTGAATGAAGAAGTTCAGAACGTAATGGATACAAAGCAAGGGAGGAAGTGGCTATGACAAATCAAGAATTGAAATTTGCGATCCACGAATTTAACCCTGTTATCTACCCAAGTCTGTTGTGGGTCATGATTGGCGATAAAACAGATAAGGATAGATTTCCCTCTGTTGACTTAATGGAAGATAACAGCCTCGCTCAAACAGAGTCAACTAATGATGCACTAAGCAACAAGAACGGAGTGCTTATACGTTTCCGGAGTCGCAGTGTTATTACCGCTGAAACCATAACCCATGAAGCTGTTCACGCAGCGGCAGAAATTATGCGTTATATAGGCGGCGAGATAGATGTGAGAAACCAAGAACCATTCGCTTATCTGTGTGGTTGGGTCGCCGACTGCATAGACCAAGTGCGGAAGAAATAGTTCAAATCATGACGGGAAGTTTGAGAAATAGCATAGCTTATCTGAGAACAACCCTTGCCACATACATATTACATGGTGTGGATTTGGTGAAAGTTCAACCAAGTGAAGAAACAATCAAGAAAATCAAAGAATATGCTCGTAAGATTCAAAAAGATGGTGCCAGAAGCAGTTGCACCGACAAGAGCGCATCAGAGTGATGCTGGGCTTGACCTAACAGCTATCGGCAAGGATTTCGATAGACTCGGTAACGTAGTGTACCATACTGGGATTGCCGTGGAAATACCGCAAGGGCATGTCGGACTGGTGTTCCCTCGATCGTCAGTATGCAGGAAGGCTCAAATGCTGACCAACTCTGTTGGTGTAATAGACAGCGGTTATCGTGGAGAAATCACCATGAAATTCAAGCCGCAGACCTGCTATGGCAGACATCATGAGGAATATGTGGTTGGCGAGCGTATCGGTCAACTCATCATCATGCCTTATCCCGAAATCGAGTTTGAGGAAGTTGATGAGCTCGACTTTGGTGAGCGAGGCGAAAACGGCTACGGAAGTAGTGGAAAATAGCCCAAAGTTAGCAAAAGTTAAACATTTGGTTTTCAGCAAATTAACTGCGTTTTTCTTTGGTCATATCGTGATTTCTTTGTAGATTTGCATATTGAAACTAATGTACTAACGTAATAAAAAAACAGAGCAATGAAGAGCATTAAGAACTACATCGATGAAGCAACTCAAAAGGTTTATGCGGCAGCGAAAGCTGACAAAGCATATACTGTACTTCAAGAGTCAATCACCGAACTTGAAGCAGGTGGCCAAGTTATCGAAGCAAGTGACCAAGTTATCGAAGCAAGTGACCGCAAGAAGAAGGCGCTCAAAGCGGCTATTAAGGCTGTTAAGGACCTGTTCACCCTGTTTGGCATCGAAGCACCGAGGCTGAGTTATCTGATGGACGTGCAGAGTGGTCTTTTCAAAATCACCCAACGCTGGGAGTACATGAACAAGAACATCGATTGGCTATGAGAAGAAACGTTACAAGAATCAGAATCACCTCTATCAACATCGGTGACAAAGCGAAGGAGCAGTTCATGGATAAAACCCTGCTGCTTCGCCATGCACGCAATGTGGGGATGAGGAGAACATGAACAACACGGTTCTCGGCAGACTTAGAAACTATCCGAGTTTAATAACTTTTGAAACAGTAGAGCAATGAGTGGAGCAAGAAAAATTAAGAGCGCAATCGAATCAATGATTGCCGATGGCCTTGGAAAAGTGGCGATCGTCAAGAGAGTTGTAGAAATGGGAGTAACAGCTGAATGGGCAGAGTTCCTTGTCAGTACCTACTCCCGTAAGTTTAACCAGTAATAAAGAAACGTAATGAGAACGACTAAGAAAGACTTTGACAAGTTCCTCACGAGGCTGTTCGCTATGCAACGTGACTGCTTCAAGCAGGGGTCTAAATCCAGTCTTGAAGTACGACCGAAGTTTGAGGGCGATTTCGTAATCTATGTTACAGCGACCAACGAGAACGTGAACCGATTCACAACGGACGAAGATGGAAAGGAGCGTATTTACCACTTCGATATGTTCCAGCTGTATCAGTTCCTGACGGTTGAGGAGAACGAGCTAACGATGCAGAAGATTAAGGACTTCTTGACTGACACAGGCGATGAACAGCATTGAGATTTTCAAGAAAGCGTTGAAGAAGTACTTGGACGGCAGGGCACAATCTGATGCCCTGTTCGCCCAAGCCTATGCCAAAGAGGGCAAGACGCTTGACGATTGCGCCAACTTCGTGATTTGCGAGATAAAGAAGAGAGCACAGAATGGTAGTTATGCTGCCACAGACGAGGAAGTGTACGGACTGGCTGTCCACTACTATGACGAAGATAACGTCAAAGTCGAGAGTGCTGGTGGAGTCCAGATCGTGAGCAACTATCAACTGACCGACCAAGACAAGGCCGAACTGGAAGCAGAGGCTAAAGAGAAAGCCAAAGAAAGCTACCTACGTGAAGCCGAGGAAAAGGCTAAAAAGGCCTTAGAGAAGAAACAAGAGAAAGAGCGAAAGAAGGCGGCAGAGCAACCTGCCCAGCCGAGTTTATTTGGAGATTTGTTTAATCAGTAATAAAGAAACATTATGACAGAAGAACAGAAATTGCGCTATGAGTTGATTAGAAACACCAGCAGCGTAGAGAAAGCGAGAGAGTGCTATAACTTTATCATGGACAACGATGATAAGCCTCGCATGAAGCCGCCTATGAACTGCATCTACATAGATGGTATCTACATTTGCTACGAAGATGGCAAGCGACAGCTTTATGATGGCACCAATCCTACTGAACGTGTGACCCACATCGGCATAAAGGTCGGCAAGCACACTGTAGGCATTCGGCTCAACTCGCAAGGCGAGCGCGAGTTGCCGTACAACAGCGACCTTGACAAAGACGACTTCGACTACAAGCGACATGGACTTCGTGCACTTGACGATTTCAACGGCAAAGCGAACACTGAACACCTCAAACGACATGGCGAGTTCGATTTCGACCTTGCAGACGATGAGTGGATTCCGTCACTTGGTGAACTTGCAATCATCTGCAAGAACAAGGAGAAGATTAACGAAGCACTCGCCTTTGTTGGCGGCGATAAGTTGACGAGTACTTGGTATTGGTCCTCTACTGAGTACAGTGCCACTGGCGCTTGGTTAGTGGGTTTCTATAATGGCACTGTCTTCGGCGGCAGCAAGAGCAAAAGCTACATTGTTCGGCCTGTGTGTGAATTTTAACTATGGCACAGCGTATCGGAATTACAATCTGTGTTGTGTGCTCATACTATGACATCACAACAGAACAGCTTTTTTCTGCGAGTCACAAGTGGCAATATGCAGATGCACGAGCAGTTATTTGCTACATCTTGCATGAGAAGTGGAGTATGTCGATTACGGCAGTTGGCACGTTGCTGCATCGTAATCATTCGTCTGTAACATGCGCTATTCGTAAAATAAAGACGTGGATCGACAACCCGAAAATATTTTCAAAAGAGGTAAAAATAGTCGATGCTATCATTGAAAGCATCGACAGTATGATAGAAGAAATACAACAAAAAAGACACAGAACATGACGCTGAATGAATATCAACACGAAGCACTCTCGACGGCAATCTACGACCGTCAGTATGCAGTAATCTACACGGCACTCGGCATCGCCGGTGAAGCCGGTGAGTGCGCCGACAAAGTGAAAAAGATACTTCGTGACACTCACATAGTGCGCAATGCAGACACCGGCGCAATCATGCTTGACACAGAGCAGCAGCACGCTCTCGCTCTCGAAATCGGTGATGTGCTATGGTACTGCGCAACACTCGCTCGTGACATCGACATGACGCTTGAAGAAGTAGCAGAGTTGAACATCGCAAAGATCAACTCACGCAAGCAGCGTGGCAAGCTCGGAGGCAGCGGTGACAACAGATAATTTTTATCAACAATTAAAAAATAATCAAACAATTATGGAAGAAAACAAAAAAGAACTACAATCACTACTGACGAGTCTCGGTGAGATAGTGCCGACAATGATGTTCGTCGGGGCGAACGCAGACAAGCAAGGTGCCTTATTTATAGGCTCACCCGAAAAGACAGACGAGGAACGCAAGTTTGACCTCGTCGCAACCGTCGCCATGATGATGGATCAGCGCACCGAATTGCGGGAGATAATTTTATCAGCGGTGTCCTGGTTCATGCAGGAGAACCCGATGTACCGCGACGCGATGCAGAAAGCACTCGACAAACTGAAAGAGCTCGATGAACATCAACGAACTGCCGAACCACACATGGCGCAGGTGGAGCGTGGAAAGAAAGGTGGCCTGCAATGACGAAAGGTAGGCAGGAAAAGGCGACTCGACGTCTAAAGTCTGGGAACTATCCTCTGCTAATGACAGAGGAGTTTTGGGCGAATACCCATTTATCGGTGGTGCGTTATTATGGTCACATAAGTTTAATGGGACATGAGTACATCATCGTGAACAAGGAGGGTAAAGACATCTTCCAGTTGTCGGCAGAAGCGCATAAGGCAGGGCGAGAGAATGCAATTGAGCCGGGAGAGCCGTGTGACCTTGTTGTCAAAACTCTGATGGTAGCCTATAGGAAACTTGGACGTGACCGCATCATCGCACTCATCAAAGATGGTAGGTCGGAGAAAGAAATCAATGACATCGCAAAGAAAGGAGGTGAGCAATGAGTTGGGCAGAGGAACAAGATTGGTTTGGTCTTGAAGATTTGGTGATTGAGGCTGAACAGCGTGCAGAGCGAGCCGAGGAGTTGATTAAGCAAGGCTACTGGTTGCAGGCTGACTTAGAGCCGATAGCTTTGAAGTCAATGAACGACCGCCACCTGTATAACTGCATACGCATGATTGAAGATGGCCGACTGAACCGAAGGTAGGCACTCCCCTACTTGGTGGCCGAGCAAGCACGCAGAATCAATCAAAGTTAGTAAAAGTTAAACCTTTGATAGTCAGTAAAATAAATGGATTTTTCTTTGGTCAATTCAAATAATTGTTGTAGTTTTGTATATGCAAAAACAACTACAAGTTTAACGTAATAAAGAAACGAAGAGCAATGACAAAGCAAGAATTTGAGAACAGAGTGAAAGTCCAAGTGACTGACCAAGAGTACTACTCGGTTATCGAGCCGATGTACATGAACTCGGACGTTGACAAGGATGAGTTTTGCGCAATGTGGCGCAAGATGAACCACAAGCGAGTTAAGGCTTGCCTCGCTGACCAGTTGAAGTGCAAGCAGGAGCAGGAGCGCAAAGATCGCCTGTTTGACTTGAAGTGGAAAATCGAGTGTCTGCCAGCCGAGAAGAAGCACACGTTTGCTGTTCTCTACTGCACAGAAAAGCAGATGCAAGACCTAAAAGATGTGGGAATCGAAACCGAGGGGTGGAACAAGTGGTTGCAGATTCATGAGCAGAAAAGCCTCTCAGATATTCACTACGATTTGCTGAAATTCTTCGGACAAATAAGATAAAGATAACGTGGGGCGGGCAACCGCCCTGCATCGTTTAACCCAGTAATAAAGAAACAGAGCAATGAAATTCGACAACAAAGCATTCCACAAGTGGGAGGATGAAACCCACATACCCGAGAAGATAATGACGATGGTCAACGCAATAGCAAAGCAGGTTGGCTGTGATGAGGTTGCGGAAGAGACGATTAACCTCTACAACCGAGACAACCAAGTGATTGGCTTTGCGAAAGGTTTCAGCCTGACGCACTGCACGTCCTCCTACGCTGATGGCCCAAGTCCGGACTACTCGAAAGAAATGGCCATGTGGCTGAAAGGTCTCAACTTTGTGGTTGAGAACAGCCATGGTGATAACGGCATGGACTGCTCAACCAACTGGCAGGACACCTACTGGACGCACGAGTTCATCTACAAGCCTACTGAGGTCTATGAGGAGCGTTTCATAATTTGTGAAGATAAAGACTACATCGAGTAATGGCTGTTCAGCAAACATACATCATCAAGGTTTGGAACGGAGCAGACACCTACTTTGAGGCAGGACGAAAGCGCAGCAATGGTGACAGAACCTGTGATGCTGACTTCCACCGAGTAGGCTGCAAGAGAGTTGAGACCTGCAAGAAGTACATCAAGAACTGGCGCAAGCAAGTGATAGAGAAAGGCTGGCAATCCCTGTTCAGTTCACTTGCTGCCGAAGATGGACGATACGAGATTATAGCAACACCCGATGGCTACCACGAAGAAGGTGTGGTGGCAAGCGGATTGATTATTGACCTATAAAAACAAAGAGCAATGAACACGATTAAGTTACCGAGCGGATTGGAGTTCAAGTGCACCGATGAGGGCGCAATCTTCATGATGAACGCCAAGACAGCTAACCGCTACAACGAGTTGTACGACAAAGCGATTGACGAGTTGAACCGGAGCAACGACCTGCGAGCATTCGACAGGATGCACGAGCAAGTCCGCAAGGAGTGCGACCCACAAGAGGTGTACTTCTATGAGTTCAATAACCACGAAAGTATGTATGCCTACGATGGCGACTACGAGGCGATAAAGCTTATCATTGACATCTTCGGCGAGGACATTGCCCGAAAGATTAAGCGTTACAACGCTGGCTACAGCATTGACTACATCATGATACCCGAGTGGGTTAAGCACACGTGGTTGATGTTGCAGCGACTTATCCGAGATTGTGATTACTACCTCGGCTGTGGTAACCGATGCGCCAAGCATCTGTGGGCACGTGATGAGGAAGCGCAGATTACGGAAATGCGCAAACTGCTTGCTGAACTGCCCGATGAGTATAAGCCAGAGTGGTTGACCAGCAAGAAGATCGATGTGTACGAGAGTAAGATGTTAAACCTGCAACCTGTTGTATTATGATGAGAGTTGAGTTTAGATCAGAAGCCTATCAGACGATCGACTGGTTTCAAGCGTGGTTGACCAAAAACGGACGAAGCAAGTTGGTGCTTGTTGGACTGCCATTCCACACATGGAAGGTGCAGTTTGAGGAGTATGCTGCGACACGTGGTTTTCATGTAACATGGAGATAATTATGAGCACGAAAGATTCTATAGTAGCCTGCTTGATGGTCCCAACCAAACTGATTGACGACCTTTGCGATGAGTATTGCGTGGACTTTAGCGAAAGCGATGTCTGTTATATGCTGAATTGCTGCGCTGGTGATTGTTTTCACAAGCACCATTACAGGGATTTTGGCGGTATGCTTGTTCTCCTTGTCATGTGTGAAATCGTCGACAAGTACACAGATGTTCTTGACGAGGATAAGTTTGATTACGACATAAATGGCGCCTATTCGGCAATCATATATGACGGAGTGAGAATTGAGAGCAAGCAGCAGCTTGACGAGATTTATAACAGGATGCTGGAACGCAACCTAACATACAACAATTAAGATTATGGCAACACTATTCAAGGTTGGCGAAAAGCCAAAGACGGTTGAGCCTAAGAATGGCTCTGACTTCAAACTGGAAGAAGTTTGGGATTTGATAGGCGGCTACGTACAAGTGGTTCAGCTGCCCGGTGGTAACATCATGTTGGTAGACGAAGATGGATTGATGAAACAACTGCCAGTCAACATCGAGGCAACAGCATGGGTCATGAGACATTGCGATTATCCGAACTTGATTGTGGGAACGGCACTGCTTTGCAAGAGTAAGGAGTTTAAGTGATATGGAACAGATTTGCTACAACTGCAAGCACGCTTATCACGCTGGGTGCGATATGATATGCTGGACCTGTGAACTGAACAACGGGAAAGTTGAGTCCTATAACTCATGCAACAACTATGAACCAAGTAACGACAACGAAGATGATGAAGAAGATTAGCATTGCGCTTGATGAGACCGAGCAAAATATGTTGCTCATTGCTCTGATGGAGAAAGCGATAAGTTGCCAAGGCAAACCTGCCGAGGAGAGTTACAAACAGCTGTATGGCGAATTTTATGAGGCTATCGCCACAGGCACAATAATTGATGAACAATGATTTATAAAGTCGAGATTTTAGAGACCTTGCGCAAGGTTGTCAAGGTTGAGGCAGAGTCACCTGCCAAAGCAAGAGAGATAGTCTGTGAGAGGTGGTGCAACGGGGATTATGTCCTCGGCGAAGACGATTTCTACGATGTCGAATTTGAACCATTTGAAAGCTATGAACAAGGTGCAGATGGTGTATGAGTGTGACGTGTGGCTGAGTAGGCATGACAGAAAGCTGGTTGCTGTCTGTACTGACTGGGAAGATGTTAGACAAGTCCTGTTGGAGTATCGTGATTGCAACCCGGACCAGGTTGCGGAAGTCATGATGAACGGCCAGTCGCAATGTGGTGACTCACGCTTGGAAAACAACTTCATTGTTGAGGAAGTGGAAGTAAATAAGTTACTTGTGGACTAAAGTTAGTAAAAGTTAAATCATTGGTATTCAGCAAATTAACTGCGTTTTTCTTTGGTTATATCGTGATTTCTTTGTAGTTTTGCATATTGAAACTAACATACTAACGTAATAAAGAAACGAAGAGCAATGATGAGAGAGTACGGAACAAACAACTGGAAGTTCGATGAAACTCTGATTGACTGGAAGAAGGTCAATAGCGGTGCGCTCCACACGCAGGAGTACCGCACAATGTACTTGATTGAGTTTTACGAAATGGGAGCAAATGTGTACGACCCAGACTTCCTCGGAGATAAGATTGCTTACACTCGTGCAGGTGCTATGGCGATTGCAAGAAAGTTCGCCAAAGGCAATGTGCGAGCCAATATCATGATTGCGTACCTTGATGGTTACGAGAATTTGACCTATAAGGAGGGCCGAAATGTGCTGACGATGAAAACGATTGGCGACATCAGCAGAGAGAACTTGTGGGAGATGATTGACTACTGGAACTAATGATAAACCAACAAAGTAAAGAGCAATGAGACTTTTCAGAGTTTACGTAAGACACAAAGGCGAAAGTGACCTGCTTATCAATCCTGTTGAGATTATCAAAGGTTACAGGAATGCTTGCAGACGTTTTTGGCATCTTGTTGATGGAGTGAACAGTCAACGATTTCACGGCAATGTTGGTGAAGTAAAAATGCTGGAGTTCAAAGACTGGGACTTTAGCTACGATGGGTTTCTTCTCGGTAGCGGTGGAACAGAAATCAAAGTTCACCAGTTTAACAATCAGTGATTATGGATTACGAAAAGATAAAGCAGGATGCTTACAACAAGTTGAAGTCCTACCTGTCACAGCACATCGGGAACGGCTTCATTCCCAATATCAAAGCGATTGAGAAAGAGGTGCGAAACCTGCGAAATGGTATCAGAATCCTTGAACAAGGCGCACCGCTTTTCGCCACCAACCTGCAAGAGGTTGAGAAAGCCGAGACTGGTATCGCTATCCGTCAAGGAAAGATTCAAGCATACCAAGAGATTTTAGATAAGTATTACTTAACAATCAAAGAGCAATGAACACAGAAACATTTACCCTACGACCGAGCGTTGAAGCCTTGCGCAAGCAAGCATGTGACGCTCATTACTGGAACAGTTTCCAACCCGACAGAGCAGCAGAAGTCGTGTTGGCAAGCGTGGAAAGCGAGTTGCGTGACTACCAATCGCAACTTCCCGATGAACTGAAAGAGGACTTCGAGAAACGCTACCTTGACCTAACCTCACGTTGGCTGAGTGCGTTGAGTCGTTGTGCCTCTCCTGCTGTAACTGGCCCTGCCAAGTTTCCAGTGAAGAAGATGCAGAAGGCCAACGAAGCCGAGCGTAATGCCCGAATGAAACTTGATGAATGGGCGAAGAAGTTCGTTCACCGAGTGACCCACCCAACCCAACATCGACTGACAGGTTGGGCGGAGATTGAGCGATTGCAGATGAAGGTCGACCAACTGGCCGAGTTGCAAGAGTTGATGAAAGCGTGCAACGCAATCGTCCGCAAGAAATTGTTGACCGATGAGGAAAAGGTGGACGAAATGGTTTCCCTTGGAGTGCATGAGAAAATCGCCAAAGACCTGCTCGAACCCGACTTCTGTGGTCGCAGAGGTTTCCCGAGTTATGCACTGACCAACAACCTTGCAAAGATTAAGCAGGCGCAAGAGCGTATTGACAACTTAACCAAGATGGTTAACACAGAGAACAGAGAGGTCGAGTTGGATTGGGGAACAATCGAACTTGACTACCAAGATGAGCGTATCCGTCTGTACTTTGATGAGATTCCCAGCGAGGAACTGAGAACGCAGTTAAAGCAAAATGCCTTCAAGTGGTCACGCATGAACCAAGCGTGGCAGCGCCAGTTGACCGATAATGCCCTGGGAGTAACGAAGCGCATTTTCGGACTGAAACAGCTATGAGAAACCATTGATGAACAAGTTTCTTTATTCGAAAGTATTTGGGCTCGAAAAGTTTTCGTGAGAAAAGTATTCGGTTCTCGAATACTTTCATTATCTTTACAGGGTAATTACAGCAATTTCGTACGAAAAATGAAAAGACTTGATGAGATATTAGACCGCAATCGGCCGATTGATGCCATAATATCTGACCTGCAAGAAAAGTCGACAACTCCGCCATCATGGAGTTATCTCCGTAGTGTACTTGACCCCAAACTACACCGCATTATTCACGATACTTACGATAGACGTGACAAGGTGCGTGGCGGCGGCAAGGTCGACAAGGCGGCAAGGTTGGCAATCGGTTTGGAACGTTTGCTCTGCAAGAGAGTGAACCAGTTCACGTTCACGCTGCCGGTGAAACGTGTGTACTCTAATATTGAGGGAAATGCAGTTCGCCAAGATATAGCCAATGCGATTGAGCGCATTTATGAGCGAGCGCATATCAACTCGGTCAATATGAGGCGAGGTTTCGCATTCTTTGCTGCTTGTGAGATTTTCACGCTTTGGTATGTGGTAAAGAAACAAAACACTGACTATGGTTTTAATTCAGAGTACAAGCTCCGCTGCCGCACATTCTCGCCGCTGCATGACGATGTTGTACTGTATCCTCTACTTGATGAGTATGACGACATGATAGCGATGTCGATTGCCTACACTGAAAAGATCATGGACGAGGACGTTGACTTCTTTGAGACTTGGACTGCCGACACTCATTTTAAGTGGCGTAAAGAGGCTGACCGAGGTTGGGTTGACGAAATCGTCTATGAGGATGGTGAAGGCAACACGACCTATGGTGATGAAATACTGATTGGCAAGATACCGGGGTCGTATGCTTGGCGAGACAACCCCACGTGGGAGCAAGGAACACCGCAACTGCGTGAGGACGTTGAGTACACCCATTCTCGTGACAGCGATGTCGTGGCCTACAATTCTGCACCAATCCTCAAAGTAGCTGGAGGCGTAGCGGGCAAAGAAGAAAAGGGTGAGACCAGACGTGTGTACAGAGTGCAGAATGGCGGTGATGTGTCCTATGTGTCATGGAACCAGTCACAGGAAGCCACCAAGAGCCACATAGACCGCTCGCTGGATTTGTTTTGGCAACTCAACCAAATGCCCGATACCAGTTTCAAGAACATGATGGCACTGGGCAATATAGGTTACGACGCTCGCATGACGGTTCTGATGGATGCCTTGCTCCGCACTGGCGAGGAGAGCCAACCGATGATAGAGTTCTTTGAGCGAGAGTGTAACGTGATTAAGGCTTTTATCAAACAGATGAACCAAGCGTGGGCAAGTGAGGTTGATAACGTGATTGTGACCCACCATATTCAGCCTTACGTTATGCGCAATGAAGAAGCAGAAATCAACCTACGCATGAAGGCTAATGGTGGCAAAGCTATTGAAAGCCAACTGGAGAGTATCGAACGTTTTGGCAAGTCGAAAGACGCACAAGCTACACTGGAGCAGATACAGCAAGAATCAGCGAAAGAAAAGTCCGTTCAGATGAATAGCGTTTTTGAGGGCGCTATGTAAATTCAATGACTTATGAAAGAAAAGATAGCAACATACCTTATCCGTCTTGCTACATGGCTTAACCCAAGTCTATTCAGCATGGTGTCAGAGAAAGGACGTGAAACAAAGAAACTCGGCATTTCATTTGCGGTGTCACCTGCCGAAATTGGTCACTATCGCCAGCGCAAAGGCTGCTCATATGTCAAGGCGCAACATGAGTTAATAAGCGACACAAAAAAGCGTGTCCGCCAGTCAATTTATGCAGGACTGCTAAAAGGCGAGTATATTGAGTATAATGTCCACAAACAAGGAGTCGACATTATCGTGAGTGGTTGTATCTATATAAATGTCAAGACCGATGTCAAGTCGTAGCGCAAAATACTACCAAACTCACCCAAAAGCAAGGGCGAAGAAAAAGGCTTACGACACCGAGTTCAACAGCAAACCCGAGCAGGTGAAAAAGCGTGGCGAGTTGAAGAAAGCCAATGCTGAACATGACAAGAAGTACGGCAAGGCAAGTCGCAGAGGTAAGGACTTGTCGCATACCAGTCGTGGGTTGGTCTATAAGAAATCATCTGTAAATCGTGGCTCAAAGTCAGACAGTGCTGGCGATCGCAGAGCAAGAGGTGGTAAAAAGTAATGGCACGACAGAAGAAAGCGACCATACAGCATAAGTGCCGAGAGTGTGGCAATTCCACTGATTGGCAGGATGAGGCTCTTGACGGGCATCTTATTCTTTGCCGTTGTCCGTTCCGAGAGTTTCTTCAATTCCTTGACCACGATGGCTGCAACGACAAATATAAGCCGAGAAGATGAGAACACCGAACCAACGCAACCGCTATGCGAAGTTGAAAGGTCGGCTCAACAAATATTCGTTGGCAGTTCAGAATATCTATGACCTGTTGAATGTTGAGGCGGCAAAGATAGCCACCGGCACTGGATTTGCTGGTGGTGTGTTTCGCTTCTCTGACTACCCAATGACAGCAGATGCGGTGAATCGGCTGCAAGAGAGGTTTGTTCGTGAAATGCGTGGTCTAATCTATTCGGGTACATCGGCAGAATGGAAAGAGAGTAACCTTGTTCAAGACCTGCTGGCAAATGACGTTTTAAGGTCGTATGGAGCAACGATACATGGTGAGAAAACTAAGGTGTACTACCAAAAGAATAGTGACGCTCTGAGGGCATTCCAAGAACGCACAGAGCGTGGAATGAACTTGTCTACCAAGTTGTGGAACCAGTCGAGTAACTACAAGCAAGAACTGGAGCATGCCATCTCGTCAGCCATTGAGAAAGGCACAAGCGCAGTTACTCTGTCTAAGCAGTTGAGTAAATACTTGCATGACTTTCCGTCGCTGAAAGCAGATTATAAGGAGCGTTTCGGTCAAGCTGTGACCTGCCAAGATTGCGAGTACCGCTCGATCAGACTGGCGAGGACAGAAATCAATATGGCTTATCGTACAGCAGAACAGACGCGCTGGAAACAGATGGACTTCGTTGTCGGCTTTGAGGTCAAGTTGAGTTTCAGTCATGAAATTACTGACATCTGTGATAGCGCACAGGGCAAGTACCCAAAGGACTTCGTGTTCATGGGCTGGCACCCGAATTGTATGTGCTACACAATCCCGATTCTTAAAACGGAGAGCGAGTTTTGGTCTGGCGATACCAGTGCGCCAAGCGTGAATGAAGTGACTGATGTTCCTGCTGGTTTCAAGCAATGGGTGCAGGACAACCAAGAGCGGCTGGCAGTTGCAGAACAGCGAGGCACGCTGCCGTATTGGTATTCAGACAACCGTGGCTACGCAAATGATTATGCGGTCGAAACATCATATTCGTCAATTTTTAGTCCAATAGCATCATATTATAATTCAGCAATTAGTCAAATAGGAGTAGATATTATTTCAGAAAGAGAAGCGTTGTCAATCCTTGAACAAACATTTAGGTCTGGTGGCTATAAAGTTCGTGGTGAGTTTGATGGCTTCTATATAGACAGAATGAATTTAGAGGAGTCTATGATGAGAACTATTCCTGTTTTTGACGAAAACGGAAATAGGAGAAATCGTATCTACATATCCAATAATACACTTCGCAGGAAAACACAAAACGGAGAAACTCTTGTTTATAATCCCATGTTTGAACTGCGCTGTGCGTTAACTGCTATTCAAAGAGGTGTACCATTAACATTTGGTCAAGAGTATTCTATTGAGAGCGTATGGCATGAAATAAGACATGCGCAAGCGAAAGGTTGGAGGCAGCTATTGAAAGACAAAGACCATGAAGTGATTTTGCGTACTTCTATGGAAACGGTTAATCAGTTTTGTGCAAGAAGGACGTATGGTGGGTTTTTAAGGAAACTTGGTGCGACCCCAATCAACGAACAACTGATTATAAGTTCAGGTTACGGATATGGTGTGGAAGTCAGAAATTTTGAGGCTTTACTGGAAAGGTGTGGAATTAGCAGCAAAGAAGCATTTTCATACCTTGACCACAGGTCAAAGGAAAACTATTCAGAAATGGTTTATACCAACATTAGGAGTTTACTCGAAAGACATGGCGTTAAAAGAGAAAGTGCAAAAATGTTGGTAGACAGATTAAGCTCCAGTAACAAATCGTTTAGGACAATCATGGATGATATATTGTCCTAAAAAAAGAATTGCGCATCATATCGTCACGCACAAGAGATATGTAGTGCTTCATCTTCTTTTTATCACCTCTGATGTTGAAGAGTAAGGCAAGGTCTCTATATTTTGTGTCGGCATCGAGTTTTAAGTATAGCTCCTTGGGGAGATAGCCTATTTTCTCGACTTCCAGTTTTGTAGGATTATGGTCGTATATCGTTTCCATGTCTTTGTAATTTTCGACAAAGATAGCCAATTTTTCTCAAAGTTGCGTAATGTTCAGTGAAAAAGTGTGTCTAATTCCCCAAAGTTAGCAAAAGTTAAACCTTTGATAGTCAGTAAAATAAATGGATTTTTCTTTGGTCAATTCAAATAATTGTTGTAGTTTTGTATATGCAAAAACAACTACAAGTTTAACGTAATAAAGAAACGAAGAGCAATGACAGCAATCTACGAAATTCAAAACGCTGCAAACGAAATCAGTTATGACAGCAACAAGAAAAGGTTCGTATCTAACCTGTACTGGGCTTTAGTAAATAAAGGCATGAAGCCGTGTATCGTCAACGGGTTATACCTCGAAGTCGCCGGAACTAACTATCACCTTGTGAACAACAAGCGTAAAGGTTCTTATACTATCTGCAAAATCTAAGAGGTATGAAAGTTTTCACGATTAACAATTTAAGCCACGGTTAAGCGGTTTTTATGAATACTAACTACGGGATGAAAAGTAGTGCAAAATGGCACGTAACGGACGGGGTTTTAACTTATGGTGTATTTGATACGCTTGAAGCAGCGTCTAATAAAGCAGCAGAACTGGAAAAGGAAGAAGGGCGCGAGTTCTGGGTGGTAAAATATTAAAATTCAGAATGGATACTACGCAACGCCGAACAGATTTGACTAATAACGTTTAGAGGCTGCGCTATCGGCTTAACGGGCACAAAGAGCAATGACAATAGAAACAGCATGGGTGGGAGTGCCCTCAATGAGATTAAAGACAAAAGAAATGAGATTTGAGGATGTCAAGTCTTTTGCAAAAATGCACAAGCTTGGGGTGTACAATAGCCTAACAGGAAAAGTCGATGAAGTAGATGGCTACCTCAAACCTGCAACAAGAGCAATAAGAACGTATGGTTTTTATACTGGTTCCTATGTTGATAGTCCAGAATTTGATTTGGTGCCATTTGGCACAACGGTTGAGTTCGGAATGTATGTGTTCCCGAAGAAAGAAGTTTAACCATATAAAACGAAAAAACTATGACACAGAAACAAGCATTAAAACAGCTGGAGGAGTATTGCAGGGTGAACGATATGCACCTGACGGCTTCTTCGTTTGAGCGAAACGTATATGCGCTTGCAGTGCACGATGGCAAAGCAGCTGGAAACAGCGTGATTGAGGGAGGAATGCTGTACAATCGTATAAGCGGATACTACAAGCCAACAGAGCTTTTGATATGGCTCGACGGCTACCATGCAGGTTTGCAGTAATAAAGACAACAAACCAAAAAACAAAGTTATGGACTACGCTATTTACAAAAATGTTAACGGCAATAAGCCTCACGTTATCTACACCTTTACGCAGGAGGCTTGCAACCACAGGGCGAAAGCTGCAGCGCGCGAAAAGCTGAACGACATCTGGCTGCGCGTTATCCAGCGCCCGGAGCGCTATCATAACGCGCGAGGCGCGAGTGATGAGTTTAGCTATGACTACATGACGAGCTCTAACACCTCAGATTTAATTAGGTTCTACATAACAAATTATAAAACTAAACAATAATTAGCAAAGAGCAATGGAAAGAAACAGAACAACTTTACTTGACACGATCGCTCGCAATAATGATTGCAGCGTGTGTGATGCAGAAGAAATTCTGCAAGACGAACTGAACGTGTGCCGCGACCTGCTGTCAGCAGGCGACCTCGACTACTCCGACATGGAAGATATGTGCATGAACCTCGGTGTGGAATTCGATGAGATTGAGCAGATGCTTTTAATGCTGTGACCAATGAAAGCAAGAACGAGGAGAGAACGGGAGGTGGAGGAGTTGAGCAGGAGGCTTGCTCCTCTATCTTCCTCTGATATGGAGTTCGCACGTACCGCAGGTGTAGAACACACTGGTCTATACACTGGTAAGCGAGTCAAGTGTACGGAGTGTGGTCATGTGTGGCAGCAACAGGGCTTGAAGAAGCAAGTACGCTGTCCGCATTGCAATACCTTACTGACCTTGCGTGCTTCACGGTGCAAGAAAGCGAGTGAGGTGTGTTATATGGTTGTCCTGCAAAGTTGCCGAGGTTGGCAAGTGTGCAGATACTTTCGTTTGAAATGGTCGTGTCCCGTCAACGGTGGTAGAACCTTGTGTGTCGATGAGGCAGTTCAGCATTGGATTGGCTCTGATGGCAAACTAATTGTGTTAGCAAGACCACGCATTATGGGTTTCTACATTGATAATTTCAATTATAAAGAGCCAATGTCGATTAAACGGAATGTTTCTTATTCAGCCTGGCATTTGCCGTATTGGGCTGTGAGAGTAAAGAGCGTCCTGCCAGTATTGAGACGGAATGGCTACAAGCAAAATCTGTTCGCTATGCAGCCTTACGACCTGTTTTGTTTATTACTTACCAATCCCTTTGCGGAAACGCTTTATAAGGCTGGATATGGCAACCTGCTTCGAATTTTAGACTATCGCAGAGTTCTGCATGATGATAACTATATCGCAGCCGTGAAGATTGTTTTGCGGAACCACTATCCACTGAAAAGCAAAGACGATGTGGTGATGTGGCTTGATATGGTAGAAAGTTTAATCAAGTTGGACAAGGACGTTCATAATCGACACTTCGTTTGTCCTGCCAACTTGAAACAAGCGCACGACAGAGCGATGGAGCAAGTTAGGCGAAAACAGGAGCTGGAAAGGAGGCGTACAATAGCTGAGAAACTAAGGAAGGACAAGAAATTGGCCAAGTCGTATGTTAAGAGGATGAACAAGTACTTCGACTTGCTGTTCACTCATGGCAACATCGTGATTGGAGTGCTTAAAAGTGTAGCAGAATTTGAGGAAGAAGGGAAAGCAATGCACCATTGCGTATTTGCCAATAAGTATTTTGCCAAAGAGAACTCACTTGTGATGTCTGCCAGAGTAGGTGGTGAACGTATGGAAACTATCGAGATAGATTTGAGAGACTGCCAACTGGTTCAATCAAGAGGAGTGAACAATGGCATTTCGCCATATCATGACGAGATAGTTGCGCTTGTCAATGCAAACCTGTTCCAAATCAGAAAACTTAGTGGCATAGCATAATTGTGAAATTTTGTGAAAATATAGCAAATTATGAGCAAAAAGTGTTCGACTTTCAAATATATTTTGTAATTTTGTATTGGAACAATGAAGATTTATACGTCATATTTCTCAAATGGTAAGCGATTGAGCGCCGCCAATGTGGTGATGGTGGGGGTTGCATTATTCCCCCCCAAGTGGTTTTATGGCACATCACTGAAACAAGTTGCGCCAAAGTACAGTATTTTGAAGGACACAATCTTCACAAAGGAGCGTTACACTCAAAGGTATCGTAACGAGGTGTTGAGTCATGTTGACCCTTACTGGGTAATTGAGGTATTGGAACGAATAAGCGGCGGACGTGATGTTGCCCTGTGCTGTTTTGAGAAGCCTGGCGACTTTTGCCACCGACACATTCTCGCCCAGTGGTTGATGGAGAACACCGGGGTTGAGGTTACGGAGTTTGGTGCGTCCGACAATAAAGAGCCAGAGCACCCACAGCCTAAACAGATATCCCTGTTTGACTGAAAAAACTTTGCGGAAGTGGTGTAATGGTAGCACGGCTGGCATCCAGTCAGCAGGTCAAGGTTCAACTCCTTACTTCCGCTCTAATTGTATTTGGCATGGAGTTGAAAATCTTAGAGCGAACATTCGGTCTTGAAATAGAGTATGCCGACCTCGACAAACATAATGTGTATCTACCTGCGCCCTACACATGGGACGAAGAAGAAGTGATACACAATACTGATGGAACAAGAGGGACTGTTTCTGCTCGCTATGGTGGTGAGATTAACACCCCACCAATGAAGTTGTGCCACGCTGATTTAGATACGCTGAAACGTGTTGTAGATAGTTGTCGTGACAATGGTGCAGTGGCAAGACGTGATTGTGGAGTGCAAGTCCATATCTTTGTTGGCGATTTGGAGGTTGAGGAATTGAAGCGCATTTATTTCCTGTCCTATTATACCACGAATATATTGAAGGAGTTATGTATGCTACCGCCATATTGCGATGAACAGCACTTCCGAAGGTCTCCCGAAACATCATATTTCTTGCGAGTTTGTGAGGCTAAAAGTTTCAGTGATTTGGAACACTGCTTTGAGAGCAACCATAACAAGGGGTTTATTCGCCATTTCGTCAATATATCGTCCTACTTCGTAAGAAAGACAGTTGAGTTCCGCATATTCAACTCCACCACTGACTTTAACGAAATGGTGCGCTGTATCATGTTTGCTTACCGTTTTGTCGACTATGCTTTAAAACACGATATTGACGACTTCAAGACGTTTACCATTGTGGCTGATTTCGTCAAGCGGACCAAAGTTCCAACGGATTTGCCGAAGTTGCCGCACTCTCTGATATTCTTTTCCTCGGTTAGAAGAATGGATGTAAGCGACACGAACCATAAGTCATTGGCGCTAAGCAACCCCATGATGAGTCTCGTGCTAAAGAATACTGGGGCACGGATTGTGTGTGTCAACCCTCAACTATATTCGACAGAAGTTAGGCTATCAGCGACAAAGTCTGTGGTGGTGTTTTGCAACGATGAGTTTAATAATTTGCTGTTTGATATTGTCCGCAATGGAGTTCGAATAACATACGACAATCGAGCCAAATGGCTGCAAGACTACAATGGAGACAGCCCAGTGAAACAGATTGCGTGCTTATTGGTGTTCAAGAAAGTTCAACTTTTATTTCGTGATAGCGCTTTTCACAAGCGGAAATTAGAGGCTATAATCAATGCTATGGAAAAGACCATTGAGAGGGCGACACGATCGGCAGAGAGGATAGTGAAGTTTCTTGAGTCATGTGAATATCACCTCGGGACTTTGAATGATGCGATTGCCTATGGCGGTGAGATTTTCTTCCAGTTTGACGATTACAGCAAAAACAATACTGCTATGGGCGCATTGCGCAGGCATAGCGACTACGATGGTTCATTAAGCAAGAAGCGCACGCATTACCTTAATGTAACTGAAAATTTGCCCGAAGGAACTTCCGTGCTTATGTTTAGCGACTTCGCTTTTCATGAAAGCATGATGAAAATTGGCAAGGTTGGCTATCACTATCTCTACTCCACCAAACCGATGGCCACAAAGATGTCACGTTCTGTTCACAAGAAAAACAGAATCAATATTATTGAGCCGCCAAATGATTTGGTCATAGATGATGCGAGTAAGTTGAAGATAATTCATGTCAATGGTGAAACTTTGCGACAGGCCCAGGAAGTCTATGTTCAGAAAGTTGAGGCAGTCACGACAGCCAGTTTCCCGTTTTTGGTGTATTATGACAAGTATTTACTCGGTGGACTTGGGTTCAACTTTACGAAGCATCCGAACTATGATATTTGGCTGTTGTCTGATTTCTGTACCAACAATCAGATACCTCGACTTAGCAAGTTAATCCTGCTCTGTGTGAAAAGCAAAGAGGTGAAACGCATGATGTGTCGTATCTTGCTGCGAGAGATTTCAACCTGCTACACCAAAGTCTATACGCACAAGCCAGTATCGATGAAGTATCGTGGAATGTTCAAGAAAGTTTCGGTCGAGCGCAACCACCTGCTTTACGAAACGCTGCTTGGCAGTTCTGGGTCAATCAGTGATGTAGTCAAAAAGTATAACGATATAATCAGCAAGATGAAATGACCGACAAGTGGAAAATCGACATGGTAGATATAACTCTGCTTGATGAGGCAGAGTTGAACGCCAATGAAATGACTGATGAGGAATTTAACCGACTGGTTGAAAACATCAGAATCAGCGGTGGGTTGAGTAGCGCCATTGGGTGTTATCGCAAGACCGAAGATGGCAGGTATGTGATATTCAGTGGGCACCACAGAAAGCGTGCGGCGGAAGTTCTGCGAATGCGGAAAGTTCCTGTCGTGTGGGCAGACGAGAAAGACTTGGATGCAGATGAAGCCATCGCCCTTCAGTTGTCGCACAATTCTCTGCATGGGACTGATAATCAGAATATCTTGAAGAAGATGATTGAGCAGATACAAAGCATCGACTTCAAGGCTTTTGCGAATATCAATATCAACGAGATAGAGAAAGTTGACACAAGCGGTGTATCGTTCTCTATCGAGAGCGAGCATTACACTATGACCATGATTATGTATAACAACGACATCAAGCTGTTAAAGGAGGTTCTTGGCATAGTAGATAATGAGACACGAAAGAGTGACATTGTAGTCTTGGCAGACGGAACAGAGAACGAGGAGTTCTACTTCCAACTGATTGACCAAATTAGAAAGAAGTACGATATTACGTCCAGTGGTGTTGCGTTCGTGAAACTACTGAACTTAGCTAAAAAGCAAATGGAATTAGAGCAATGAAGATTGGATTGATTAAAGAGACAAAGACACCGGTAGATAATCGTGTTGCGCTGACACCGCAACAAGCTGCATGGTTGCAAAGCAACTTTCCGATTAAGATTGTTGCTCAATCAAGTGACGTGCGAGTTTTTGCCGATGATGAGTATATAAAAAATGGTATTGCTGTCTCAGATGTTGTGGATGATTGCGACCTGCTTTTAGGTATAAAAGAAGTAACTCCAGACGAGCTGGTGTATGGTGGAAGATATATGTTTTTCTCACATATTGCAAAAAAACAGCCATACAACAAAAAGTTGCTAAGAGCGCTTATAAGACGAGGAATAACACTCACTGACTATGAGTATATCTTGGGTGAAGACGGGCGTAGGTGTGTTGCGTTTGGTTATTATGCAGGTGCTGTCGGAGCTTATAATGCGATTCGCCTGTATGGACTAAAGTACGGAAAGTTCAGTCTTCCAAAGCCAAATCAACGATGGACAATTAATAACTTAACATTAGAGGTTGCTAAAGTGTACCAATTACTTCGTTATGACAAAGTCCGAATTCTTGTGACAGGCAGTGGACGTGCTGCAAAAGGTGCGATGGCTGTTCTTGGCCAACTCTCTCGAAAAAACATTGCTGTAGATAGGGTGGGTTCAGACAAGATGGTTACTTCTATAGACGGACACTACGACCGAACAGAATACCACCTACACCCAAGTATTTATAAGAGCAAATTCATGGACTACACGAAGATGTACGACATCTTGGTAAGTTGCCACTACTGGGATACAAAAGCGCCAGTATTCCTGACTGATGAGCTTATGCAGGCAAACGATAATCGCATGAGGGTGATAGCCGACGTTACTTGCGACATCAACGGTAGTATTGCGTGTACGATTCGTCCGTCAACACATGCACAGCCATTCTATGACTATTCGCCCTTTTCTCATGCAGAAATGCCGTTATTTGCTGATGAGAAGAATATATCAGTCATGGCAGTAGACACTCTTCCTAATGCACTACCAGCATGTGCAAGTAAAGATTTTGGATATATGCTTGCGCATTATGTCTTAATCCCCATATTAAAAGGTGAAAAGACCGCAGTTAGTCGAGCAACAATTGTCGACTGTGGAGAGATAACAAAAAGATACCAATATCTAAAATCATGGTTAGAAGGATAAAAGATGAAGAAATCGCAAAAATGTATGAGAAGAAGTTGTGCAATATCAGCGCAACTTGCTCGGCACTTGGCATCAATAGACTGACATTCTATCGTAGGCGAGAAAAGTCGAAAACATTACAAAAGCTCCTCGAGGAAGCAGAAGAGTCGCTACTCGATTGGGCAGAGACGAAACTCATCAGCCACATAGAGGACGGAGATATTACCACCTTGTTGTTTTTCTTAAAGACGAAAGGCAAGAAGCGTGGCTATGTCGAAAAGGTCGAGAACGATGTGAGCATAAATGGTTTCGAGGAGTTGATGAGGTCGCTGCCTGTCGATGATGATTAAACAAATGTAACAAAATAAAAAAAGTGGGGTTAAGTCGTGAACAGAAACTACTGATGTCGTGGCGAGCTGACTGGAATAAGTTCGCCCGTGACGTCTTAAAGGCAAGGCTCGACAAAGAGCAACAAGCAATTCTTGCCTCTGTTCAGCACAATCCCATGACTGCGGTTGCGAGCGGAACTGCACGGGGCAAAGACTTTGTTGCGGCAGTCGCTGCCCTCTGCTTCCTGTATCTGACCCCACGATTTAACAAATCTGGGGAATTGGTTGGCAACACAAAAGTCGCACTGACCGCACCAACAGGACGACAAGTTGATGTGATTATGATACCCGAAATCGCAAGATTGTTTCGGGCGGCAGGTGACAACGTACTGCCTGGTCGCTTGTTGTCAAGTGGTATCAGAACCAGTCATAGAGAGTGGTTCTTGATTGGTTTTAAGGCAAGCGATGAGACTGAGGCATGGTCTGGTTTTCACGCTGTCAATACCATGTTTGTAGTGACTGAGGCATCGGGCATCAGCGAGAACACGTTCAATGCTATCGAGGGCAACTTGCAAGGTAACTCGCGGTTGCTTTTGGTGTTCAATCCCAACATTACGACTGGCTATGCAGCGAGGGCGATGAAGTCCAGCCGTTTCAAGGCATTCCGCCTAAACTCCCTTAATGCTGAAAATGTCGTGACCAAGACCAATACGATCCCTGGGCAAGTGGACTATCCGTGGGTGAAGGATAAGGTGGAAAACTGGTGCACAAGAATTAGAGAGGATGATTTCAACGAGGGTGATGGCGACTTCAAATGGGAGGGTGCGTTATACCGCCCCAATGACCTATTCCGCATCAAGGTACTTGGAATGTTCCCGAAAGTCAGTCAAGACGTCCTCGTGCCTTACGAATGGATTGAGTTGGCTAATAACCGCTGGCTGGAGTATAAAGAGCGTGAGTTTGTACCACGATGTCCTAAATATGTCGGCAGTGACGTTGCTGGCATGGGTAGGGATAGCAGTGTGCTGTGCTGCCGATTTGGCGACTATGTGGAGAAATTTGAAGCACACCAGTCAGCAGGACAAGCCGATCATATGCACGTGGCTGGCATGATAATCAATGAACTTGTCGGCAAAAAGGACAAGGCATTTATAGACACGATTGGTGAGGGTGCTGGTGTGTTCAGCCGGCTGCAAGAACTTGACTACACCAATGTATATTCGTGTAAGTACAGCGAGAGCGCAAGACACCTGCACGACCTTACAGGTGAGTACACATTCGCTAACATGAGAGCGTACCTCTACTGGTGTGTCCGAGATTGGCTCAACCCGAAGAATGGTTACTCACCTGCTTTGCCACCAAATGACAAGCTGGCAGAGGAAATGACAGAGACGCATTGGCATTTCCAGTCCAATAATGGGTCAATCATCATAGAGAAGAAAGAAAACATTGTGGCGAGGATTAAGCGAAGTCCGGACTATATGGATGCTTTGGCCAATACTTTCTATCCTTATGGTGAAGATTTCTTAACGGATAGCGAGATATTACAAGATTTTTTGTAATTTTGCATCGTTTCTTTATTACAATGGTAGGCATTTTGTCTACACATTGCTCTTTGTGTACCGAATGCTTGGGAAAGTACTTCGGTACATTTTTTGCAGTTAGTAAAAGTTAAATCTTTGGTAATCAGTAAAATAAGGTGAATTTTTTCCGAAAAAAATTTGGCCATGTCGCTAAAATGTTGTAGTTTTACAATGTAATAAAGAAACATATAAAAATCAAGAGCAATGAAAGTAAACGCAATCAAAGAGGCCATTAAGGCCAACTTCGTGAACAACAACTATGATGCCGCATGTGCGTTGTGTGAGGAACAAGGTCTTTTCGATGACTACGTGAAGGCCGCTAACGGACGCAGCTTGAAGTCGCTGCTCGCCTACCTACGTAAGCAAGACAACGAGCGTGCTGCTGCCGTGACCGAGACCGAGACAACCGATGTTGAGGAAGCACCTGTCACTGCTGATGAGCAAGTGGAAGTCCAGCAGGAAGAGGCCGCTGCTACTGATGAGCCGACCAAGAAAGAGAAGAAGAGCAAGACCTCGTTCTTCTACTTTGCTGTGAGCGTTGAGGACTACAACAGCGGAAACGTTTCGCCGGAAAACGCACTTGATGGTGTTCAAGACGCTTCTCGCTTGAACGTTCGCAGAGCGATGATGAAGGCCGGTCGCAAAGGTAAGACCTACTGGACAATCACTGCTGTCAAGAAAAATGGCGAAGTGGTTGGCTACGGAGTGAATAAGAAGCAAGCACTCTCGGCTTACTTTGCTGCCTAACATTTTCAAGAACCGCAGGTGGTGAGACATAGGCCTTGCCACCTGCTTAACAACTAAACGTCATGAACGCTAACAGAAGAAAAAGATTAGAGAAAGTCATTGGCCGTTTGACTGAATTGATGGCTGAGATAGATGCTGTCCGTGAAGATGAGCAAGAGGCTTACGACAATATGCCCGAAGGCTTGCAGTATAGCGAGCGAGGTGAGCAGATGAGTGACAACATCGACACCCTCGATATGTCATACTTGGATTTAGGCAACGTGATTAATCAACTCCAAGAAATCGTAGAAGCATGAGTATTTCAGTAGAGCAAGAAGTAAATACGCAATCCATGATGTCCGCTACCTGCAAAATCATTTAAAGGAGATTGAGACACACTTGCAGCGATTGAGCCGATATGAGGGTTGGATGCGTGACGAAGAAAAACGAAAACTCATTAAGCAAGACTGATATGGTGACAATAGACGATTTGAAACTGATAAACCCAGTATATGACCGCCGCTATGTAGTGTCGGTTACTGATGTGGCAAAAGCTAATAGGCTGATAGAAGATATTGAGCGCAACCTGCATACTGGTGTGCCACAAGTTGGTGACTTGGTGTGTGGAAGTTACTATCGAGGTTCACAGACATTTGAACGAGGCATCATTGACCGCAGATATAGAGAGGCACCTGATGTCGTTTCAGTATGCTACCATCCGTACGTTCCATTCGTGGAGGGCGACGATGATGAGGTGGTATTGAGCGTGAGCGGAGGTCCTTTCACAGCTGCATATCAATCCATGTTTGAGTGCATAGGCGAGGAAGAGCGGTTATTCTGTGACTTCGGGCATTGCGGACCATGTGAAGGTGGTGCGTTCTACTTCAAGGCGAGGGTCAAGAAGTGGCGGCTCAAAGGCTTTGACGCAAACTATCCGTGGAGTTCGTCTGGCAAGAATGGCTATTGCGAAATCGACAATCCGAACTTGGTGCATAGTGCAGAGTATGCCAACTGGCACGAGAAAGGCGACTTGTTCAATATCTACTTTGACGATGAGAAGAAAGTAAAGGCTTGCGCAGTCTATGATGGTGTCAGTGTTGGCACCAGTATTCAGCGATTGGAATATTACTTGGAACGCCACAGAGGAAAACTCAGACCCCAATTGCTTGCTCTGAAATGTGTGGTTGGAGAATGGGTTGACGTGAAAGCGAGCACGGCATTCCAGTCCGAGAACGAAATGAACCACCAACGATATGCAGTCATCACGATGGCAACCGACACAATGACAGATGAGCCATCGCTTTGCTTGCAACTGCATGATGGTGAGTTTATCTATGTCAATGACTACATAGGATTAAGAAAAGTGTGTACCGCATTTGACCATATAGCAATGAAGTAGTTATTGGTTAAGCAATCCTATGTTAGCGGGTGGTTTTGCAGTGATGCCGAGCCACCTTTCTCTCAACTGCGTGACAAGCAAGTGTTCCCTATCACTATACACAACATTTTCATTCAGCCAATTCTAAGCGAGTTAATTCTCATTCAGTAAATCATCAATCTTGGAAAGTCGGTCTTTGTACTTTTGTTCATTCTTAAAAGTGTCGATGGCGAGTTGGCAAACTCGTTTCTCGCTGATGTAGTCCTTGCGCTTGCGGTATAGAACCAATAGACGGTCGTAGGCATGGGTTGCTGGATAACCAGTCTTGATACATTCTTCGTATGTGGCTATAGCAGCTTCTTCATCTCCAGCCTTTTCTTGTGATATGCCTTGATTGTTCAAAGTGACGGTTGTGGTCATTCGTTTCTTGGAACTCTCGTAAGCGTCTTTTTTAACCTGCATCAACTTGAATTTGGACTCGTCTATCGTAACATATCCGTCCTCGTCCTCGTTGGCGAAGAAAGTATCTTCGTCCATGATGGCACCCTCTTTGAAGTTGGCATCAAGGTAAGCACGTTTAACTTTAACTTTGCCGTTTCCCAACTCAATCACATCAGAACCAGCCGCTTTTTCTTTTAGTTCGTTCATGCGTGCAAGCGTTTGGTCTAACATGGCACGTTTGTCCTTTTCTTGCTGAACCATTTGGTTGGCACGTTCATGCTGAGCGTCCTCTTGGTTGCTTTTCACGACTGCCATGATAATGCCGAAGATGGCAAGCCCTACGATAATCGCTACGAAAGTTCCCATATTTTTAAGAGAAAATTTTGTTCGAATTGACAAAATTAGTATCTTTGCAGCGTTTATATTAGAGTATAAAGTTAAAAATAATTAAACTATTTGATATTCAAATACTTTTGATTATCTTTGTAGTGATTTATTGGACATCTAATAGCCTACAATCGCTAAATATTTTGTATCTTTATGATGTCAAATAAATCTTACTTGTGGCAGCGAGCCACAAACGAATATCGGTGTGACAACCCCGTGAGTGAATTGTAATGGCTCACTCGTGCGCAAGTAAGACGCATTTGACAGCGGGAAGTGGCACACCGCTTTTCGTGCCGCATGTCAAACAATTCTTACTAATGTCAAACTACAAGATTTTCAGCAATGCGCAATTCGGAGAAATCCGAGTGCGTGCAGGCTCTGTGCCGCTGTTCTGTCTTGTCGATCTTTGCCGGGCGATGGGGTTCTATAATCCCTCCTCGGTGAAGAAGTCGTTCAAGACGGGCGATGTGGTCATGTTGCGTTGCGAAACAGCCGGTACACAAAGAGCAAAAAGAAACATGAATTTTGTCACTGAAACAGCAGTGGCGCAGTTAATCAACAAGGAAAGCAACAGAGACTTGACCGCATTCCGTGAATGGATGAACACAGAGGTTATTCCTCAATCAAGAACCGCAGAAGAGCCGGTAAGTATGATTGAGCGTGACGATGTGATGGCCGTCATAGAGGGCACGGCTATTCAGATTGACAAATTGACCAAGAGAATCGCCAAGTTGGAGCAACGATTCAACGTACAGCCAACACAGCGAGTTGTCGTGAGCAGCAATCCTCAAACCTCTACGATTGCGGATTATGTTGAGACGAACCACATTCCCATTGGGCGCAAAGAACATTCCTACTACTCGGTAGTAGCGAGAAGTGTCTGTCGTATTAGAGGCATTGATGTAGATGTGGTTGTCGTGAACAACAAGACTGTGAACGCTTATCCAGTTGATGTGCTTGTGGAAGTATTCAAGGATTTCAACCCTGCATGATGGAAACGCTCGAATTGTCAAAATATCCACTGCTTACAAAAATCATTAAGCAGTTGAGTGATGAGAAAGGCTACAAGGACATGAAGGAGTTTCTGTGTGACGCTTTCTCTGAGGCGATTGAGACAATCAGACAAGCGCAACGTTGCAATGAAGAAGAAGCATTTGACGTGCTGATTGCACTGCGTGGGTACAAGGAACTGATTGACGAACTGGCAGAAAATGGCAAATATCCATTCCCGATAATTGCAGGAGAGTAATTGTTTCCAGTCTTGAAAGAATTGGAAAGAACTGGAAAGATTTTGATGGTGGTATAAGACTTTTTCTTGTACCACCAATTTTTTTAGGAAATATGTTTGAATTTCAAATATTTTAATTACCTTTACGGACGTAAGCGTGTGAAGCCGCACGCAACCAGCACTGGACGAAATTACCTGCTCATTGCTCTTAATGGGTTTCGTTGGTCTGCTTGCGTCAAGGCGCACGGTAGACCAATTTTTAACTATTAAAGCAAGAGTAATGAACAAGAAGCAGTTAATCTTGAAATCATTGAAAACGAAAGCGAAGGCGTTCGGTTTCAACAAAAAGGAGTTAGAGAGTATCGCAGACGCAGTGTCCGATAATCTCGAACTCGCAGAAGATGCCTCGGATGAGGACGTAAACGCAGCTATCGAAACAGCGGTGGACGCGGTTCTTCCTTTCCTTAAAGTCAGCCAGTCGGCTGCAAGTCGAGCAATCCAAGCATATAAGGATGCTCACCCTGTCGAGGACAATGATAGCGACGATGGCGATGATGAAAATGCACTTGCCACAAAACCGTTCAAGTCAAGTCCGAAGAAAGGGAGCAAGGCACAGACAACTACCGATGATGAGACCCCAGCGTGGGCGCAGCGACTCTTTGACCGCCTTGACAAGATTGAGGGCGAGAAAACCACGGACAAGCGCCAGTCCAAGTTGCAGAAGTTGCTGGAGAACACAGGGTCGTTCGGTAAGCGCACCATGAAAGCCTTTGCCCGAATGAAATTCGAGAACGATGAGGAGTTTGAGGAATATCTCGAGGAAGTGCAGTCTGACCTTGATGAACTCAACCAAGAGCGAGCCAACGATGGTTTGAGTAAGCTCGGTTCTGTGCCGCCTGCAAAGGGAGCAAAGGCCGACAAAGAGAAAGAAGTTGAACTAATGTCTGATGATGAACTCGACAAGTTGGCGAAAGAGTTCTAAATCGCAATCTAAAAGAAGAACAAAATGATACACGATGTAGGTGTTCAAGAGTCGTTTGGGTTTAAGAATGACCCAATCGTCATTCGTGTGTACGGCAAGTCCGTTATCGGTGGCCGTATGCTTGAAGTGGCTGGCTACACCGAGGAGTTTATCCGCAAGGGTCAACTCATTATTCGTGACGAGACCAACGAGGTCAGCAAGCCTATGCCTGTCACTGATGGCGCATACGGCACACTGCCCAAAGGCTACGTTTACGAGGGTGTCGCCAAGTCGACGGTCGCTGCGAGCGAACCGCTTGTTGGTGTGATGTACGAGGGAGAGGTCAACGATGTGGCAAGTCCGTATCCTCTGACCGCTGAAATGCTCACGGCATTGAAGTCGGCTCTCCCCGAGTTGAAGTTTACTCACGATTAAAATGTAAGAAGTTATGCAAAAGGTATCGTCTTTATTCAAGAAGTATCTTGACCGCTTCTTCCCACTACTTTCCACGCTCGTTGAGAAAATCAACGACAAGCGAGGCAATCAGCTGACGTATCTCCACAAGGATACAGCAATTCTGAAAAAGACATTCTCGGCTGACAACAAGTGGGAGAGTGCTTCGGTCAATTCGCAGTATGTAGCCGCAGACTTCGTGGCAATGGATTCACCCCTGCCTTTGAAGTCTCGCCCGACGGTGCACACAGGTAACGGCAAGCTGCCGAAGTCCGGTATCGCCCGTGTCCTTATTGAGAGTGAGATTACCGAGTTGCAGGTAATGGAAGCGCAAGGTGGCAACGCACAGCGTATCGCCCGCATTCTTGCTGACAATGCAATTTCCTGCGATGCTGGTCTCGATGAGTTGATGGAGTATGCGTTCCTCTATGGCTTCAGCAATGGTTTCGTGGCAATGCCCGATGTTGACCACCCCGACCAACTGATGCGCTTGAAGTACGGCTATCTTGACGAGAACACGTTTGGCACTGCCGACAAGGGAGTGGTCACAATCAGTGATTTCCGCCGTGTCTTTGAGAAAGCCGAGGAGGACCAAAATACGATTATCAAGGTGTGGATTGCCAAGTCAACCTACGATGCTCTGCGCAAGACCCGTGAGGCACGTGAACTTGTGGCTGACATGGAAGATAGAGTTTACACCGATGAGAGTGTCCTGCCAATTCCCAGCACGAACAAGTTTGACCAAGCGATGGAAGATGAGTTTGGTATCACGTTCCAAGTCATTAACCGCACGGTCAAGTTCGAGAAAAATGGCACTCCCACCAATGTTAAACCTTGGAATCCGAACCGAGTTATCTTCGTCTGCAATGAGCAGGTCGGTGAGTTTGTCTATGGTCGACTTGCCGAGGACCGCAACCGAGTGAACGGAGTGAACTACAATCTGATTGACGATTTCAAGCTGATTTCGGAGTATTCGATGAACGAGCCTTCGCTGGTTGAAAAGACCACTGGCCAGTGCCTTGCCGCACCGATTATCGAGGACGTAGATCAGCTTTATGTGCTTGACCTTAATGCAAGCGAGGAAGTGAATGAGACTGCCGAGGCGGCCGATTCCACTGACCAATATGTGACCATTTGGGGTGCGAAGTACACCAAGTCTGCGCTTATTGCGGTTATGAAGGCACAAGGCATTTCGATTGCAGTGAACGCCACTGACGCAACAATCGTCAAGAAGATTAACGAGTTGAGTGAGGAGGACGAGGCTGCTCTCAAGACTGCCGCAGAATCCGCTAAGGTTAACGGCTAACATTATTCCTTACTGCTATGGCTAAGACAATTCAGCAGGCGTTAATCGACGAAGTTTTATATCCACTGCCAGTTGGCATTGTAGAGAACATCATGGTCAAGCGTGGTCTTGAAGATGCTGCGTTCACGAAGTCTGTGGCAGAGAGTGAAGCCTATATCGGTGCGCTTGCTGATTGTCTTTACTCACTGATTATGGCTATAAATTTCTCGGAGTCGGACAAATCTATCGGTTCACTGACTGACAAAGATAAGACCCGCATTCTCGCACGTGCAAACCATTATTACGGACTTATCGGTGAAGATGCGGTGAACGATGGCGAACCGATGGTAATGGTGGGAGATTGTCTGTAATGGGAGTTCTCAAAATGAAACCGCACCGCCTCGCCTATTGGCTCATGACTGATGGGTATGTGGATGAGAATGGCGACCCGCACGAGGGCGAGAGAACACTCGTGGACTACTGCGAGTGTGACTTGAAACCTGCTGGTTCTGCCAACGTAATTCAGTTTGAGGACGGGGTTGCCGAGAGTTATTCCTACACGATATATTTACCTGCCAATAGCCGGAAGTTCAAGCGTGGTGACAAGATTGTGGTCACCTACTTCGATTTGCAGACGGAGTTTATAGTAAAAGGGTTTCAGCGATACCAACTGCAATGTAAGATTTGGGTGTAATGGATATTCAGTGTACAACTCCCAAGCAAGCGATAAACGCATTCTTTAACACTGCCCTCAACATTATGAGGGAAGAGGTTGACAGAGCGTTATCGTACCTCGGTGAGCAGTGCATTGTGAGAATCCGAGACAGATCGGCAGAAGATAGTTGGATTGACCATACAGGCAACCTGCGCAGTTCGATTGGCTATGCTGTCTATGACTACGGCAAGAAGTATATTGAGTCAACCTTTGCTGTTGTCCGGCAAGGTGGCAAAGGCGCTTCCGAGGGTCGGAAGATGGTCAACGAACTGGCAAGCAAGTATGCCAATGTCTATGCACTTGTGGTTGTGGCTGGAATGAATTATGCCGAGTTTGTGGAAGCCATAGAGAGTAAGGATGTGTTAGCATCAACAGAATCGTGGGCAAGAACCAAAGTTGACGAATATCTGAACAAGGCGAAAGACAAAGCGATTAACAGGATTAACAAGATTAAGTTATGATTAGCGACATCGAGGTTAAGGACAACCTTTTCCAGTTCATAAAAGGCTCGGAGTTGGCAAACTCTGTGACTGGTGTGTTGAGCAAAACGATACGTCCCAAAAATTCCGACAAGGAGGACATCGTGATTTCGATACTCAGTAATCAGAGTGCGCAAATTCAAGAAGTCTTTGTGAACGTGAACATCTACGTGAAGGACTTGTCTATAACCAAGAATGGCTCTACTCAAAACGAAATGAATGTTGGTCGTTGCCGAGAAATTTGCCGCCTTGCCTTTGACCTGCTGGAAACTGGCAGTGGCGAGAATTTCCGATTTGAGATTGACACCCAACGAGTGATAGCCGTTGACGATATTCAGCACCACGTTATTAACAATAAAATTTTATATAAACATATAAACGATAATTAAAATGTCAAAGATTAGTTGGGGCACATGCTCTATTTACATCAAAGATCTGGAGACCGAAGGCGCAAAGTGGCTAAAAATCCCCACGCCCATTGAAGATTCTACCGAGTTGAGTACGGAGAAGGGAGATAAACTTGAAGCCCTCATCGAAGGTGGTGAAGCCGAAGATGTGAAGTATAAGGCAAACAAGTACGCTCTCGCATATGGCATTCGTCGCATGAAAAAACGCGTAATGCCTTTCACTGATGTCGATGGGGTTGTATCACACCGACATGCTGTTGCAGTAGTACCAGAGGATAGCACCGCTCCAGGCTGCTTGATTGACAACAGTGCAGTCAGTTGCGAGGAAGTCTATAATGCTTCTGATGGTGCAAGTGTGACCTACACCCACGATGTGCTGAAACCAGATTCGGGCAACGCAGTCAAGTGGGGTACTATCAATGTCACAAAGGAAGGTGACGAAATCACCGACATTACATGCACCCCTATCGCAGCATAAAGCGTTCAGCCGACGTGTGGAAAGACACCCCTTTGCTGTTCGGCAGGAGAGAACAGCGACATGGCGAGGTAGCTCAAGTATGTAGAGCAGCCGGTGGTTAATCGGCAGGTTGTTGGTGCGAATCCAACCTTTGCCACTAAATTTTACTGATATGGACGAAGAGAAATATCTGGACATGGATATTGCCGATGCCATCATAGAACGCCCGCAAGGGTTCAGCGTTGGCAATCGGCATTTCTATTTATACCCAGTAACACTGGGCAAGATGTACTTGCTTCAGCGGCTCATGGAAAGTCTTGAAGTGAATAGGAATGTCGTTATGGTAAATCCGTACCTTGAAGCCATTCGGCTCGTCCATACAAAGCGAGAAGATTGTTGCCGACTGATTACATACCACACGATGCGGACGAAGAAAGAAGTCTTTGACCATAATTTGGTTGAGGACAGAATCAAGTACTTAAACGATAACGCTGACGATGAAGATTTGGCAACAATCCTCATTCTGTTACTGACTGCCGAGAAAACGCATATTTTCATGAAGCATCTTGGCATTGCGCAAGAGAGCGAGAGATATGGCAAAGCCAACTCTGTTAAGAAAGATACTGGTTCAGTAACCTTTGGCGGAAAGAGTATCTACGGCAGTTTGCTCGACTATGCCTGCGAGCGTTATGGTTGGACACTTGACTACGTTGTTTGGGGTATAAGTTATGTCAACTTGCAACTCATGATTGCGGACAGCGTTAAGACGTTGTACCTCACGAAAGACGAAATGCATAAGGCGCATATTACCGCTACTGACCATGATGTTATCAAGGCAGAGTCTCCTGAAGCATGGGAAAGAATCAAATCAATGAATTGGGAATAATAGATGGCTTCAATAAAATTCGACATACGTGGTGATAACTCCAACTTCTTGCGCAGTTTGCAAGGAGCGCAAAATGGTGTGCAAAGTTCGGTGGCTGCAATTGAGCGTGCAGGAAGCGGCATTGGTGGAACGTTCAGCCAAGCCAAAGACAGCATTATTGGTAGCATCAAACAGATAGCAATGGGCATGGCTGGTATAACTGCCATGCTTGAAGGTGGTGGCTTCTTGAAGGGTTTGATAGACGAAATGGGGCAGTTCAATCGAGCCATGAAAGAGGTCAGCACCCTGTCGCAAGATGTTTCCGCAAACCTTGGTAAATGGAAGGCAAAGGTGGTTGATATGACCACTGAAATTCCTATTGGGGCAACAGAGGCGGCAAAAGCGATGTATCAGATCGAGTCTGCTGGCCATCATGGTGCAGATGCACTGAACGTGCTACGGGAGTCTGCCAAAGGTGCTATCGGTGGTGTTACTGATACATTCACCACGGCTGACGCTATCACCACGATCCTCAACTCATATAGTATGAGTGCGAGCGAGGCTGCTCATGTTAATGACCTGCTATTTACAACTGTTCGTCTTGGTAAAACCACGATGGGCGAACTTGGGCGCTCTATTGCGCAGGTCGCTCCAATCGCAGCAACCTATGGTATTGCAATAGAGGACGTGCTGGCGGCTGTTGCTACTCTGACAAAATCGGGAACACCGACCTCAATAGCCATTCGTCAAGTGCGTGACTCTATCACTGCCACTACTAAGAGTTTGGGCGATGCGGCATTTGAAGGCAAAACATTCCTTGATGCGATGGACGAAGTTGCGCAAAAGTCAGCCGGCTCTAACATGGCATTAAAGGAAGATTTGTCAACTCTGAAAGCATTGCAGGGTGTACTGGGATTAACTGGCAAAAATGCGCAGGTCGCACGGCAAGATTATGCTGAAATGCAGAATAGCGCAGGAGCAGCGGAGGCGGCATACGAAAAGATGGCTGATACCGCAGGTGCTTCAGCCCAGCTGCTCAAAAACAATCTATTTAAGGCTTTAGAGCCAATCGGTGACGAAATGATTGGCTTCGGCAAGTCAATCTCGGATGCGCTCAACGCAGGATTTGATAGTGGTTGGGTGCAACCATACATTACTGCACTTGAAGGCTTAATAGTCACCTATGGTCTTTATAAGGCATCTATTGCAGGAACTGCCGCTGCTCAATCCTTGCAAACCTCGGCAATGACAGCAAGCTACGAGGAGCAGATTGTTGCCCTTGACCAACTGATGGCAACCCAGCAGGCAAAGATTGAGGTTGACTTGCAGGAAATGGTCACTAAGGGTCAGATAACAGCAGAGCAAGCTGTCCTGATAACTTCATTGCGTGACGAGGTAGCAGCACGTCAGCAACAAATTATGGCGGTAGCAGAGACAGCGGCAACGGAGGCCGAGTCAGCAATAGCAGCAGAGGCTGCGGCTCAATCTGAACTTGTGGTGGCCCAAGAGTTTGTGGCTGCAGCGCAAGCGAGGGTTGCTGCGGCAAGAGAAAGTGGAGTCCAGACTGAAATAGAGTCGGCGCAGATTGAGTTGAATACAGCCACGATGATGCAGAACACTGCGGCTGCAAATCTCAATGCAGCGACACGGACAAAGAATGTGGCAGTAAACCAAGCAGCAACAGCTTCGAAGATTGCAGAAACTACTGCAACAACAATGGAAACCACAGCCGAGGGGGCAAACGCTGTCTCGGGTGGTGTGCTGGCTTCAGTCAAAATGGCTCTGAAACGTGCGCAGGATGCATGGAACGCATCGATGTTCGCCAGTCCTATCTTTTGGATTGCTGCCGTGATTGTGGGTGTGACTTATGCCGTCTATCAGCTTGTGACCGCAGAGAGCGTTCACGAGCGTGCCGTGCATGAGACTAATGAGGCGATAGATGAGCAGAACAAGAAAATCCAAGAGCATAAGGATAAGGTGGGCGAGTTAATCAGAACAATTCAATCTGAAACAGCCACCGAGTATGAGAAAGCGAAAGCATATAACGAGTTAAAGGAACTTGCTCCAGAACTTACTGAAAAATACAATCAGCAGGAGTTGGCGGCTCTTGGTGCTGCAAAAGCGCAAAAGGAGTTTAACGAATCAATGGACAATGCTGATTACGAAGATACAAAGAAAAAAGTTGAGAGCTTAACTGCTGCAATCGCTGACAAAGATGCCCGTATCCAGCGAGCCGTAGAAAACGCAGGACAAGGCGCTGGAGCAGCGTCGAAAATGGTACTCGACCAAATTGAACGAGAAAAAGCACAACTGGAGGTATTGCAGCAAAAACTCGATGCCATGAATGCGGCAAGAGCGCAGGCAGCAGATGAGGCCAAGCCAATAGAAATACGCATTAAGGAAGCTGATGGAAATGTTGATGCCTGGAAGAATATCTCAGACATGTACAACGAGGCAGTGTATAAAGTCTATTTGCTACAATCAAACCAAGATAATCTCAACTTCGATGAGGCAACAAAAAATCTTGATGGCTATATCTCTGAAGTGCAGACCACTATGGATAAATTGCAAAACCAGCTCGACAACGACCCAATCAATCCAAAATTGCAGTTAGAGGTAAGCGAGGGCCAGAAAGTTTTGAATATGTTGTTGAACATGCGATCCCAGTGGATTGCAAGTGGAGCAACTTTTTTGCCTCTATATTTTCAAATTCTTACAACCGGAGCAAACGATGCAAATAAACGATTGAAGAATGCACAAAAAAATCGTGAAAATATTAGTTCATCAGATAGTGGGACAAGTGGAGCAAACTATCAGAAATCAAAGGCAGCTGCAAGACGACGATGGAAGAAAGCACAAAAAGATTTGTCTCGTCTTGAAAATTCACCAAAATCCACTGTTGACCAAGTAAACAAGGCACGTCAACAAGAAAAGACAGCCAAGAGCGATTACGAGGGGCTTGGTGGTGATACAACTATCAAAAAAAATAATTCTAAAAGTTCTGTAAAAAAGCAAGCAGTATATTCGCGCAAACAGAAGATTCAAGATCAACAAAAGTTTGATGAGCTAAAACGCAAGCAAGCGTTAGAAAAAAAACGTAATGCAAAAGATTTGGCTTACAAAACCGAACAAGCCGAAATTGATGCAATGGAGGATGGTACAGAAAAAGTTCTGCGCCAGCTCGACCTTGACCGCAAGAAAAAAATCACAGAGATAGATCGTTATTATGAGGACTTGCAGCAAAAGAAGATCGACGATGCTCGAAAGTTATGGGAAACCAACCCTGCAACAAAAGACAAAAAATTCAACGAATCATCTGTTAATTCAAAATTGACCGATGATGAAAAGAAAGCGAAGGCATCGCAAATAAAGGCAGCTATGTTGGAGTACTCCAGGTCGGTTGAGGAACAATCAGAAACTGACCGACAAGCACTTGCTGACTACCTTAAAGAGTATGGTTCATATGAGGAGCAGAAACTTGCATTAGCTCTTGAATACTCTGAGAAAATACGAAAGGCCAACGAGAGTGGCGATGTGATTGAGGCGGCAAAAATGCGTCAAGAACAGAGTCATGAAACAGCCAGTCGCAAATCTGATGATTTGGAACGGCAAATCAACTATACAACGGTGTTCAGTGAATTTGGCATCATCATGCGTGATGAAATGGACAAGACTCTTGGGGCGATGCGTGAGTTCACAAAAACTGACGAATTTAAGTCCAAGTCAATTTCAGACCAGCAAGCTTTCTTCCAAACCATGAACGAAATCCAAAGTAAGTTTGGAACAAGTACGTGGAAAGACCTTGACTTTGCCAAACTCGGACAAGAGATAGACGCTTATCAAAATGCTTTATCAGCACGTAACGAAGCAGAGCGTAGGGCGAAAGAAACCGCTGATGCTATAATTAAAGCAGAGCAAGCATGGATTGATGCACAGAAAGAAGGAAACGATGAACAGAAAAAAGCTACCAAAGCTGCATATGATAGAGCGGTTGCAGAAAATGAGAATGCACATAATGCACTTAATGAGGCAAATTCAGATGTAGCAAATACACAATCGCAAGTCGCAGATTCTGCTGGAAAGTTGAAAGGACAGCTTGATAGCGTCAACAACATGCTCAACGCTATGACTTCCGGTTCGTTGTCCAGTATCTGGAATGCTTTTGTTGACCTTGACAAAAAGTTAAATGGAGGGCAGATAACCAAGAAAATTAGTGACACGGTGGCAAAAATGCTTGGCAAAGCATTTGAAGGCAAATCCGACCTAATCTCATTGATTATCGGTGCGATTCTCAACTTGCTTGATATATTAAAAGAGCAAGGCATTGGTGGTATTGTCGGTGGACTGATAGACGCTATCCTTGAAGCCGTGGGAGGTATTCTGAAAAACATTCTCAGCGGAAAGTTTTTGGAGCAGATTGGCCGTTCATTGGTCGATGGGGTAACCAGCATCTTCGACGCAATTACGTTTGGTGGGTTCAGCAGTTGGTTCTCAGCTAAAGGAAATAGCAAACAAGTGAACAGACTTGTTGAACGACTGGAGCGTAGCAATGAGGCTTTGCAGTATGCAATTGATGGGCTGAAAGATGAAATCGAAAAATCAGGAGGAGACCAAGCAACTGAATACTATGAGCGTGCATACGAGGCCGCAAAACAGCAAACAGACAATGACCAAACGATGCTTGCGGCAAAGATGAGGTATCACGCTGCTCACCGGTCAAATGAGTATTATATTAACAAAGATCTTTCAGAGAATGACTATCAGCGTATCAACGAGGCTTTGTATAGGAAGTTCGGCAAGCAGTATAATGTGCGTAGCGCAGGTGACTTATGGAAATTATCATCTGAGGAACTTGCCGAAGTATCTACACTGTCTGATATTTGGGAGCGTATCATAAATGGCGGCAAGTACGACCAGACCGACTACTTGAACAATTATATAGAGGACTACAAAGAGTTGATAGAGTTGCAGGACGCATGGCGCCAGTCTATCACTGCCACCTCTTTTGACAGCGTTCAAAGTGGTTTGAATAATCTGTTGAGCAGTTATGAGACCAAAGCGAGTGACGTGATTGAAAGCGTGGAAGATATGTTCCGCAAGGCAATCTTACGCTCGATTGTTCAAGGTCAGTTTGCCAAGAAACTGGAGGATTGGTACAAGAAATTTGCTGAATATATGCGTGATGGCCTGACAGAAGCCGAGGCAAGTGAGTTAAAGGCAGAGTACCAAGGCTACTACAACGAAATGCAGAAGCTCAAAGAGGACGCTTATGATGCTATCGGGATTGCGGATGCGGACAAGTATTCACAAGAGGCAACCTCGAAAGGCTTTGGTGCTATGAACCAAGACACGGCAGAGCAATTGAATGGTCGTTTCACTGCCCTGCAAATAGCAGGCGAGAACATCAGCACGCAAGTAATGTTTGTGGTTGAGTATATGGCCGGGATGTCTGTTCTGACCACGGCACGCAACCAAACACTGTTGGAGATACGCAATATGGTTTTCATTTCCAATGGCTTCCTCGAAGATATAGCCAAGTACACCAAGATAGCCTCGCTGTTTGGTGAGAAGATAGACAAGATTGTAGAACAAACCAAAAACATCTGATTATGACAGGCGACTTGACTATTAATGGGTATGACGCATATACTCGCTGGGGAATAAGCCTCAGCGATGGTGCCATTTCTGCCCTCATGACCCCTGCGCCAATGAAAGAGCGGTTGAGCAACGATGTCCGTGTTGAACATGGGAGCAGGAGTTCCAACCGATTGCCGAAGTTGGCAAGTCGTGATGTGACCCTTGAAATGCACCTCACAGCTGGTAGCATGAGCGAGTTTTTCACCCGCTACGAATCGTTCTGCACCGAGTTAGCCACTGGTCAACTGAACATTAGGACAAAGTATCAGCCGGCAGTGACGTATCGGATGCTCTATGTGTCGTGCAACCAGTTCACGGCCTTTGTGAATGGGCTGGCCAAGTTTTCGCTGAAACTTACTGAACCAAATCCAGCAAACCGCAACAACGATAGCACGTATATCAATGACGAGGTGTCGGTTGCAGTTACTGGAGAAGCCGGAGAAAGAGAGGGCAACTTATGAGAACAATAGCAATCAAATATTACAGCAACGGCACGTTGAGGACACGCTGTACACTCCCAGTATGCAGCGGTTCGATCGTTCATAGAGAAATCATGGGTGAGCATTACGCTCGCATTAACTTCACGTCTGGCAGTCCAATTTACTTTGAGATTGGTGATTTTTGCGACATCGATGGCTTTGGTTGGTTTGAGCTCGTTGACCTTGTGGCTCCAACCTATAATGCCACCAATGCAGGTTACGACTACCAGTTGCGGCTTGATGCTCAGTACATGAAGTTCAAGAACAAACTACTCAAATACCGCCCGGAGTTGTCGGCAAGCGAGTTGAGTTTCAGTCTAACCTCAACAATCGCCACACACGCAAATGTGGTCAAGAGGAACATCGACGCATTGTGCGCAAGCGATGCATCGTTCAAGTACAACAGAATCACTAATTATGTAGTCTCGTTTGACGATACGATAGACCTCACTTCGTCAAAACTTGTGACCTATCAGAGTGCTTCGATTATAGACGCTATCACGCAAATTGCCGAAGCCTTTGAGTGCGAGTGGTGGATTGAGGACAACATCATCAACTTCGGCAAGTGTGAACAACGAGGTAGTGGGATTGTGGCCACTGACCTTGTGCTGAATGACAATGTTATCAGCATGACACGTTCTGACAGTCAGCAGCAGTATTTTACTCGCCTGTACGCTTACGGCTCGGAGCGCAACCTCCCTGTCAACTATCGCAAGGTTAGCGACCCCGATGTGACGCAAGAAGGTGTGGTACAGCGCAGGCTGATGTTGCCTGTTGACCTTTGCCCGAATGGATATATTGGCGAACAGAATGATGCGAAAGCTATTGAGGGTAGGGTTGATTTCGATGATGTCTATCCTCGAAATGTAATCAAGGTTGGTAAGGTTGACGAGTATATCGACACGGTGGTCAACGAAGATGGCACGACTACCACGCAGAAATATTATCGTCTGTCGCAATGCAAACTCGTGATTGAAGGGACAGAGATTGAAAGTTATGTTCATTTCAGCAAAGACTATGTGCTGGAAGAAGAAACCCTGCACATGATATTTGAGTCCGGCAGTCTGAACGGATTGGACTTCGAGTGCCAGTTCAACCCTCTTGGTGTGAACGAGAAGAATGGAAGCGAGTGGAACATGGCTGCACAAGTTTTTGAGGTCGTTGTGAACGAGGACTATGGCAGAACGCTCCCAGATGATGTGTTGCGACCAAAGGTTGGTGATACATTTATGCTCTATAACTGGGACTCGACCAAGATGGAAGAGACCGACCTTGTGGCACTTGCTGAACAAGAGTTATATCAAAAGGCAATGGAGTATTTGGAGAAGTCACGCATTGACCCCTCAACCTACACCTGCACGATGGATAACGATTGGGCAAATGATAATTCGTTTGGTATTGGTGACAAGGTGCGGTTGGTTAACCCCACATATTTTGCCGATGGCCGTGTGTCACGCATTTTTGGGTTTGAGATAAAACTTGATATTCCCTATGATGGTGCGCAGTACATAGTTGGCGAGAGTGCCGAGTATTCACGTAGAGCCGAGTTGCAGAAGCAGGTTGACGAAATCACAATGAATGGTGTGACGTACATCGGCTATCAAAGTGGCAACACGACACTGTATGTTATTGCCTCTAACGATCACACTCCAGGCACAGATAAGAATGTGTTCTCTGCCAAGCGAGTAGACCGCGATTTTTTGCATACAAGAAAAGAAGACACGGCGCAGGAGGCGATTAACTTTGCCAAGGGCTTGACGGCGGGCACATTCCAAAGCGGCTCTGCTGGCGCGGCACTCTATCAAGATGCCGACGGCAACTGGGCAGCCGAGGTCGACAACCTCACCGTGCGACGCAAGCTGCAGGTGACCGAGCTCGACATTCAGCGACTGCGCCATATCGGCGGCCAGGTGCTTCTCTCGCCAGCCGAGGCCACTATCACCGAAGTTGAAGTCAAGGAAGATGCAAACGGCAAGCAGTTCATTTTGCGCTGGCCTGCACGCGACAGCGAGGGCAATGAAATCACAAACGATTTTGCCGTCGACGACCAGGTGATTTGCCAAACGTTCAACGCCACCACGCAGCACTACTGGTGGCGCCGCGTGTGGGACACGGGCACCGTGGGCGGCAAGCACTACATCAGCGTGTCGTATATTGACACGACAGGAAAAGAGATGGACTGTGCACAGGGCAGCGGCAAGCCGCAGGCTGGCGACAAGATAGCCGTGCTGGGCAACCGCACCAAGTCCGACCGGCAGAGCGCTATCATCATCGCTGGTGCAGGCACGGGGAGCCCGTTCATCGCCGCCTACAAGGCCATCAGCAGCTACACGTTGCCCTTTCCAAAGGTCTACATCTCGCCCTCGGGCATCGCCCTCAACGTCGACGGGCAGGTCAAGACCCTCGACGACGTGCTGCAAGCCCACCAGGCCGACATCGACGACATCAAGGCACAGGCCGACGAGCAGGTGGTGCTGTGGTTCGGCGAGCAGGTTCCCACCCTCGACAACGAGCCAGCCAGCGCATGGACTACCGACGACATGAAGCTCGAGCACGTTAAGGACATCTACTATAACAAGGCTGCACGCGACAACGGAGGCCGCGCTTATTCCTTTGAGCAGGTCGACGGCAAATTCTTTTGGCTGAACATCACCGACAAAGATGTGCTTGCCTCGCTTGAAAAGGCAGAGCGCGCGCAGGACACGGCCGACGGCAAGCGACGCGTGTTTGTGGCCCAGCCCGTGCCGCCCTATGACCAAGGCGACTTGTGGGTCAACGCCACCTATCCAACCGAGGCCACCATGATGGTGGAGTGCCCCGATGGCAAGAGGCACTCGGGCGACGACCCGTGGGCACGCAACGACATCTTGTGCTGTGCAGGTTCCAAGGCCGCGGGCGAGAGCTTTGCAATAGGTGACTGGCGCATGGCGCAGGAAGTGACCACGGCCTATGCCAGCGAGATTAAGCAATCGGCCAGCGACATCAAGCTCTCGGTCACCGAGCTCTCCAGCGGCCTGGAAACCGCGGGCATCCACATCGACGGGGCGAACAGCCGCATCAGCCTCAACGCCGACACCACCAAAGTCGACAAGGACCTCGTGGTGGGAAAATTGAAAACGGCCGAGACAGGCGCACGCATCGAGGCATCGGGCACAATGATGGAAGTGTACGGCGAGAAAGGAAGAAATATTAGCTTCGGTGTCGACAGTGGTGGCTACGCGGTGCTGAGCTACTACGACAACAACGGCGTCAAGCTCTACGACTTGGGGCCCAACGGGCTCAACTACGTCAACATGAGCGAGGCAAAAATGACCCCTATCAGCGTGTGCACCGACGCCGACAACCTCTCGGCCGCCTACGTCGACTGGTACGGCTTCACGGCCAAGCGCATGAACAATGTTGTCTACGGCGATAGCGTCTACACGGGCAACAACCAAGATTTCGCGCGGCAAATGGACGGGAAAACATTCACCGCCAAATCGGTGAGTGAGGATGGCCTCGCAAGCGGCACCGTGCGCATCAAGGGACAGGGAAGGACCATAACCCAAGTGCGCGACGGCGTGACCGAGATGCAAGAGTGGCTGCACGACAATTACGGCATCGACCCCGCAGGCGTGGATTGGTCACTCAAGACCGACGGCATCACGCTGCTCTATCCGTTTACCATTTATCTTGTTAGGACTTACACCGCAGGTACCGCCTCAACCTGGGGCGAGTGGCGCGTAAAGCAACCGAAATGATGAAGCACTTGTATTTTCATATCGCACAAAAGGAAACCGACGCAGACGGGAGCTACACCATGGCAGCCGTGTGCCGCACAGGCGGCGACTATCCCATGACGCAGGACGAGGCACAGAAGTACATGCTCGACATCGTGGCACACGCCCTCAGCATCTCGCAGGGAAGCCTCGAGGCCGACGTGCTGCAATGCGCCGACCTGGGCGACCTGCTTGCAGGCGGTGATTATCTATTAGCAAGGAGGTAAGACCATGGCATACAAACTCAAACAGACAGGCGCAAAGGTGCAGGAAATTCTCGACGCTGTTGAGAATAAAACAATTTACCCCGACGCCACACAGCAGGAGCACGGCCTGATGAGCACCAGCGACAAGACCAAGCTCGACACCATCATGGTTATCACTAACGAAGACATAGAAATCTTATTTATCAACCCATAAAAATTCAACACAATGACAAAATTTTTATCACTCGAGGGCCTCAAAACCCTCATCACAAAGCTCAAGAGCTACTTTGCCGCAAAGAATGAGGCAATTAAAAACATCACGGGGAGCGGAAACAAGACGCTCACCTACACAAGAGCAGACGGCTCGTCGGGAACAATTAACTACCAGGATACCACCTACTCGACGGGCAACACCAGCACAGCAGGCCTAACCAAGCTCTACACGTCGCTTGGTGGGCAGACCGACGGAGCACCTACCAACAAGCTGCTCAACGACACGCGCACCGAGCTCATCAACAAAATTACATCTTCAATCAACGCCATCGACCGCACCCTGTTCGTTGTCGTGAGCTCCCTGCCCGACAAACCAGCCAGCGGCAACGAGAACAAAATACACCTCGTTGCAATGACGACATCAAAGGGCACTACACAAAAGTACACCGAGTACGTCTACACAAACGGTGCATGGGAAGAGCTTGGCTCATTCAAAGCTGAAACGGACCTTGTCGACTACTACCCATCAACAGAAGTTGACGAATTACTCGAGGAGTACAAACAGGACGCTATCAGAGTGGCTGTGGCAAATGCCCCTGGCGAGGACGATTGCTATCATGGCAAGGTATCATCTACGGGCAGCATATCGACTGACACAAGCTACAAGGGCTATGTGCTATCGCTTGAAACAAACACTATACAAGAAGTCGTGAAAGGAGGCAGCCCTGCGGCACTTAGCCCCATAACCCTACACGGCACTTTCCTTTTTGCCGACGACGACACGGGCGACCTCTACATCGTTGACACGGGCAAGTCTTCCACCAAGCTCTACACACCCATCGCCACCTCAGAGATTAACGCTTTATTCTGATTATGCAAAAGTTTCTAAACTACGAAGGGCTACAGTCGCTCGCAGGAAAGATACAGGACAGCTACCTGCCAAGGAGCAACGGCGTGTTTCTGCTACAGCACGACACTGCCAACCACTTTGAACGCTTTGTTGTTCCCGAGTACTGGGCCGCTAACGCCCACCTCGGTGCCTGCTGTGGCGTGGTTGTGCAAGTGGCAGGAAAAATCTATGTGCTCGCCCCTATCCAGGTCTCGCTTCCTTGGGCTACATCATCGCAGCTGGTGGGCGCGGCCGTGAGCAAATACTTCGACGCAATGCTCGACCTCGATGGCAAGGCTAAGACGGCCGCCATCGTTGACCGTTACGGCACGGGCACGGGCTATGCGGCAGGCTACTGCAACGCCTATGGGAACGCCTCCATCGAGGCAGGCAAGTGGTGGCTGGGCAGCGCTGGAGAGTGGATCGAGATAGGCGCGATGCGTGCTGGCGTGCTCAAAGCCTACGAGATGCTGGGCGTGGCCTTCGGAGGCTCGCAGAATAGCTCCACGGAATACAACAGGTCAAACTTCTGGTATGCGCAGGCCATGCTCGATTGGTGCCAACAGATTTCGCAATGGCGCTCAAAGACCACAGCAGGGCCTACAACTCCAATAACAAGACTAAGATGACACTATTGCTAAAAAAAAAGTTATGAAACCAGATAAAAAAGACAGCGTTGCGACATGGAGTGCTGTAGGCATGCTCGCATTCGGCATAGCAATCACCACCGCAGGATTTATCATTCCACCCGCAGGCGAGATTCATGACTCTGTACTGTGGGTGCTCGGACAGGCTCTGCTTTACAGCGGTAGCATCTTCGGCATCACACTATACACCAAGCGCAAACTGAACGAGATTGAAGAGACCATTGCCAATCGTTTACCCAAAAAATAAAGAAAGATTAATCAAAAAAATTCATGAACTATCAAATGAAACATTTTTCCATGCGCGAGCTAACAAGCAGCGCAACAGCAAAACGGCTCGGGATTGACAACGAGCCCACCGAGGCCGTAAAGGCCAACCTCACCGCCCTGGTCGAGCACATCCTCGACCCGTTGCGGGAAGCCTGGGGCGCCCCGATAGTAGTCACAAGCGGCTACCGCTCGCCAGCACTCAACAAGGCCGTGCACGGCGCGGCAGCGAGCCAGCACGTTGTAGGCCAGGCAGCCGACATACACACTGTGAGCGACCGCCCCGAGGAGAATAGGAAGTTGCTTGACTTGCTTGTTAAACTGGGTCTCCCCTTTGACCAAGTGATTAACGAGTACCCAAACAAGAAAATGCAGCCCGACTGGATACACGTGAGCTACAGCCCAAGACACAGGCGCAACAAGCTGACCTGCATAGGGGGGAAATACATCGCAGGCTTAAATGGTTAAAGACTATGGGCAAGGATTATGACGACGACATCGGCAGCAAGCACGAGGGCTGCGCAAGCATGTGCATCGTGATAGCAATCATCTTCTCCATGGTTGTCCTGCTGCTTTCACTGTGCTCATGTAAGACACAATACAAGGTGGTGGAGGTTCCCAAGGTAGTCACGCAGACCAACGTGGAGCATCGCACCAACATCGTGCGCGACACCCTGCTAAGACGCGACAGCGTGATAATCGTGCAGCGCGGCGACACCGTCTATCACGAGACCTGGCACCACCTGCAAGCCATCAATAGGACTTACATCGCCGACACCGTGCGCGACACCATTCCGAAGATTGTGACCGTGACCAAGACCGAGATTAAGGAGGTCGAGAAGAAGCTAAGCAAGTGGCAGCGCACCAAAATGAAGCTCGGCGGCTGGCTGCTGGCGGCCGTGGCCGTGCTGCTGCTCGGCGGCGCCGTGTACGGAATACTCAAGCTCAAGAAGATTGTAAAGTAGGTTTTCTCATATTGATTTTTAGGTTAATTAGGTTTATTAGGTTAATTAGTTGCAACGCTGGCCACCCTCGCGGGCAGCCAGCGCTTTTTTATTCCCATTTTGTCCCCAGCCATGACAGGCACTGGGAGCTTCGTAAACCTTAATGATTGGTGGCATTGGCAGTAAATGCTGATGTCACTTTTTCAATGTAGTCAGTAATCCACAACACAAGTTGCGCTGCATTCACGCAGTCAATGACTTTGCGGTTTGCCTCGTCAATTTTCTTGATGTTGAAATCAATATATATAGAGGTGGTTGGGTTACCGATTGAGTGACCGAGTGCAGCTGCGATAGTTTCCTTTGGAATGTCAAGTTCGGCAGCGATGGTCGCCCACGTGTGCCTTGCCCAGTATGTTGTGAGGTTTGGGAAAAGAGGTTTGTAGTTTCTCTTGCCACCTCTGCCATGTTTGGTATATGGGCCGATATGTTGGAGTGCTTCATTTATGCGATGAATGTAATTGCGGTGGTTGGAGCAACGTTCGCTGATATTCAGCAGTCGCTTCTTGCCTTGATAGCGATTTATGATTTGAAGTGCTTCTGGTTCAACACGGATTGAATAGAAACGCTTGGTCTTGGCTCGATGGTATTCAATTCTCCCCTCACTTGTAATGTCATTGAGGTTGTACAGGTCGATTACATTGATACCAATGAGGTAAAATACCAACTTGAAGATGTCGAGATATTCGGGCAGTTCGCAATCGGCATTGAATAGCATGGCAAGTTGAAGTATCGACAAGGAACGTTTGGCGGTTGCAACTGGTCTTATGGGAAATCTTCGGAATGGGTAGAATGTGGTCACCCCGTTATCTATTGCCTCGTTGAACACGGAACGCATATTCCGCAAGTGGATGTTTCGGGTGTTCTTTGTTGCGGTCTTTGCGAGGAAGTTTTCAAACTCGGTGAGCCATTCTGTTGTGATGTCCTCAAACTGCAAAGTTTGGAGTTTCTTGCCAAGGTATGCTTGCAGCCGGCTATAGGTGTAGAGATAGACACGCTTGGTGCTTGCAGACTTTGAGTTGGCAAACTGCAAGAAACGTTCTGCGAATAAGTCTGACTGCTCGACAGCGCCATTGAGTTTCAGCTTGGCGCAGACGTATTCTTTGATTTGTTGTGCAGTCATTCTGGTGCAAGCATCATCGTACATGGAAAGCAGGATAGCCTCGATTTCCAGTTTGCGCTTGGTGATGTAAGCGTTTAGGTAGCGCTTGTTTGGGTGGTCAATGATTTTCCTTGCCCTCTTGTCCCACTGGCTTGGAAGTATGCGTACATCAAGCGGAATGAGAGCGGTACGACCTCGTTTGTTGATGGAGATTTTTAGGGGTGCAGGTTGGCCTTTGCCAACTGCCCTGCAATCGAGATAGAGATTGGAAGTAGCCATTGCGATTAAAAATTTGCAGGTATTTTGCAGTTTTGTTTCGTCACGATTCAGCAGAAATCGTCAAGAAAGTGCAAAATACTCGTTTTTTTTAATGCCTACTGGCTGGTTTGGAATTGGGAAAGAAACGAGTGTTGACCATTAAATTGCTGACGATCATCACTCGTTTCAGTTAGTCGGGGTACCAGGATTCGAACTTGGGACCTCCTGCTCCCAAAGCAGGCACGCTAACCAACTGCGCTACACCCCGAAGGTGCAAAATGTGTGCTGAGCGCGAGCGCTCAGAAAAATGCGTTGCAAAGGTACTACATTTTTCTGACTCTGCAAGCTTTTGTTTCAATTTTTTAAATTTTTCGGGCATGATTACCAATTGTGCCAATAATATTGTAATTTTGTGAATTGGTTTCGCCGGCTATAGCCTGTGGTGCAGGCTAAGGCGCGCGATGCTGCACGATATAGACAAGAATAACAAACTACAATAATCTCAAGAAGAAAGATGTACAGGACAAAGACTAATGGCGAACTTCGTCTCGAGAACGCAGGCGAAGTGGTGACCTTGGCAGGCTGGGTGCAACGCACCCGCAAGATGGGCGGCATGACCTTCGTCGACCTGCGCGACCGATACGGCATCACGCAGATCGTGTTTAACAACGACGTTGACGCCGAGCTGTGTGAGCGTGCCAACAAGCTGGGCCGCGAATATGTGATACAAGTGAAAGGCACAGTGGCCGAACGCTCGAGCAAGAACCCGAAAATGGCCACTGGCGACATCGAAATCATAGCCAGCGAGCTCAACGTGCTGAGCCCGAGTCTGACGCCCCCCTTCACGATCGAGGACAACACCGACGGTGGCGACGACCTGCGCATGAAATACCGCTATCTCGACCTGCGGCGCTCGTGTGTGCGCAAGAACCTGGAACTGCGTCACCAGATGGCAATACTGATACGCAACTTCCTCGACTCCAAAAACTTCATCGAGGTCGAGACCCCTATCTTGATAGGCTCAACGCCTGAGGGCGCACGCGACTTTGTGGTGCCCTCGCGCATGAATCCAGGCCAGTTTTATGCACTGCCGCAGAGCCCGCAGACGCTCAAGCAACTGCTCATGGTGGCAGGTTTCGACCGCTACTTCCAGATTGCCAAGTGTTTCCGTGACGAGGACCTGAGAGCCGACCGCCAGCCCGAGTTCACACAAATCGACTGCGAGATGAGCTTTGTCGACCAGGACGACGTGCTCGAGATCTTTGAAGAGATGGCGCGCATGCTGTTTAAAAAGATACGCAATGTGGACCTGCCCGAGAAGCTGCAGCAGATGACCTGGGCCGAGGCCATGCGCCGCTTCGGCAGCGACAAGCCCGACCTGCGCTTTGGCATGGAGTTTGTCGAGCTCATGGACGTGATGAAGAAAGGCAAGTTCAGCGTCTTTGACGATGCAGCCTACATAGGCGGCATCTGCGTGCCGGGCTGCGCCAGCTACACCCGCAAGCAGCTCGACCAGCTCACCGACTTTGTGAAGCGGCCGCAAGTGGGTGCCAAGGGTCTGGTCTATGTGAAATACAACGCCGACGGCACCGTCAAGAGCAGCGTCGACAAGTTCTACAGCAAGGAAGATCTGGCCGAGCTCAAGGCCAAGATGGGAGCCAACGACGGCGACCTGGTGCTGATACTGAGCGGCGACAATGCCAACAAGACCCGTGTGCAACTGTGCTCGCTGCGCCTGGAGATGGGCGACCGCCTGGGCCTGCGCGACAAGAACGTGTTCAAGTGCCTGTGGATTATCGACTTCCCGCTCTTTGAATGGAGCGACGAGGAGCAGCGCCTCATGGCCACGCACCACCCCTTCACCATGCCCAACCCCGACGACATACCGTTGCTCGACGAGCACCCCGAGCGCGTGAGGGCCAAGGCCTACGACTTTGTGTGCAACGGCATCGAGGTGGGCGGCGGCAGCCTGCGTATTCACGACACCAACTTGCAGGACAAGATGTTCAAGATACTGGGCTTCACCGAGGAGCGTGCCCAGGCACAGTTTGGCTTCTTGATGAACGCCTTCAAGTACGGCGCACCACCACACGCCGGCCTTGCGTTCGGTTTCGACCGCTTTGTGTCGATACTGGCCGGTCTCGACAGCATACGCGACTGCATTGCCTTCCCCAAGAACAACAGCGGCCGCGACGTGATGCTCGACGCACCTGGCACGCTCGAGCCCAAGCAACTCGAGGAGCTGTGCCTCAAGATTGACGAAGATCGCGTGAAAGGCGAGACAGAGCAGCAGTGATTGCGACAAGCCTACTGCAAAAATACTGCCTACAGAAAATACCAAACTTAAAATCCCGTGCGACCATAACGTTGCCACACGGGATTTCTTTTTTTTGATGCTGATGCGCCATCACGTGACGCATGGTGCTGCCCAGGGCAAGAGCCCTGGGCAGGCCATCGTGGCGCGCTAACGCACCACTTGCTTGGAGGCCCTTGTCACGCCGTTCTGGTAACGAACGACCTTGACGAGCACACCCTTGTGGCTGGCGTCCACCTCACGGCCCTGCAGGTCGTAGTAGGTCACGCTCAGTACAGGGCTGTCGGCCACTGCACCGCCCACACCTGTGGTAGAGGCAATCGTGAGCTTGTAGCTCTTAGACAGCTCGCCCATGGTCTTGGTGATTGTGACCTCACCCGTTGCAGTGGGGATGGCATTGACGCCGTCGAAGGTGACAATGGCCGGGCTTGCCGTCCACACCGTGCCCTCGGGAGTACCGACCACAAACGTGCCGTGCACGTTGTCGCGCGTGTCGAGAGGACCAAGCACGGGGGTGGCAGCATAGAAGTCGAGCAAGGCATTGCCCGCCATCGACACAAGCGTGGGATAGAAGCCCTCCTTGAGCTGGAAGGCAGCGCCCAGCGAGTCGCACATGGAAAGCTCACGCGTAGTGAGCCCCGTGGCCATCGAGTCGGTCGAGCTTAGCCTGCCCGTATACGTCTCGCGGTCGTAGTACACACTGTCGAGCCCCATCATCACGTAGTCGCCGTCGGCAGCCATAGCGCCAGCCAGCTCGGGCACGGCACTGTGCACATTGCCAGTGCTGTAGCAGCGGTTCATGACCGTGCTGCTGTTGCCCACGGTAGCCATGAGGCCAGCCGTGAGTTGCGGGCCGCTCACATCGCCCTGGTTGTAGCAGTCGGCAATCTCAGGAACGCCGTGGGCCACCAAGCCTGCGGCATTGCCCTGGCTGTCGCTGCCAGTGGCGCTGGTGCAAGTCACGTTGCCCACATTGGCACAACGTTGCACACGGCCCTGGGTGAAGCCGGCAATACCAGCCACAGCGCTGCCGCTGGCCTCGACATTGCCTGCATTCCAGCAGTCGATGATGTCGGCCGTGCGGCAATAGCCAGCCAAGCCGCCCACATAGTCGCCGTTGCCGCCCAGCACGTCGCCCGTGTTGTAGCAGGCGCTGAACTCAATGCTAGTGCTCACATCGCCAGCCAGGCCGCCCACACGCTTGCCGCTGCCGGCGACCAAGCCCGTGTTGTAGCAGCGCTCAAGGCGAGCGTCGCCGCCAGCCGAAGACCTGTAGTTGAACGAACCCACCAGGCCGCCGCAATCGGCGCCCGATGCGGTGACGGCCCCCGTGTTGTAGCAGTCGGCCACGACAAAGGCATTCTGCATGTAGCCTGCAAAGCCACCCACCTGGGAAGTGCCGGTCACGTCGCCCTCATTGTGGCAGCCAGCGACAGTCATGCACGTCTTGCTCCAGTTGCCGTAGCCTATCACGCCGCCCACATTGCTGCCAGTGCCAGTGACGGTGCCGTAGTTGACACAGTTCACAATGGAGTCGCAAGAATTGGACGATACAATGCCGCCCAGCGAGCCACCTCCCGAGATATTTCCCTTGTTGGTGCAATTGACGATTGTGCCAGCACCGTTGCAGGCGATACCGCCCACACTGCGGGCACCATCGAGGTTGGCCTCGTTTACACAATCGGCGACACGCGTGTTTTTGCCTGTCATCGAACCCACAATGCCGCCTATATAGCCGCCTGCAGGGGCCACATTACCCTTGTTGACACAATTTTTCGCCATGCCGTTGCCAAGCAGGGCATAGACGATGCCGCCGGCATAGCCTTGCTTGGGAGTAGTGAGCTTGCCGCTGGCCAGCGTGAGGTTCTCGAGAAGGCAATAGGCACGACCGGCAAAGGCACCCAGGTAGCGATAGCCTGTGACATTGACATCGGCCAGGGTGAGGTCGTGCAAGCCAGCCTTGGCGCCCAGGGTGCCAAACAGGCCTTGATACTCATCCTTGTCGTGGTTGATAGTGACGTGGCTCAGCGTCTTGCCATTGCCGTCGAAGTCGGCCTCAAAGACGGCGCTGCCGCCAGCCACAGGCACAAAGTTGGCCTGAGTCGAGAAGTCGATGTCGTTCATCACCTTGAAATAGTTGCCCTCAAAGCTGTACTGCTCAGCAGTAGTGAAGCGGCTCAAGGTGTTCATATCGGCCACAGTCTTGATTTGATAGGGGCTGGCAGCAGTGCCGTCGCCGTCCCACAGCTTGGGCACAGTGCGCAACGGGATGGCCTTGGTGTAGCCCTTGTAGGTTACCACGAGAGTGTCGCGCAGCGAGGTAGAGTCGGCCTTGAGTGTGACACTCAAGGTGCGATTGTCGATTTTGTAGTCGACGCCCTGCTTGAGCGTCCACGTCATGCCGGCAAGCTGGTTGAGCGTGGCCGGGCGCGTCATGTTGTCGATCGTCTCGGCGCTGTCGAGGGTCACCACCATCTTGCGATGAGCATTGGCAGCTGGCTCGTTGCGGAAGGCGGTGAGCACAGGATACATGCCCTTCTGCCAGTTGTACTTGCCAGCGTCGAGGCTGTCGAGGGCCTTGCCGCTGGTGAGCGTGGCCGTGAGCAAGCCCGTGCAGGTGCCATACTCGCCGCTTGCAGTGGCCTTGTTTTGAGCAATCTGGCGGTCGTAGTAGTTGGTCCAGCTGGTTTCCTCAGGCAGTGTGGCGCCCGCAACTGCACCCTCCTGACCATCGTCGCTGCTGGCGTCGACCATGCCATAGTTGATGTTGCATCGCATCACGGCGCCGCGCGTGCTGGTAGAGGCAATGCCGCCTGCACTGCTCAAGGTGTGCACATAGCCTGTGTTGATATTGTACTGCACCACAGCCTTGGATCCCGACACCTGGCCAGCGATGCCGCCCACGTTGCGCTGGGCCTTGGCCGAGTAGAACGAATTGATGGAGTCGGCATGCACCTCGCCGTCGTTTTGGCAATACTCCACTGTGCCGGCATGCACAGCCACGATGCCGCCCACCACGCTACTGCTCGAGGTGATGGTGCCGGCATTGTAGCAACCGGTGATGACCGACCCCGTGACCGACTGTGCCACGATGCCAGCACTGTAGGAAGCAATGGTGGTGACATCGGCATTGTTGCGGCAATTCTCGATGCGGCCCAGGGTGACGGCAGCGATACCGCCGGCAATCTCAAAGGCGCGCACCTTGCAATCGCTGGCCAGCGTAAGGTTCTTGATCACGCTATTCTTGTTGCAATAGCCAAAGAAGCCCGCCACGCGGCGCGACTTGGCCCGCACGGCCATGCCACTGTCGTCGCAATGTATAGAGTCGATCACAAAGTTGTGGATAGCATAGCCCCCGCCGTCGTAGGTGCCGTCGAAGGTGTGATTCTTGTTCATGTCGTCGCCCACACCCTGGAAGGCTGGATCGCCCTGGCAGTCGATGTCGCACGTCTGGCGGAAGTAGTCGCCAGTGAACTGCAACGGCGACGTGCTCGAGGTGACGGCAGCATTGAGGGCAATGAGGTCCTCCTTAGACTGGATCAGGTAGGGGTCGCTCTCGGTGCCCGTGCCCACAAGGCCGGTAGGATTGGCCGTTTTCACGTTTACAAACTTAATATACTTGCCATTGCCAGCCGTGCCCACAAGCAGCGAGGGAGCACTCACACCGGTGAGGGTGACCGTGCTGTCGTTGATGACAAGGCCCGTAGCGTTTTTGGTGAGCGCATCGTTTTCGTACACGTACCAGTCGATGCCGTTTTGTGTCGAGACGGTGAAAGCCGTCTTCACCTTCGTGGTAGTCTCGCCATCGGCAAGCATGACAGGCGCAACGCTCAAGTTGCTCACATCGGTGCCGGCAAGCGCCTTGAGTTGTGGATACAATCCCTTCTTAAAGGTCCACACATCGGTGCTGTAGCCAGTGAGGGGGACTCCGCTGGTGAGCTGGCTGGTGGTGGCAGCCATGTAGCTGAGCGAGTCGTCGAGTGCGGTATTGGTGATTTGCTTGTCGTAGTAGCAACCGGTGAACACCGTCTTCTTGAAACGGATGCCATAGAGACCTTCGTGGCCGGTTGCAGTGGCCATGATCACCTGTCCCGTGTTTAAGCAGCGGTCGAGCGTGTTGGTCGTCTTGCTGTTGTCGAGCATGTAGCCCACAAGACCGCCCACCTGCTTGCAGTTGCCACTGCTCACGATCTCGTTGCTGGTGTAGCAGTCGGCCAGCTTGGCACCGCTTATCATGCCAGCCAAGCCACCCGCCATGCCATTACGGGCACTGGTGACTTGGGCATTGATGGCCACATTGCTGAAGCAACGCGTCATGTCGCCGCTCATGTTACCCACGATGCCGCCCACTACGCCCTGTGGCACACTCACCCTGACCGATCCTGTGGCATAGCACTCGGCCAGCGTCTGGTCGGGGTCGCCCACCGTGGCGCTGAAGTGGCCGACAATGCCGCCCACGCCACGCTGGAACTGATTGAAGCACTCGTCGTAGCTCATGCTCACCGCCGCATGGTTGCGCAGCAAGCTTGAATAGTTGGCATAGCCTGCGATGCCGCCAGTGATGCCGCCGGCTGCAATCGTGCCATCGAAGGCGCAGTCACTCACTTTGGCCTTGTTGACATAGCCCACGATGCCGCCGCCATAGCTATTGTGGTGCACAATGGCCGCATGGGTCACCTGCACATGGTCGATGTTGCCCTTGCTATAGGCCACCAAGCCGCCGGCATAGGTGCCGTAGCTCGTGAGCGAGAGGCTGTCGAGGTTCACATTCCTGAGGGTAGCCGAGTCGCCGGCGTAGGCAAAGAGACCAGTATAAGAGACCTTGCCAGCCGAAATGTCGAGGTGCCTGATGGTGTAGCCCTTGCCGTCGAAGGTGCCCTGAAACTGATGGCTGGCTCCGTTGCCTGCCGGGCGGTAGGCACTTGCAGCCTTATTCATGTCGATGTCGGCACCCAAAGTCACCCACTTGCCTCCATAACTGCTGCCACGGGTCACACTTTGAGCAAATGCCGTGAGCTGGTCGGGCGTCTTTATCACATAGGGGTCGGCCTCGGTGCCGCTGCCAGTCCAGTCAAGCACACTTTTCTGAGGGAAGGAAACCACGCCCGAGGCATATTCAATCTTCGACGACTTGTAGGGATAGGGGCACAACTTCTTGTTGCTCACGTTGAAGACGCCCCAGTTGCCCAGGTCGATCTCGGTATCGGTGGCAGTGCCCTCGATACTGGCGTCGATATAGCTGGTGCTCTTGGCCCAGTTGGCCGGGAAGCACATGAAGTCGCCGCGCGAGAGGGTGCTGTAGATGAACTGCGGCGCAATCTCAACAGTCTTGTCGGGATTGACATAGGCATTCACGGCCACCGAGGTGCCGCCGAAGTTCACGATCGAGACCTGGTTGTCGCGAGGCTGCTCGATATAGACGGGATAGGTCTCGACCGAGTCGGCCGGTGTCTGGTACACGTTGGTCATCACTGCATTGGTGGCCATCAAGTCGGTGCTCTTGAAAGTACCGAAAGTGCCGCCCTTGTACTGACCCGAAATCAGGAAGAGGCCCCAGCTGCCCAGGTGAATGTTGCCTTGGGCGTCGATAGTACCCTGCAGGGGGTCGGTGGTGCTGTAGGTCTTCTTGTCCCAGTCGATGGGACAAATGTAGACAGGCCCGTAGGTGGGATGATTGTACACCTGCTGCACAGCAATAGTCACTGTAGAGGCGGTATAGGTCATCGTCATCTTGTTGGCCCCCACATAGAGGCCGTTGAGCTGCGCCGTGCCGCCTTGCTGCGAGGTGACAACGGTGTCCATGAGATCAGCCAGCTGGTGAATGCCGTCGGCATTGTTGTAGTACTCGGCATAGAGCAGAGTCTTGCCAGCCGCCAGGCTGCGGGCAGGGGCCCGCGAGCCACGGTTTTGCACATCGGGCATCTTGCAGCTGCCTTCGGTCCACACCCCGCCTTGCAGTTTCCACGCATCGGCCCGGGTGCTGCCAGCAGGCCCTTCAACCTGTTGGCCAGGATTGTCGGGGGCAGCTGTTACCGCGTTTTGCGCCCAGCAGGCCATCGACAGCATGCCGAACACAACACAGAAAATCAAGTTTACTTTTTTCATGCAAAAACAATTTAGAAAGATTGATTGTTTAAGATTGTCAGCGCAAAATTAATGAATTTCTGTTTAAAAACAATAAAAATATAACAATTCAAAAAAAATTTTGTGAATTTTACAACATTTTTAAACTATCCACACCCACAACACTTAGTCATCGCCAGTCATGACTTGAACAGCGGCAGTCGACAAAAAAATCTAATTGTTTAACGGCCGATTGTCAACGCCAAATTCAAACTTACCCCCCCCCAAAAAAGGATACACAGGAAAAGCGAGCAATCCAATTCCCAGATGAAATTTTTGCTCGCTCTATCTTGATTTCAAACACAGGTTTTAAAGCTGTCAAGCTTAAGGCAGTCGTGGCTCACGGCACGGCTACTCGTCGATACAGCCATACACGACACGCTTGAGCTCTCGCGCGGCCTGCTCGACCGCTGCGGCCGTGTCGAAGCCGCGGGTCATGAGGCGCATGGGCAAGGCTTGCCGCGAGGGCGAGTAAGGCGGCTGCACATAGTCGACATCCTCCCACAACACAAACCGGTGACGCTTGTAGAAGGCGATGCGGCGGCAGGCAGGCAAGTCGGCCGGGAGCTCCACCTCGAGAATGACCGGCTTCGCCGCTTGGGCGACAAAGTGGTCGAGCAAACGGCTGCCTATGCCCTGGTTGCGCATCGAGCTGTCGACAGCAAAGTGCTCCACATAGCAGAAGCTATCAAAATCCCAAGTGGTGATAAATCCTTTCACATTGTTACCCTCGAAAGCCCCGAGCAGGGAAAAACGGGGGTTTTCACGTGCAATCCTTTCAAAGTCAAGCATATCCCGCCGCTCATCGACAGGAAAACTGTCGACCAATAATTGTTCAACTTTCTTAAATTGCAAAGAATTTGGCGAAATTATGTTATAATTTAATAGCATATGAGAAATTTTTCTTACATTTGCAAAATAATTGATAATTGGACGAAATAGCCAACTTAATAATTTGAGAAATTATCGACTAAATTAATAATTTAATGACAATATAACAAAACACATTATGGCAAATTCAAAATTAGACGCTCTCGACTATAAAATCTTGAAGATGCTGGCTGTGAATGCACGCAAACCGTATCTCGAGATTGCTCGCGCCTGCAACGTGAGTGGAGCGGCCATCCATCAGCGCATCCAGAAGCTCTACAACCTGGGCGTGATAAGGGGCAGTATTTCACTCATCAATCCATCGTCGGTGGGCTATGACACGTGCGCCTATGTGGGCATCTACCTCAACGACTCGTCGAAGTTTGACGAGGTTGTGGAACACCTCAAAGAAATGCCCGAAGTGGTGGAGTGCTACTTTACAACGGGAAAATACGACATGTTTGTAAAGCTCTACGCCCACAACAACGACCACCTGCTGAGCCTGATTCACAACAAGTTCTTGCAGCTTGGGCTGGGACGCACCGAGACCCTCATCACATTCAAAGAAGTGTTTAAGCGTCAAATTCCCATCGCCGAAGACGACGAGTAGCGTGCTGTGCCGTGCAAGGCATGCAGCAACGACACAACAACCCCACAACACACGGAGTGAAACTCAACGCACACAAGCGCGCGGGTTTCACTCCGTTGTTTTTGGGCCGAAAGCTGCTGGCAGGTCGGCGTCGATGCAGCGCGTGGCCAGCATGTGATGGTGGCACTGGCACTCGTGCAGCGTGCGCTCGACGATGAAGTGGCGATTGGCCATGGCCGAGACCACACTCACGTCGTGGCTCACCATGATGATGGTGGCGTGGCGCGAGAGCTGAGCAATGAGCTGGTAGAGGCGCTGCTCATAGTGCTGGTCGAGATAGCTGAGCGGCTCGTCGAGCACAAGCACATCGGGGCGGCCTATGATGGCACGCCCCAGCAAGGCACGTTGCAGCTGTCCGCCCGAGAGCTCACCCAGCGTGTGCCGGCGCAACTGCTGCAGTCCCACCTGGTCGAGGGTCTCGACCACAAGTGCGCGCTCGGCGGCCGTGAGCCGGTGCAGCGGTCTCATCTTGAGGCCCGAGGCCACCACCTCCTCGACGGTGACGGGGAAACGGCTGTCGATCATGTTCTTCTGGGGCAAGTAGCCAAAGCGCAAGTGTGGCACCTGGCTATCGCCGTCGTAGTACACCACACGGCCACTCGTGGGCGCCACAAGCCGCAGCATCATGCGCATGAGGGTGGTTTTGCCGCCGCCGTTGGGGCCGGTCACAATCACAAAGTCGCCACGATCGACGGTCACGCTCACATGGCTCACCACAGCGAGCTGGCCATAGACCTTGCTCACGTCTTGCAACTCGATAATCTTGGAAGCTGTAGCACTCATAAGGCAAAAAAAAAGAAAACTAAGTGTAAATCCCAACTTGAAGACGGCACGCTCACCGCGCCGTTGCCGCCAGGGCACTGGCGATCCTGCTCATTTCGTCTGCCCAGTCGCCACTCATGGGGTTGATCTCAACCGCCGAGCAACCTATCTGCTTGTTGACTGCCGAGGCTGCACGGCTGTCGAACTGGCGTTGCACAAATATCACCCTTGCACCACTCTTGCGGGCAAGGTCGATGCGGCGGGCAAGGTCGCGGGCCGAAGGCTCCTTGCCATTGTCGAGGGCAAGCTGGTGCAAGCCATAGTCGCGGGCAAAATAGCTGAGCGACGGGTGCCAGTCGATGAAGGTGCAGCCCTTCACAGGCGCAAGCTGTAGCGCAATGTGCCGGTCGAGTGTGTCGAGACTGGTGCTGAGTGCATCGTAATTTTTCACAAAATACCGTTTATGCTTGGGATAGAGCTTGACGAGGCCGAGCAGCATGTTGTGGGCAATCACCTTGGCATTTTTCACCGAGGTCCACACGTGGGGGTCATACTCGCCATCGTCGGCATCCTGCCCACGCAACAGCTTGATGCCCGCACTGGTGTCGAAAATGCACAATTGCGGATTGTTGTTTCTCACCTTGCCCACGATAGCCGACTCATAGCCTATGTTGCCAATCGTGAAATAGGCCTGCGCCCGCTCAAGCTTCATCATGTCGGAAGTCTTGGGCTCATAGTTCTCAGGGTTGCTCTGCTCCTCGAGCAGGCACAACACATCGACCTTGTTGCCTGCTATCTTCTCCAGCAGGTACCGTTGCGGGGCAATGCTCACCACCACCTGTGGCTTCTCGCCTTGCTGCAGGCGACAGCCTGCAGCCATCACTGCCACAATGGCCACAATAGCCACCGAAGCCAGTATAGGAATCATATAGTCGACTCGTCGTTTCATTGCTAACTAAGGATTTTATGCAAAGTTAATATTTCTTAACAAAATAAACAAATTTTTTACACAAAAATTCGTCTGCCCACGAGATATTGCAGTAACTTTGCGTATAATAATCAAAACGAAACACAGAACATGGACGATAGCGTACCGCTAGATAGTAAACAACCTGTTGATATAGAGGCATAAACCCCACTCTATGCATTGTGGCTTGTGCCTCGGCGATATTGACGCAAACATAGAAGGAGGAGGCATAACACAATGAAAGAATTCTTACTATTTGGAAAGAATTTCACAAAGTGCGACCAGTGGAAACCTGGTTGCTGGGTGAACATTTCCTGTCCTGACCAGGACGAGCTCGATTATCTGCGCAATCTCGATGTGCCCGAGTCATTTATCACCGACATCAGCGATGCCGACGAGCGACCGCGCACCGAGATCGACGGCGACTGGCTGCTCACTGTGTTGCGAGTGCCCCGGCAGACGAGCGACGACGACATCCCGTTCAACACCATCCCTGTGGGTGTGATCACCAATGGCGACCTGGTGATTGTGCTGTGCTACTACAAGAACATCGTGGTCAACGATTTCATCAAGTACAACAGTGCCAAAAACATCGAGATTCCCAACAAGCTCGTGCTCATCATGCGCCTCATCCTGTCGTCGGCGGTATGGTTCCTGAAATACCTGAAAATCATCAATATCGACATCAACAATGCCGAGGACGGACTCGAGCAGAGCATGCACAACGAGGACCTGCTGCGACTGCGCAACCTGCAGAAGAGCCTGGTGTACTTCAACACCTCGATAAGGGGCAACATGACCCTGCTGGTGCGACTGCGCACGCTCTTCCAGAACTCGGGTCTCATCGACAAGGACATGATCGAAGACGTCGACATCGAGCTGCAGCAGGCACTCAACACCGTGAAGGTGTACAGCGACATCTTGAGCGGCACCATGGATGCTTTTGCCTCGATTATTTCCAACAACTTGAACGTGATCATGAAGCGCATGACCAGCACCTCGATCATCCTGATGCTGCCCACATTCATTGCCTCGCTCTATGGCATGAACGTGGCTCTGCCCTTTGAGCACCGCGCGTGGGCCTTCACCTTCATTGCTGCGCTGTGCGTTTTGTTCTCGGTGGGAGCATTCTTCCTGTTCCGCCGCATCAAGTGGTTCTAAATTTTTTCACATAGCAGCAGCACTGCGCTGCCATCGGCAAGGGTGGTGGCAAAGAGGTAGTCGTTGCCGCCGTCGCCCACCTTGAGACGCTTCTTCAACGCCTCGGGCGTGAGCCTGAAATTGCGCGTGGCAATGTTGAGGCGTTCACAGCGTTTGCCCAGCTGCTTCAACTGCCGGCCGTTGAAGGGTATCACCTCCTTGACGACGAACTTGCGGCCAGGAAAATCGCGCACAAGCCTGTCGCCGGCATAGAGATGAGAGTTGGGCGCCAGCTGCGCAGTGCCAGTGGCGGCCTGCACAGCGGCGTGGCAGCCCAGCTTCATCACACTGGCATGAGGCTCATAGAGGAAGCCGCCGGCAACGGGCACACCAGGGGCCGCATCATGGGCGGCACCGCCGGCAGCAGTTGTTGCAAAATCGTGCCAGCCGTCGTCGTAGTTGAGGGCATGCAGCACAATGCCGGCTGGCTGGCTGTCGAAATCAAGCACAAACAGCAACTCCTTGCACTCGTTTTTCACACTCACGGCCCACACCTGCGCCAGCGGCGCGCCCAAGTCGGCTCTCGACTGCGAGATGTCGAGCATGGGCGAGGCCTTGATCACAAGCCGGCGGCAGTGACGCGCAATGAGCGGCATGATGGCGAGCACATCGGGTTGGCACTGCGACAAGCCGTAGAGCCGGCGGCCGTCCTGCCCGCGCCGCGCCGGGTCGACAAAGATAGCATCGTAGTGCTCTTGTGGCAGCATCGACTTGAGCAATTGCACCGAGTCGGCATGCAGCACCTTCACGTTGGGGTTGAGAAAGCCAAAGTTGTACTGACCCACCGCGGCAATCTCGGGGTCGAGTTCAACGGCAGTGAGCGCACGCACACGACTGGCAATGTAGTAGTCGTCGACCCCCAGGCCCATAGTCAGGTCGAGCACTGTGTGGGCCGAGTCGAAGAGCGAGGCATGCAGCTTGGCCACCTCCTGGTGGGTGCACTGCTCGGCACTCACAGCCTTGGGAAACAGGAAGCGCTCGTGGGCCAGCAGCTCAGGTATCTTGCGGCGCAGCTTGTGGCGGCACTCCACCTGCAACACGGCAAAGCGCTTGTCGAAGCTCAGCCCCGGCTCCTGCCTGAGCATGAGCTTCAAGGCATCGTCGCCGGCATGGCGGGCAATATAGCTCCACATCGATGCGTCGACCCTATGTCCTGCAATCTCGGTCATCACTTTTTTCACCCAAAGGGACTAACAAAATTAATACATTTTCGGCTGAAAAACCAAAAAGCGAAGACAACCTGCCACACAAGACAGTCAAAAAACTCACAATCATTTATAAAATTCGACATAAAAACATTAACTTTGCACATAACGACAGACAAAAACTATCAAACAAACATTATTAAATTAATCCTAAAAACAAGAATCTGAGTATGCTGAAGAAATCATTACTCTCTCGAGTGGCATTGTGCGCGGCAGCCCTCACAGCTGGGCCCGTCGTGGCACAGAACGGTGCGCCGCACTCGTTGACAGCCACCAGCAATCTCTCGCAGGTGAGCCTGGGCTGGTGTGCCCCGGCAGCCCCCATCGAGCTCAAATGGCACGACGGAAGCGACTACAACGGCATGAGCGGCAGGGCCGACGATCCCGAAGGCTACGCGACTTTCTATGCCGCAGCCAAGTTCACCCCTGCCGACTTGCAAGCTGTTGCCGGCCAGACGGTCGACAGCATTTCCTACTTTGAGTACCGACATGCCTACAAGGTGTGGGTGCAAGTGTATGAAAACGAGAAACTCGTGAGCGAGACGCCTGTCGACGTGAGCAAGTTTACCAAGAACACGTGGAAAACGACAGCTCTGTCCAAGCCCTACACCATAGCCGGCGACAAGGACGTGATGTTTGTGGTGAAATACCAGCACGGCACCAATCAGGACTTTGTGGCCAACACCGACCGCTACCCCACCACAGGCAAGGGCGACGTGTACAGCTATGACGGCAAGACCTGGCACACAGGCGGCGTGGGCGACTTCATGATCACGGCTATCGTGAGGAACAACGCCACCGCCACCCCCGAGGGCTACAACGTGTATCGCGACGGCAGCAAGGTGAACAGCTCCCTGCTCACCCGCACCGACACCGTGCTCGACAACGAGCCCGACGGCACCCACCGCTATATGGTTGGGGCTGTGTATGCCCAGCAGGGCGAGCTCAAGTCGGCCGCGGTAGAGGCCACGGCCATCAGTGCCAGCAAGCTGCTGGCCCCGGCGGCCAGCTTCAAGGGCAGTGCCCAGGAGCTCAACGGCACCCTCGCCTGGCAGAAGCCACTCGCCGGCGGCGAAACGCTCACCTGGAGCGGCAGCCAGATGGGCAACCACATAGGCGGCACGTCGACCACGTCGCCCAAGGTGTGGGTAAAACAAGAATTCTCCTCGAGCGACCTGCTGGCCTTCCAAAACTACCAGATCAACAGCATCGCCGCCTATGTGGCCGAGGCCACGCTCTCGAGCGTGAAGCTCTATGTGATAAAGAACGGCACCATCGACTACAGCCAGGACGTGCCCGACTCGGTGGTGCAGAAGACCACGGCCGGCGCATGGAACCAGTGGCAGCTCACCACCCCCTATGTAATGACCCCTGGCAACGACTATGCCTATGGCGTGTACTACACCCACACCAAGTCGACCCATCCCGTGGGCGTCGACAACCAGCCGGCCATCGACGGCAAGGGCAACAGCTTCTCGATATCGGCACCGCGGTCGTCGAGTTTCAACGCCACCAAGCCCACGTGGAAGACCCTGTCGAGCGGCAACATTGCCGGCAACTTCATGCTGCGTGCCCAAGTGTCGCCTGTGGGCGAGGCCACAGCAAGCGAGCAAGCTGCCAGCTACGACCTGTATCGCAACGGCACGCCGCTGTTCACTGGCAAGAACGTGACCGAGTGGGCCGACAGCGTGCCCGAGCCCGGCACCTACAACTACACATTGAAAACCAACTATGCCAGCGGCAAGCAATCGCCCCTCATGACCGTGACCCTCAACTACACGCTGCCGGCAGCCTACGAGGCACCGCTCATCGTGGGTTCCGACTTCGACCCCGCCACCAAGGCCGTGAGCCTGGAGTGGAGCAACAGCGCTGTCAACCTGCAGCACTACGGCACACCCAGCTACATGATGGGGTTTGACGAGGCGATGACACTGCTCTACGGCAGCAAGTTCAGCGCCAGCGAGCTCAAGAGCCTCAAGGGCTACGAGCTGCGCAGCCTCAAGTTCATCATAGGCCAGGCACTCGACACGCTGCGTCTTGAGGTGCGCACCGGCGACAACCAGGTGCTCTACAGCGAGAAGCTCGACGGCACCGCCCTCACGCCGCAAGCCATCTACACGCTCAAGCTCGACAAGCCCATCGCCATACCCGAGGGCAAGGATCTCTACATCGTCTACAACACGACATTGCCAGCCGGCAACAAGGCCATCGTGATCGACAAAGGCCCGGCTGCCGATGGCGGCGCCATGGTGAGTGTGACCGGCGGAGCCTCGTGGATGAAGCTGGGCACCATTGCCAGCGACTACAAGGACTTCAACATCGTGATAGGAGCCACTGCCCTGCCGGCAAGCAGCAAGGACAACGCCGGCCAGCAAGCGATCACACTGGGCACGCCCGTCGACGGCATCAAGGCCACGACACTCGATGCAGCCCAGCTGCGACAGGGCCTGGGCATCGAGGCCGTGAAACCCGGCACCCAAGCACCGGCACGCCGCCGCGCTGCCGCACCAGTGGTGAAGAGCTATCGCGTGTATCGCAACAACACCGTGATAGCCGAGCAAGAAGGCACCACTTGGGGCGAAACACTCGAGAAGTGCGGCACATTCAACTATCACGTCACAGCCGTATACCAAAACGGCTGGGAGTCGCCCCAGAGCAAGACCGTGACCGTGGTCAACACCATTGCCCAGAAGCTTCAAGCACCCTATCACCTGCAAGGCAACGCCACCGCAACCGGGCAGTTGCAACTCAACTGGGAGGCTGCCGGCAAGGCTGCCGAGTTCAACTACCAGAAGTCTAACACCGACATCGCCGTGGGCATGACAAGCAGCGGCAGCAAGCTCAAGAGCTATTGCGCCATCAAGATGGCAGCCGACACGCTTGCACACTATGCCGGTCTCAAGATCACCCACATCAAGTTTAAGCTCGATTCACTGGCCGTCGAGAACCCAGCCGTGTTTGTCATGGCAGGCGACAACATCATCTACAGGCAAGAGCTCGATGCCGAGAGCCTGGTGAAGGGATGGAACGTGGTGCGCCTCAACAACCCCGTGGCTGTCGACAACAGCCAGGACATGAGCGTGGGCTACTATCTCGAGTATGCCACTGGCGTGAAGCCCAGCACCTGCGATGCAGGCACGCCGGCAGTGCCCGGCTACAGCGACCTGATATCGGCGTCGGCCTCGGCCGGATACTGGTACTCGCTCAAGACCAAGTTCAAGCTCAACTACGGCTGGCGCATAAGCGCCGTGCTCGCCACCCCCGACACTGCCGTGCAAGGCAGCCGCTCGGCAGCACCCCGCAAGGCAGCCACAGCCATCACCTACAACGTGTACTGCAACGGCGAGAAGATAGCCTCGGGGCTGGACCAACCCAGCTACACCGTGGCCAGTCCCATGGCCGGGCGCTATGTGGTGACTGCCGAAACCGGCGGTGAGGAGAGTGCCGAGTCCAACGCCGTCGTCTACACCGTCAGCTCGGGCGTCGACACGCCCGCGGTCAGCAAGACCGTGAGCAGCATTGCCTACTACAACGTGGCCGGGCAGCAAGTGGCAACCCCAGTCAAGGGTGTGAACATTGTGGTCACGCGTTACACCGACGGCACCCAAACCACCACCAAGGTCGTGAAGTAGCACATCACCACCGAGCTTTTTACCCGAATTACAAGAGGGGGTTGTGCCCGATTAGGCACAACCCCCTCTTGGATTTATATGCGGCAGGTGCTCGCCGGTTCTACCGCGTGCAATGTTGAGTATTCAAGGCAGGCGCGGGCGCCTGCATCGCCTTGGCCCAGCGGGCTATCACGGCAAGGGTGCCGGCGTCGACGTCGAACACCGAGTTCAATCCCTGCGGCTCTTGCGCCGGGTCGCCCGTGTAGGGGTCGCCCGGCTGCCACGACTCGTGCACGGGCCGGGCGTTGCCGCCCCAGCCCCAGAAGTTGCAGCCTGCCGCCATGCCTGTACGCTCAATCAACGAGAGCACATAGTCGTAGTACTTGTCGCGGCCCTGGGTGGGAGATGCCGGGGCAAAGCCGAAGCCGTCGCGCGGATAGCCAAACTCTTCAAGCACAAGCGGCTTGCCCAGGTCGCAGGCTATTGCATGATGCTCGGCAATGTAGTCGCGTGTGCGCACGCAAGCCGTGTCGACGCGTGAAATGATCGAGCTCTTGTCGATCCAGCCCCAGTTGTAGGGCCAAATATGGATGGTGACATAGTCGATCTCGGGCATGGCATTGAGCCGCTTGAAGAGTCCCATGTCGGTCTCGCAGCCATACTTGCCCTCGCTGCCAGTCGACACCAGGTGGTTGTGATCGATCGACTTGATGAGCCGGGCTGTGGATTGGAGCCACTGGGCAAACTGCTCCTTGTTGGCCTTGCCGAAAGGACGCGGCTCGTTGCACAGCTGCCACGACATGATGGCGGGGCTCTCGGTGTAGGGCTTGCCAGTGATTGAATTGACGCGTGACACAATGTGCTTCACATGCTCGATGCTCATGTGCTTGGCCTTGTCGTTTTGCACAAAGTGGCTCACATAGTCCTGGTAGGCATTATACCCGTCGATGCCGGGCACAGGGGCGTTGCCCATGCCGGCCCACTCGAGATAGGTGCCGTAGCCGCCGCTCCACTCCCAGGCATTGTTGAGGTAGAGCACAGCCTTCATGCCGCGGCGCTCGAGCTCGACAAGCAAGCGGTCGAGCCCGGCGAGAAGCGTGTCGTTGTAGACGCCCGGTGCGGTTTGCAACACGGGTCTCACATGGGAAGGCACGCCCAGGCGGCCATCGGCACCCACCAGGATGCGCAGGTTGTCGATGCCCAGCTGCTGCAAGCAGTCGAGTTCCTGGCCGAGGCGCTGCCGGTTGCCTCCCTCGCCATCGCTGGCAAGAATGGCGGCATACCAGAGGTTGGTGCCCACATAGCGATAGGGCTTGCCCTCTACATAGAACTGGCCGTTGCGCACGCCCACATACTGGCCTTGGCCAGTAGTCGCGGCCTGGCCTGCAACAGCACTCATCATCAGGCACACGAGGAGGAGAAAAGTTTTGGGCAGATGGTTCATTTTTTTGATAATTATGATAATAAAAAGAGCCGGGCAGGAGACAGTCAGGCAGCAAAGCCTGTGCTGCCAAGTCTACAGGCTGGTGATGGGCCCGCGCTGGGGCCTGGCGGCACGGTACTGCGAGGGGGTGAGTCCGGTTACCTGCTTGAACTGCCTCGACAAGTGGGCCACACTCGAGTAGCCCGTGCGATAGGCGATCTCGCTCACTGTGAGCTGGCCATAGTCGAGCAGTTCCTTCACGTGCTCCACCTTGTGGACAATAAAGAACTTCTCGATCGTGCGATGCTCGTGAGCGCTGAAGAGAGCACTCAGCTGCTTGTAGTCGGTTTTCAACGCGGCCGACAACTCATCGGAGAGCTTCACAGGCTCGCCGTCGTCGCGCCGCGAGAGAAAGATGACGGCCGTCTTGATGCGCTCCACAAGGGCATCGTCCTCGTCGCGAAGCAACTCGAAGCCTATCTTGCGCAAGTGGGCGTCGAGCGTGTCGAGCTGCTGGGCGGTGAGGTCGTCGGTCACCGTGGCGTTGCCTATGTTTACCTGGGTCACGTCATAGCCCAGCGACTGAAGCACGCCCGTGACTGCCGTCACACACCGGGGGCACACCATGTTTTTTATCGAAAGCTGTGTCATGTGTTGTGAAAAGTATACTGTATTATTTCATCTCGTCGATGCGGATGTGCCCCTTGCCGTTGGGGTTCACCTTCATCATGCGAGTGATGCGCTGGCTGCCCTTTTTCCAGGTGCAGGAATACCACCCGTCGTCGTTGGCATTTTCAACACCCACCAGGGCAAAGGCTGCACCAGCGCCGCCGTCGCCCAAGCTCTCGCGGGCAGCGGCGGGATTGCCGTTGATTTGGGCCAGTTGCTGTGCCACGGCATTGGAGGCATTGTTGCCCAGTGCTGTGCTGGGGTTGCCGCCGGTGTTGAGAGCGTTGATATAGGCGCGCATCACCTGGGCGACAAAGGCACGGGCCTCGGCTTGAGCCTTGCGCTTGAGCTGGGCTGCATGGGCCCAGGCATAGTGCAACGAGTCGCTGCGGTGCTGCATCACGCTGTCGGCGCGCAACATGCCGGCCGTCTGCACGCGATAGATAGAGTCGGCAACACGCAGGGAGTCGACCGAGTCGATGCTGTCTTGCATGTGTTGCTTGCGGGCCTTGTAGTCGGCATACTTGTTACAACTGCTCATCGCAGCCATGACGAGGCCAGCGATGAGCAGTAGCATGTAAAAAGATTTCTTCATTTACAATTGTAGAAAGTGCATGTTACCATATCACCACGCGGTCGGCGGGGTCGAGCCACATCTTGTCGCCGCTCTTGATGTTGAATGCGTTGTAGAACGTGTCGATGTTGCGCAGGGTGGCGTTCACGCGGTTGCGGCCTATCGAGTGGGGGTCGCTCTTGGTCTGCTGATACATGGCCTCGTCGGTCATGTTCTCGGCCCAGATGCGGCCATAGCTCAGGTAGAAGCGCTGTGTGGGCGTGAAGCCGTCGACGGGCTTGCCCTGCTGATACTCCTGAGTGTTTTTGAAGGCGTCGTAGGACACACGCAGGCCGCCTTGGTCGGCAATGTTCTCGCCCAGGGTGAGGTGGCCGTTGGCATGCTCGCCGTTGACAACCACAATCTTGTCGAATTGTGCAGCAAGCTTTTCGGCCAGAGCGTTGAAGCGCTTGGAGTCCTGCTCGGTCCACCAGCCCTTCATGTTGCCATTGGCGTCAAACATGCGGCCTTGGTCGTCGAAGCCGTGGGTCATTTCGTGACCTATCACAACGCCAATGGCGCCATAGTTGGTGGCATCGTCGGCCTTGGGATCGAAGAAGGGAGGTTGCAGGATGGCAGCCGGGAACACGATCTCGTTGTTCAGCGGGTTGTAGTAGGCATTCACCGTCTGGGGGGTCATGCCCCACTCGGTCTTGTCGACGGGCTTGTCCATCTTGTCGAGATTGTAACGGGTGTTGAAGGCCGTAACGTTTTTCACATTTTCATAGAGCGAGAGCTTGGGGTCGATGCTGAGCTTGCTGTAGTCGCGCCACTTGTCGGGGTAGCCCACCTTCACCATGTAGGAGTTGAGCTTGACCAGGGCGTTGATTTTGGTAGAATCGCTCATCCAGGTGAGGTTGGCAATGTGCGTAGCCAGCGACTTGCGCAGGTTCTCGATGAGCTTGAGCATCTTGGTCTTAGACTCCGAGGGGAAATACTTGGCCACATAGAGCTGGCCCAGCACTTCGCCCAACATGCCGTTGGGGTAGCCCAGGGCACGCTTCCAGCGAGGTTTCTGCTCCTTCTGCCCACTCAAGGTGCGGCCGTAGAAATCGAAGTTGGCATCGCGGAAGGCATCGCTCAGCTCGCTGCTTGCGCCGCTTATAATGTTGTAGGCCAAGTAATAGCGCAGCTGCTTATCGGTGAGGGTCTTCATGAAGTTTTGTGCCACGGCCATCACCTTGGGCTGGGCCAGAATCACCTGTTTGGTGGCGGGGATGCCCATGAGCGTGAAATACTCGGTCCAGTTCACTGCCGGATACTCCTTTTGGAGCTGCTCGACGGTGTAGATGTTGTACTGCTTGGTGTAGTCACGCGCCTCGGCGCGCGACATCATGGCCTTGGCAAACTGATACTCCATGTTGTAGACCGTCTTGGAGGCTGCCTGGGCATCGGCCTTGCTGTAGCCGGCCAGGGTGAACAGCTTGACGATATAGTCGCGGAAGAGCTGCTGTATCTTCTTGCTCTTGGCGTCGGTGTTGAGGTAGTAGTCGCGGTCGGGCATGCTCATGCCGCCGGCATCCATATAGAGCACGTTCATGTCGCTGTTCATCAAGTCGCCCTGCACACCGATGCCGAAGAAGGGATTGCCCATGCACAGGTGCTGACGGGCGATTTCGCGGGTGAGGTCGTTGCGCTTGAGGGCCTTGACGATGGCAAGGTCGTGCTGCAAGGGAGCGGCGCCCTCCTTGTTGAGGCGAACGCTGTCCATGGCCATATCGTAGAGGTCGATCACCTTCTGGCCGTTGGAGCCAGGTTGCTGTTGCGTCTTCTGCAGGTCCTCGATGAGGCTGCGCAACTGCTTGCGGTTGTTCTCGGCCAGGTCGTTGAACACGCCGTAGCTCGAATACTCGGGCTTGAGAGGGTTGGCTTTCATCCAGCCACCGCCGGCGTACTCAAAGAAGTCCTGGCCTGGGGCCACGCTGGGATCCATATCGGCCTTGTTGATGCCGTGGACCTGGGCCACTGCTGCAATTGCCGGCAAAATCATGCAGGCAATTGCAATTGTTTTCTTCACATTATTCATAGAAGTTTATTTTAGTTAATTGTGTAGAAGTGATGATTTTTAATCAACGAGCAAAAATAAGCAAAAAAAATCACTTTATATTCAACACTGTCAATAATTAAATGTTGTTTTTCTGTATCACATGATTGTGCAGGCAACCTGCACATAGCCGCTACCTGATGTGAAGCACGCGGTGCACCTGTAGCGAGAGCCGCCACTCGGGGTGGGCCAGCACAGCCTCGACACAGGCTTGCATGTTGCGCTGGCACTGCCTCTCATCGGGCACGTAGCACGGCTGCAGGTAGCGGTGGGTGGCTGCAATGCCTTGATACTGGCTCAAGTCCTGGCCCAGATACACCACCTTGAGCTCGTCGCAACGGTCGAGCACCACCGGATGGGCGTCGCCGCCCTCAAAGCCCTGCTTGGGCGAGAGCGTGACCCAGTCGATGCCGGCAGGAAGGGCATGGGTGCCGTTGGTCTCGATGGCGATGCGCTTGCCAGTGCCCTGCTTGAGGGCCGCTACCAGGTCGTCGTCGATGAAGAGCGAAGGCTCGCCGCCGGTGAGCACAACCAGTGGCGCCTGGGGGTAGCGGGCCACCTCCTCCACAATGTCGGCCACGCTCATCATTGTGCCCTGCTCGTGGCGGGTGTCGCAAAACGCGCAGTGCAGGTTGCAGCCGCTCAGGCGCACAAACACGCTTGCAGTGCCTGTGTTGTAGCCCTCGCCTTGCAACGAGTAGAATATTTCATTCACCTTCAGCATCATCGTCATCTTTGACATAGGTGGCCAGGTTGTTGCGCGACTCCTGCACATCGGCACGGTAGCACTCGGGTATGGATTGCACTATCCAGTGGGCAATATTCTCGGCCGTGGGGTTGAACGGGAGCACCTCGTTCAGGTTACGGTGGTCGAGACGGTCGGTGACGGCCTTCTTCAGCTTGGAGAAGTCATAAACCATGCCGTTGCGGTCCAAGTCGCGGGCACGGCAATACACCGTGATAATCCAGTTGTGGCCATGCAGGTTCTCGCACTTGCTCTCATAGTCGAGCCTGAGCTGGTGGCTGGCCGATATCTCAATAGTCTTTTTTACGTAATACATTGCAGTTGTTCTCTGAACGTTTTTTATTTAAAAGTGGCGACTTCACGATTGCGGGTCGTCGCACTCATACTCGGTGGTGTCGACAATGCCAGCCTCGCGCAGGGCCTCGCGGCGCTCGCGGCAGGTGCCGCACTTGCCGCAATGCTTTTCCCGGCCCTTGTAGCACGAGTAGGTCTCGCTGTAGTCGATGCCCAGGCGCTTGCCGTGGCGGGCAATGTCGGCCTTGCTGATGCTGGTGTAGGGGGCAAATATCTTGATGCCCTCGTAGGTGCCGTTCTGCATGGCCTGCGACATAGCTTGAATGAAGCCGGGGCGGCAGTCGGGGTAGATGGCATGGTCGCCGGCGTGGTTGGCTATCATCACGCGTTTGAGGCCGTTGCTCTCGGCAATGCCGCAGGCAATGGCCAGCATGATACCGTTGCGGAAAGGCACCACCGTCGACTTCATGTTCTCGTCGTCGTAGTTACCCTCGGGGATGTCGTCGGCCGTCTCGAGCAACGCGCTCTTGAAATAGCGGTGCATGAACTCGAGCGGAATGATGATGTGCTTGATGCCCAAACGCTGGCAATGGGTGACTGCGCACACGCGCTCGCGCCCGTTCTGGGTAGAGCCATAATCAAATGTGATGGCGAGAGCTATCTCGTCTTTATACTCGTAGAGCAGCGTGGTACTGTCCATGCCGCCCGATGTGATGATTACTGCGTCTTTAGCCATAATGCAAAATGTGAAGTTTAACGTTTGACCGGGTCGAAGCTGGCCAGCAAGCGGGCCTTGACCAGGTCTTGATGCTGGTCGTCGCCATAGTTGGCAAAGGGGTAGATAGAGATGCCGCCGCGGGGGTTGAAGATGCCGCGCACCTCGATATACTTGGGATCCATGAGCTTGATCAGGTCTTTCATGATGATATTGACACAATCCTCATGGAAGTCGCCGTGGTTGCGGAAGCTGAACAAGTAAAGCTTCAAGCTCTTGCTCTCCACCATGCGCTCGCGCGGAATGTAGTTGATGACAATGCGCCCGAAGTCGGGCTGCCCCGTCTTTGGGCACAGGCTTGTGAACTCGGGACAGTCGAATGTGACCAAGTACTCATTGTCGGGGTGCTTGTTGACAAAAGTCTCCAGCACGTCGGGACGGTAGTCGAATTGATACTTGGTGCCTTGATTGCCCAGCAGCGTGACGCCCTGCAACTCTTTTTCGTTTCTTGACATTTCTTTCAATCTCCTCTTGTTACTTCTATTGGAATCACAAAGATAATACTTTTTGCACAACAGCACAAAAACACGCACGTGCTTGGAGGGGGGCAGGATGTCAATGCAGCGCCTTGAGCTCGACGGGGTCGCCCACGATCCACAGCGTGTCGCCCGCGTTGAAGACCACATCGGGCGTGGGACTGATATACACGTCGTCGTCGCGCTCGATGGCCACCAGCAGCGACTTGTAGCGCTCGCGCAGCTGCGCCTGGGCCAGTGTGCGGCCCACCAGCGGCGAGCCGGGCCCTATGGCAAAGTGCACAAACTCCTCTTTGTGCTGCGCGGGTGCGTCGTTGCTGTCATGAGCCTCCACCACGGGCAGCATGTGCTGTATTTTTTCGTCGGTGCCTATCACACCAAGCGTGTCGCCAGGGAAAATGCGCATGTCGCCTCCTGGCACGGGATAGGACATGCCGTTGCGCTGCACATTGACCACATTCACGTCGTAGTGCTCGCGCAGGCGGGCCTCGGCCAGCGTCTGGCCCACAAAGGGGCAACTGTAGCTCACGCGCATGTAGGCCAGGTGGAAGTCGCTCACCAGCACGTTGTTCTTGCCCGTGCGGCGGTTCTCACGCTCGTTCATGTTGTCGAGAAAGCGTTGCTCCACCCGGTTGATGCGCTTGCGCAGCAGCGGCGAGAACACCAAGATGAGCAGCAGGCACAAGGCCGTGGCGCCCACGACCGAGTTGAGCGTCGAGAGCGTAGCCTTGAAATAAAAGAACGTAATCCACAAGGTGACCAGAAAACTGACGACCGACATCACCCCGAGGGGCACATAGCTTATTTTTCCACTCTCACTCACCAGCTGTGCACGCTCCTGAGCCTTGGTGCGCGGCACGATGATGCCATACAAGAAAGGCGACACCAGGCCAAAGCCGCACAAGGCTGCCAGCAGGCGTCCCCAGTGCCCGGGTATGGTCTCGTAGATGAGCGGCATGACGATGTGGCGTATCGGGAACCACAATGCAATCACCACCACGGTGTAGACCACAAGCGTGATGAGGTAGCGCCTCACCACCTTGTGCCACAGCTGCCTCGACTGGCTCATCTCGCTGTGGGCAGCGTTCTTGCTGTAGCCCTCGAGCAGCACGCCCCACTTCTCGGGCAGGTGGCGGGCCACCCAGTTGTAGCAAGGCAGTGCCTGCTTGATGAAAAACGGCGTGAAAAACGTGGTGATGACCGACACAGCCACAATGATGGGATATATGTTCTTGCCCAGCACGCCCAGCTGGGTGCCAGTAGTGGCGATGATAAACGAGAACTCGCCTATCTGCGTGAGGCAGAAGCCCGACTCCATGGCCGTCTTGAGCGGCTGGCCAGTGACCACCATGCCAAAGGTGCCAAAGGTGATCATGCCCACAACCACCACCACGGCGAGCAGCAAAATGATGCCGGCATTGTGCCACATGAGCACCGGGTCGACCATCATGCCCACCGAAATGAAAAACACGGCCCCAAAGAGGTCTTTCACCGGGGTGATGATGCGCTCGATGCGCTCGGCCTCGGTTGTGCCAGCCAGTATCGAGCCTATCACAAAGGCGCCAAGAGCCAGCGAGAATCCCGACCACACTGCCAGCGTGGCCATGCCGAAGCACAGTCCCATGGCAATGATGAGCAAGAGCTCGTCGCCAATGAAGCGCCTGAACTTCTTGAGCAGGCTGGGAATGACAAAGATGCCCACAGTGAACCAAATGATGAGATAGAACGAGAGCTTGAGCACGGCCTCAAGCATTTGGTCGCCCTCTACCCGCTTGTTGATGGCTATCGACGAGAGAATGACCAGCAGCACCACGGCCACGAGGTCCTCGACGATGAGCACCGCCATCACCCGGGGCACAAAGCTGCGGTGCTTGAGGTTGAGGTCGGAGAGCGCCTTGATGATGATGGTTGTCGATGACATCGATATCATGCCGCCCAGGAATATCGCATCGATGGTGGAATAGCCCAACATGCCGCCCACGACAAATCCCACTCCCATCATGCCCACCACAATAATCAAGCAGGTGAGCAGGGCCGTGCCGCCCACTTTCACCAGTTTCTGGAAGCTGAACTCGAGGCCCAGCGAGAACAAGAGCACCACGATGCCCAACTGGGCCCAGAAGCTGATGTTGGCAGGATTGGCCACCGTGGGCAGAAACTTGAAGTGTGGGCTGGCGATGAAGCCGGCCACGATGTAACCCAGCACCAGGGGTTGCTTGAGCAGTTTAAACACGATGGCAGCAATAGCAGCCAGCATCAAGATGAGTGCGAAGTCGCCTATGAGCGATTGTATCAAGTCGGAATGCATTGTGCGGTCAAAAGTTGGGTTCGTTGGTCAATGTGATTGAGATGGGGTCGCTGAAGCAGGCCTCCAGCTCGCCAAAGAGATTGGTCACGCTCACCGTGTCGCGCGTGAGCACCACATAGTTGATGATCGACACATTGTTCTCGTACTCGTATTTCACATACTCGCGCGAGGCCTTCACGTCGTATTTCTTGAACACGTCGAGACTCTTGTCGAGATCACTCACGATGCCATGCACCTTCACCCTTATCACCTTGTGCTCCCACAAGAAGCCCGCATGCTGCTCATACTTCTCGATGTAGACCAGCACAAAGATGATGAGCAGCGTGGCGATGGTGGTAATCAAGTACATGCCTGCCCCCACGGCCAGCCCTATGCAAGCCGTCATCCAGATGCCGGCCGCCGTGGTGAGGCCGCGCACCGAGCCCTTCATCTGAATGATGGCGCCGGCACCCAGAAAGCCCACGCCGCTCACCACCTGGGCGGCAATGCGCCCCGGGTCGCCGTTTTTCAGGCCCAGGTACTCCTGCGGGATATAGATGCTGATGAGCATGGCCAGCGTGGCCCCCATGGCAATGAGCGAGAAAGTGCGCAAGCCCGCAATCTGGCCCTTGCGGCGCCGCTCGAAGCCTATGGCTGCCCCCAGCAGCATGCTCAACAACAGCTTGAACACGGCTCCGGCCACATTCACATCGGGGCTCATGATGTCGTGATATATCGATTCTATCATCTCTTATTTATCTCCTAATTTTTACAAAGGTAAGAAATTTTGCACTATCTTTCCTAATTTGACAGTTTGTTGTATTAACGTGTTACTACACAATACTTTACATAGTAAAGTAATGTAGCTAATTTTTCGGTGCTGCAAGGATTAACCTTTGTTAACCTTTCGGTAGAACGCGTTCATCGCTGCTTTTGTGATTATCTGTTTGTTAACTTCCACACCGGCAAGCTCTTGCAGTTGGTCGGTGAGGCTGGTGCGCTGGAACATGGGCACGTATCCCAGTCCCTGGATTTGTCCGAAGCGCAGGTTCTGGAGAGTGTCGATCAGCTGGTCGACGGTCAGGGGGTGCTCCTTGTAGGCCTCGGGGAACGAGTCGGCCAGCTGCTTTTGCAGGAGCTTGAGCAGCAGCAGTGCGAGGAAGCAGACGAGGAAGTGGGAGCGGATGCGGTCCTGCCTGGAGAGGTAGACGGGTCTGGCCTCGAGGTGGGTCTTGGTGGTGCGGAACAGGTGCTCTATCTCGTGATGGAAGGAGCGTGCCTTGAGCACGAACGCGGCCTCGTCGTCGAGCGAGGTGGCGTAGGCGTAGAAGCCGTCGAGCTTCTCCTCCTGCCCTAGGATGTCGTCATTGATGACCATCTCGGTCTTGACGGCCGTCTGTCCGTCGTCGGTCTTGTGTATGGTCTCTATGTAGTTGAGCGGTGACTGCTGCGAGCGGCGCGGGTTGGCCTGCCCCCTGGCCACTATCTTCCTGGCCGCCGCGAGGCGCTCGGCGCGCTTGTGCCTGAGGAAGAGGGCGAAGTCGTGGCTGTAGGTGATGATGACCCTCTCGGCCCTGGAGGAGCTTTGCCATTGCCTGATGCGTCGCCCCCGGGCGTCGACGGGCGTTGCGCCGGGGTTCTCCCTGCGGGCCTCGAGCCACTGCGGGTTGAGGCCTTTCACGGTTTTGTCGACAAGTATCTCCTTGTAGAATGTGGTCTGGCGCAGCAGGGAGCTGTCAGCCTGGCCGCCCTCGCGCAGCACGTCCAGGTTGTAGAGGCCGCCGTCGGAGTACTTCTCGTGCAGCAGCCTGGCCTTTTCCCCGTCGGCGCAGTAGCCCAGCCTCCAGCCCCTGGGGTCGACGGCGGCCCGGCGGTCGGCGGCGGGCAGCGAGGGGATCGACTGGACGCAGATGTAGTCGCGGCCCTGGTCCATGTTGTAGCGCCGGTTGCCCTCCGAGGCCAGGCCGGCGTCGGTGGAGACGACGAACTCGGTCAGGCCGAACTTGCGCCTCAGCACATCCTCGAGCGGCTGGAGCGTGGCCTGCTCCGACTCGTTGCCCGGGAAGACCACAAAGGCCAGCGGGATGCCGTCCATGTCCATGAACATGCCCATCTGCACGATGGGGCTGGGCCGGTTCTCTTTCGACTTGCCGCGCTTGCGCAGCCCGGCCACGAGCTCGCCGGTCTCTATGTTCACCGTGTCCCTGTCGTTGTCCTCGATCTCGAAGTAGTAGTTGGTGCAGTCGTAGTAGATCACCCTGTCCCTGCGTTCCATGAACCTGGCCGAGCAGGCGTAGACGCCGGCCTGGATGTCGTCGATGTGGCCCGAGAGCAGGCTCAGGGCCCGGTACATGTCGGCCTCGCCGAACTTCGGGGGCCGCACCAGCCCCTGCGCCTTTCGCAGCGTCCTCTGCTTGGAGCAGGGGAAGAGCAGACGGCCCGTGACCAGCGTCCTCAATATCCCGTCGAGGTCGAACTTCGCCTTGCTCGCCTTCTTGATCTCGGCGCACATGCGGGGCAGGCCGAGCCTGTTGTAGAGCGGCAGCAGCATCAGGTCGCCGCCCGCCCGCGGAGGCAGGTCGCCCATCCCCACGGTCTGGCCCGGGTAGAAGTCAACCGAAATGCGCTCCCTGCCGGCCTTCTCCTCCTCGGTCATGCGGGCCGCCAGGTCCCTGACCCACTGGCGCGGGTCCTGGCAGCCGTACTTGCGCCTGATGTCCTCAAGCAGCCCCAGCCGCCTGACAGTCTTTGTGGTAGACTTGCCGTCGATGCGCACCGACTTCTGGATGTAAGCCCACGTGCCCTTCTTTGTAGTGCCGAATGTCGCCTTCATATCGATAATCCTTTAATGTAATAACTACTATTAGCTACAAATATACAAATAAAAAATGAACTGTGCAACAATTCATTAGAAAAAATTTTACACTCTAACTGTCAAAGTCCCGTTAGAAAAAATTTTACACTCTAACTGTCAAAGTCCCGACGGCTCCGGCCACATTCACATCGGGGCTCATGATGTCGTGATATATCGATTCTATCATCTCTTATTTATCTCCTAATTTTTACAAAGGTAAGAAATTTTGCACTATCTTTGCGATATCTTAGTGTTTATTCAACTTAAAAAACAAATAAATGGAAGACGAAAAGACAAGTGTAAATGCAGTCGAATCGCCCGTTCAAGACCAAGAAGGAAACTACTCCCTTCCCGAGAACGCGTTCAGAGAACTGAAAGAAGGCGAAGAGTACATCCCGCCTCTCAAGCCCAACCGCAACTATCCCGAAGTGACCCCCTACTCGGTGACCATGGGCCTGATCATGGCCGTGATATTCAGCGCCGCCGCAGCCTACCTGGGGCTGAAGGTGGGCCAGGTGTTTGAGGCCGCCATTCCCATTGCCATCATCGCTGCCGGCATAGGGGCCGCCACCCACCGCAAGAACTCGCTGGGCGAGAATGTGATCATCCAGTCGATAGGCGCTGCCTCGGGCATCGTGGTGGCCGGAGCCATCTTCACGCTGCCAGCCCTCTACATCTTGCAGGCCAAGTATCCCGACATCACCGTCAACTTTCTCGAGGTATTCTTGAGCTCGCTGCTGGGCGGCCTGCTGGGCATCTTGTTTTTCATCCCGTTCCGCAAGTACTTTGTCAAGGACATGCACGGCAAGTTCCCGTTCCCCGAGGCCACGGCCACGACCCAGGTGCTCATCAGCAGCCAGAAGGGTGGCGACCAGGCCAAGCCGCTCATCATTGCCAGCATCATAGGCGGTCTCTACGATTTCTTTGCCTCGTTTAAGATATGGACCGACACGCTCTCGACCACGGCAGTGCCCAAGCTGCAGGAGTTTGCCCAAAACACCAAGGCCATGTTCTCGATCAACACCGGTGCCGCAGTGCTGGGTTTGGGCTACATCGTGGGTCTGCGCTATGCCTTCATCATTTTTGCCGGCAGCGCGTTTATCTGGTGGGTGATTGTACCGCTCATGGGCATGAATCCCGACCTGGCCGCGCTATCGGCCGAGGAGATTTTCAAGGGCGTGAGTTCGCCCGAAGGCGTGGTGGCCGGTGCACGCTACATAGGTATAGGCGGCATCGCCATGAGCGGCATCATAGGCATTGTGAAGTCGTGGGGCGTGATCAAGAGCGCCGTGGGGCTGGCCGGAAAGTCGTTTGGCACCAAGGCCGAGACGGTGAAGCCCGTGCGCACCCAACGCGACATCTCGATGAAGGCACTCGTCTTCGCCCTGTGTGCCGCGCTCATCGTCACCTTCATCTTCTTCTACATAGGCGTGATTCACAACCTCATGCAGACCATTGTAGCCTTTATCGTGGTGGTGGTGATTGCGTTTCTCTTCACCACCGTCGCAGCCAACGCCATTGCCATTGTGGGCAGCAACCCTGTGTCGGGCATGACACTGATGACGCTCATCATTGCCTCGGGCGTCTTTGTGGCCATCGGCCTCAAGGGCTCGCAAGGCATTGTGGCCTCGATGGTGATAGGTGGCGTGGTGTGCACCGCGCTCTCGATGGCCGGTGGCATGGTCACCGACATGAAGATAGGTTACTGGATAGGCACCACGCCAGCTAAGCAGCAAACGTGGAAAGCCGTGGGCACCATTGTGGCCGCTGCCACCGTGGGCGGTGTGATGATGCTCCTGAATCAGGTGTACGGCTTCACTGGCAAGGATGCCCTGGTAGCTCCCCAAGCCAATGCCATGGCAGCCGTGATCGACCCCGTGATGACCGGCAAACCTGCCCCCTGGACCCTCTATATCGTGGGCGCCGTGCTGGCCTGCCTGCTCAACTGGCTCAAGGTGCCGGCCCTGGCCTTCTCTCTGGGCATGTTCATCCCCATGAACCTCAATGCCCCGTTGCTCGTGGGCGGCGCCATAAGCTGGCTCGTGGGCTCCCGCACCACCGACAAGAAGCTCAACGAGGCACGCCAGCAACGCGGCACCCTGCTGGGTAGCGGCTTTATCGCCGGCGGTGCCCTGATGGGTGTGGTGAGTGCTGCACTGCTCTTCTTCTTCAAGGACGGCATCACCGCCTTTGTCAAGACCTATGCCTTGGGCGACATGGCCAGCAACCTGGTGAGCCTCGTGCTCTACGTCCTGCTCATCGCCTACTTCATATGGGCTTGCATGAAGGCCAAGAAGGAATAACGACGCTGCACTACAGCGGCAACATGCACACACAGGCACTTGGCCCCCGCGAGGGCCAAGTGCTGCTTGATAAAAAATGCTGCCACAACAGCACAGGAAATTTCAACTAAAGATTACACACACACTATATAAACGAAAAGTAAACACAATGCAGCAAAAGATTATCATTCTCGACTTCGGCTCGCAGACGACCCAACTCATAGGCCGCCGCGTGCGTGAGCTCGACACGTTCTGCGAAATTCTGCCCTACAACAAGTTCCCTGTGGGCGACGAGAGCGTAATTGGAGTCATTCTCTCGGGTTCGCCCTACTCGGTGCACGACCCCGAAGCCTTCAAGGTCGACCTGAGCCAATTTGTGGGCAAGGTGCCCGTGCTGGGCATATGCTACGGCGCCCAGTACATTGCCTACAGCGGCGGTGGCAAGGTGGAGCCGACCGGCACACGCGAGTATGGCCGCGCCCACCTGCAGTGGATCGACACGGCATGCCCGCTCTTCAAGGGCTTCGATCAGGGCAGCCAGGTGTGGATGAGCCACGGCGACACCATCACCGCCATTCCGGCCTCGTGCAAGGTGATAGCCTCGACGGCCGACGTGAAAAACGCCGCCTATGCCAGCCTCGACCAGCCCGTGTGGGCCGTGCAGTTTCACCCCGAGGTGTTCCACACCACACAGGGCAAGCAGCTGCTCAAGAACTTTGTGGTCGACATATGCGGCAGCCGCCAGCAGTGGAGCGCAGCCTCGTTTGTCGAGAGCACCGTCGCCGAGCTCAAGAAGCAAGTGGGCAACGACCGGGTCATTCTGGGTCTCTCGGGCGGCGTCGACTCGAGCGTGTGTGCTACCCTGCTCAATAAGGCCATAGGCGACAAGCTCACCTGCATCTTTGTTGATCATGGCATGCTGCGCAAGAACGAGTTCAGCAAGGTGATGGATGCCTACCGTGGCCTGGGACTCAACGTGATAGGCGTCGATGCCAGCGACAAGTTCTTCACCGACCTGCAAGGCGTGACCGACCCCGAGCAGAAGCGCAAAATCATAGGCCGCGACTTTGTAGAGGTGTTCAACGCCGAGGCCAAGAAGATAACCGACGCCCGCTGGCTGGCGCAAGGCACCATCTACCCCGACCGCATCGAGTCGCTCAGCATCACGGGCATGACCATCAAGAGCCACCACAACGTGGGCGGCCTGCCCAAAGACATGAAACTCAAGCTGTGCGAGCCGCTCAAGTGGCTCTTCAAGGACGAGGTGCGCCGCGTGGGCCACGAGCTGCACATGCCCGAGCGCCTCATCAACCGCCATCCCTTCCCGGGTCCCGGCCTGGCCGTGCGCATCCTGGGCGACATCACCCGCGACAAGGTGCGCATCCTGCAAGAGGCCGACGATATCTACATCGAGGCCATGCACAACTATGTGCTCGACGACGGCACAAGCCTCTACGACCACGTGTGGCAAGCCGGCGCTGTGCTGCTCAGCACCATTCGCAGCGTGGGCGTGATGGGCGACGAGCGCACCTATGAGCACCCTGTGGCCCTGCGCGCCGTCACCAGTCAAGACGCCATGACTGCCGACTGGGCCCACCTGCCCTACGACTTCCTGGCCCGCGTGAGCAACGAAATCATCAACAAGGTGAAGGGCGTGAACCGCGTGTGCTACGACATCTCGTCGAAGCCACCGGCCACAATCGAGTGGGAATGAAAAAATGGTATTTTGAAGGTCTAAACGATCATTTTTGAACATGATCCCCAGGACTGAATTGACTACCATAACAACAATATTACCAATAAGTTAGACCACATTTCAGACATTTGGCTATCTGGAGTGTGGTCTAATTTTGTCCTGGTGTTATTTGGCAAAGTAACACCTTTTTGTGACACCTTGTAACACCTCTTGGAACATAAAAATTATTTTTTTACTATTGGTAATAGTTGCAGGTTATGAGTATTACAATTAACATCAATCTAAAGACTCCATCCAAGGAACATTCATTGCTTATGGCAATAATAAGAGTGGATGGTAGACAATTAAGAGTAAGTACCCAACAAAACGTACTTACAGCCAGTTTTGACAAGGTAAAGCAAAGGTGCTTTACAAGTAAAGAGAAATTCACTATGAGAGATAATAAACATAGTGAACAAGTAAATAAGATGCTTGATGAGATAGTATCTACAGTGAGCAGAATATATAATTCAGGCATTCCTGATTCTGACTTATTAGCCACTATCCGTTCAGCTATATCTGATATCACAGAGATAAGAAAGGATGAGAAACATACATTGAAAATGTCTCCTATTGAGTTCTTTACATACTACATTGAGCAGAAAAGAATAGATAGTCACACAGGTAGATATATCAGTGAGAGAACAAAGGTTCACCACAGGACAGTGGTAAAGAGACTTTCAAGTTTTCTTAAAGATAAAAAATTGCCTGATACCTTTGAAACCTTTACTTCCAAAGGATTTGCACAAAAATTCACAGATTGGTGCTACTCTACAAAGAACTATAAAGAGAATACTGTATATGCTACTTTTGGAGTATTGAAACCATTTCTTAATGCAGCCAAGGCAGAAGGTTTTGAATTTGGTGATTCATACAAGTCTCTTAAAGGAAAATGCACAAATACTGATGCCATCTATCTTACAGAAGAAGAGATTAGGAAGATATATCAATTGGACATTACTTCGTTAATAGATGCAGGAGAGATAGATTCAAAATCTACAATGGAGAAAACCAGAGACCTGTTTATCATTGCCTGTTGGACTGGATTGAGACGAAGTGATATCAATAGATTGGAAAAGGCAAAGTTTGATACAGAGACAAAGACTATTACTATTACAACGGAAAAGACTAAACAGAAAATTGTAATACCAATGCATCCTATGGTTCTTGCAATATACAAGAAATACAAAGGCCAATTTCCTAAGTTATGTGACAAAGGAAAAACCAACAACCATTTAAGAGAGTGTGCAAGACTTGCTGGTATTAATAATGAATTCAGAATGGTTGAAAACAGGGGTGGTAAGGTCTCCACTCTTGCCTATAAAAAATATCAGTTGGTTGGGATGCACACAGCTCGGAGAAGCTTTGCAACTAATATGTTTAAGAGAAGATTCCCAACAATAGCAATAATGAAACTAACTGGACATACAACAGAGTCAAATTTCCTCAAATATATCAAAGTCTCTGCAGAAGAGAATGCTTTAATGATGGCAGAAGAGTTCTATAAAGCTCAAAAACCATTTGAAAATGATATGGTGTAGTGTTGCCAAATAACACCAGGACAAAATTAGACCACACTCCAGATAGCCAAATGTCTGAAATGTGGTCTAACTTATTGGTAATATTGTTGTTATGGTAGTCAATTCAGTCCTGGGGATCATGTTCAAAAATGATCGTTTAGACCTTCAAAATACCATTTTTTCATTCCCACTCAATAATAATGGTCTCTTGATTACCAATATGTTAAACACATTTCTTCTATATTTGGTGTTACAAATGGGTGTCACCCTTGTGCTGTGCGAAGATAATCATTATCTCGATCACAACCAAATGTGGGACCTAAAGGTGTAGAACCGTTTCTTTAGTCTCATACAAGTGCTGAGACCAATGCAATATTTTTTTGCAACTGTTCTCAATGGTGTACCTCTTCCGATCTCTCTGATTGGTCCAGGATAGTCCTTGAGAAATTGATATGTTGTTTTCTTTGGTCGAGCCATATTCATATAGTTTTAGAGTGCGAACTCTCGTTTTACCTTCTGGACTGTGGATGGAGAGAAGCCTGTTATCTTGGCTGTGTTCCGGACCGACTGACCTGTTCTTAAGTTCTTCAAGATAGACTTGTATTCTGTGGCCATCTGGTCTTTAGTCTTGATACCAGAACCTTTTGGCTTGCCAAGTCGACCTCCATCTCTCACATACTTGTCACGACCAGACTTGAGTCGATAGTAGATAGTTTCTCTCTCCAGTTCTGCTGCTGTTCCCAGGACTGCACACATTATAGTGAGATATGGGTTCTCCTTTCCTGATGGAGAAAAGATGGAGAGTTGTTCCTTGAGAAAGTAGCAGTTGATATGGTGATCCTTTAGCCACTTGATACTCTCAAGGATCTCATCACATCTACGACCTAAACGAGAAAGTTCTGAGATAAGGATGACATCTATATCGTTCTCCAGAGAAAATGAGAATGCTTCTTGAAGAAGTGGTCTCTCCTTATTAGTCTTGCCACCTGATATGTGTTCTTGAAAAACCTTGACAACTGTAAGGGCATTGACATCTGCATAGTGATTAAGGTCCTCTACCTGTCTTGTTGTGTCTTGTCTTGACTCCAACGATCCTGATGAAGAGCATCTGGTGAATATGATAGCCTTTTTCATACTTTAGTGTATTAAGGGTAAAAGTGTGCTGAACTTAATCTATATATATTGTGTAATACGACGACGAAGTGTATCGTCGTTTATCTTTGATATTATTTGGCACATTTAAGTGTACGATTTGAATCAGATAAGATTTTTATCAAGTGATCAGCTATTCTAACAGCATCCTCAGTTGTGGAAATTGTTGGTATAGGATGAGCATAGTTGCTACACATTCCTGCAAGAATAAGTGACGCTGCCTGGAATCTTCTCTGTTCCCAGTCTATCTTTTGATTGGATTGTTCTCTGAAGAACCGAACTGCTGCTTCAAAGAAATGAAGTTCTATCGTTGTCATATTGTGCTATGTTTTATATGTTATTCTGTATTACGAAGTTAGCAGATCTTTTTGAGACAAACAAGAGAATAGATTGCTTATTTTATTGAATATCAAATATTTAGCCTTATTTTGCCATTTGTGAACACATGTTGTATTACGATGGCTGTCGTCGTCGTTTATGTACTAAGATGAAAAGGAGATGTGTCATTGTTGATACATCTCCTCCTAATATTGGTTCAATTGATATTTTCATTGATTTTACATCACCTTGATGAGCTGGCCATTATGTCTTACCCAAAATGAATGCTCAAAGCTGCAATAAATTATACCACCTTCTCCAATTGCTTCAAAAGCACTTCCAATCTCTTCATCCAGATCGCTCTCATCAAATGCACTACCTACATCAGACTTCATATCTTGAGCCTCTGGATGGTTATCTATCTTTGTCCATGTTTTGATGATACTAGCCTTCTTATGGGCGAACTCCTCTATCTGTCTTACCTTATCACTTATAGATGGAACATTTCTTGTGGGCTCTTCCTGGATATAGGTTTCATCCAGTACCAATGTTTCACTTAACTTTTTCATATCCTCTCTGCTCCTGATTCTTTATTTATCTGCTTCAAAACATCAGCCACAATTTCATTGGCAAAAATAGAGATGGCTTGACTAAAAAAGTTCTTACTTGTATCAGCATCCTTTGGAAGTTCTTCTGCAAATAACAGCCCTGATTTAGATGCTGCTTCAATTGCCCCAAGAGCCTTTTGATGAACATAGGAAGCCATTGTAGTTCCTTTCTCCACAACTTTTAGCACATCCTCATATATCAGACTCCCTGCTTCCTTTTCAATTGATTTCAGGCATTTATCCAGCACATCTGTATAACTCTTGCATTTGAGTGTTGAAACTGCCTCAGTCAATAACTTTTGATAGTTATCGAAAGACCTCACTATATGTTTCTGTTTCTTCCCTTCTGGAATTATATCTTCATCATCACAATATTCATCATAATCAGGAACCTCATTGTTGACAGGTGCTGGTGTTGAATCTTTGTCAATTAGTTTTGCAGCTGGCCAGTCCTCTTTTGAAACGCTTCCAGATATAGCCCTTAATTTGTCCAAAATAACATTAGCCAATTCTTCAATTACCATTCCTTTTGTGTGAATTGTCTCGTTCTCACTTCCTTGACAATTAACCAAGAAACTATCACCGTGGTGCTGAAATATCAGTTCCTTTATATGCTGGAGAATTATGGTATCATCATAAAGTGCATTTGATTCATTTCTTCCCAAGATAGTGTTTTTAGTTCTGCAGTACTTCTCTACACTCTCTATAGTCAAGTTGCCATTTGTTTCTTTTGTTAAATCATCCAACACCTCTGCGATCGCTTTGTCCCACCATTCTACCTCCAATTTAACTTGAGATTCTTTGATTAGTTTTTGTCTTTGTTTTTTTAGGAAATCTTTAAAGTATCCTATGTTTCGTCTCTTACCATCCATAACTTTGTATTTTTTATATATTGTATTTATGGGGTTTTTCTTCTGGAACAAATATAACGAATATAACGAAGAAGTCAATTATTTAAGTTGATTTCTATTTTAGAAGTAATCTGCTTAAGCAGTGAGTCAAGTTTATCCATATCACGTTCTTCTTGGTTTAGTCTAACTACGAACTTTAGATGTTTTTCTGAGAGTTCAACTTGATGCTGGTATTCAGTAAACTCCTGGTTTATTCTATCCAGAATTTCTTTATTTGTTTGTTCTACCATAACTCTATTTAGTTCGTTATATCTTAGTTCTATAACACTTTCTTATAGCAAGTAGTGTAGTAGTTCAATCAAGGTAAGAAGTCCTTCAAGAATCTCCAAATCAAGTCATATTCTTCTTATCTCCTATAAAGAAACCTATCTAACCATATCTATAATATCAAGTATCAATTCATCATTCCTATATGGAGCAAAGCGAAATAAGGAATGATGAAGCAGACTTGTCCTGCTATAAAACAGACAAAGCAGATTTCTTTGTATCTTTCTATCTATCTAATTTCCTTTCTTATCTTTTTATTCTATAAAGAAAGCCTCTCTTACCTTATCCCTTATATGGATATCTAATATAATTCATTGTTTGTGTAGCCTGCGGAGCAAACAATGACCTAAGTGATAACTAACATAACAGGACACAATACAGGCCATATAACTCTTTATTTATAAGATAGGTAAGACAAGTCATTTGTTGTTTGAACGTTCATCTTACCTATCTAATAATTTCTTTATTGTTTCAACTAATAGTTGTAAGGTCATTCTGTTTCACTTCGTTACACAGAATGAATTGATTTACAGAATGATTAACTACTTATTAATTGAATATTTCATTGAAGTCTATGATTTAATTAACTTCTTCATGAATAGGTACAACAATCCCTTACATCAGTGAAAGATTTTCAGGTGTAACCCCTTATGTTTCTTCCTTCCAAGTAACTCTGTTATTTGAGAATACAGACAATGGTCTTCACTGATATCCTCGCACAGACTGAACTGTGACTCAACTACCCCTGACTTGTGCTGTCTGTTGAGCAGTCTATATTTCAAATAACTATAACCTTGGATTTCGTCAGCTGGTTGAACTTGCAAGCAGTTTTGCCAGTAAAGATGATGCTATGTCTTTTGGACCGCTTGTCACCTGAATTACATACACAATGTACTGACTGGTTATAAAAAACACACAGTTGAAATGTTGGTGCAACCACTCACCTTTAATTTCAACCGTGTGCAACTTAAAAATATCTTCTTAATAGCACTTTGGATTAATGTGGCTGACATCCTTATAACAATCTAAACTAATCAACTAAATTAAAACTGTAAGAACTATCCATTCTTACTATATTTATGTAAATTAATTTTCAAAATATTATGGATCAGTTTTACTCTATATTTGACCTCAAAACTCAGTCAATGAAAATCAATTTCTGTAAATATAACAAAAATAAAAAATCTTCGCACGAATGTCGTCGTCGCGAAAAAAATGTGTTCAAAAATGATTTTTTGGTTCTTTCTATATCCAATTTTGTATTCAAAAACTTTAGTTGTTTCCTTGCAGCAGTGACACTTGTCGACAATATTCTTATAAGTTTTTTCTCATAAATATATTAGGGTCCTGATTTTAAAGGGACGCTAAAGATACAATTCAAATAATATAAGAAGAATATGGAAGCAAAAATTAAAAAAGTTGTTTTACTTGACAAGCCTATCTGGTTGGCTATTGAAGATAATCCAGAGGAAGACATCCGAAAAGTAGTGGAAGTGTGTGGATTTAATGTCTTGTGGTCTGACACTGATAGTAAAAAAATCATTGGCAAAGAAATCGAAACCACAGAACAATATATTGAACATCTTTGTGGAGTTTCCAAATGGCAGTCAGAAGGAAATCATTATTACGACGACGAATGGCTTGCTCGTACAGGAGAAATATATCCTACGAAGTGCTATATGGTGAGAGAATATTGCCGAAAAGCTAGGCAGGAGAAGAGAATATCTTGGTGTCTATTTGATACTAGCAAGAAAATAGATGACGAAACAGAAGGCGTGTTATGCGAAGATTTTATTATTAGTAAGACTCTTGCAAATAACATCCGAGAATTTGGGAAAGTGGATGTCCAATTTTAAAAGTAAAACTACAAGAAATACCAATAAAGGGGTATTATACCCCCTGAAAACACATAGAATATGAGCTATACTATCCATATTCTTAAAAAAAGGGCTTGGAACTGTCACGAATCCAGGCTCTTTTATTTTTGGAAATCTTAGCATTACACACTCAGGACAGGCTTGACAAGGGGCCCGTTTATTACAAAAACCCCTTGTTACCAACATAGACCAATGACAATGTTTTGATTTTTAGCATGCAATTGGCATCACCTTTCCAAGTTCTACAAACGCTCTCAGTCCCTGATTGACATTAGCGTTATAGTCAAGTTCATCTCCTTTCAGCATTTCTTCAGAAATAAATGTTTTGTATACAATATATTCTTTCTCTTTACTCCCAAGAATCACACCATCCTCAACACTACAAAAAATACTATTTTCATGCTTTGCTGCAGAATAGAAAGGACATCTAACAATTTATTGATTACGCTTAAAAAACTCCATAATCAGTTCAAGTTTATTCCTTGATTTATCTTTCAGAAATCGCTCTCCAAAGCGTTGAAACAAATGACTTCTAAAGAAGCAACATTCTCCTTTTTTATCATATGTCGCTGCACTCAGATAGTTCTTTTCATCAAAAAAAACACAAAATGCAAGATAGCATACACCAAACTTCTTTGTAAATCTTTTTCCATTAGTACATGGAATAATAACTTACTTGTTAAGTCCTTTACTTGTCCAAGCAACTGGTTTGAAGGTAATTGGTTCTGAATGTTTCAATCCCTCTCTTTTGTACTGATTTTGATGTGTCAATCTATCTGCATAAGCAAACATTGCTTTATACTCCTTTTTAAGTTCTGCCTTAATCTCAGAATATGTCATTGAAGGTAAAATCATAATTTTCTTTTTTTTATGTTTTTAAAAGGTGGGAGAAGATTGGAGTGTTCTTCTCCGCACCATTTTCATTTATTTAAGCAGCGGTTTCAATAATCTCCCACTTGTAGTCACCAGCTTTGCTATAGTTATATTTACCACTTACACACTTGCAGATAGATGAATGACAAATACCGGTTGCTCTTGAAGCTTCAGAGATTGATTTCCAAATCTTCTCCACTTTATTGCCATCCTTGTCAACTCCGTCTGCTTCACTGCCTTTTTCTTCAAGTGTTTCGTCTCCGTGGTAGATTTCTTTGCATCTTTCTCGTTGGTCCAACCTTTAACTGACTTCATCTTGCCACTGAAATACTGGCTAACAGTACCATGAGCGACGCCGAGTTCTTCTTCACATTTCTTCATCGATGGCCAAGTCTTCTCAACGCCATCTTTATAAAGAGTTACAGGCTTGCAACGAGGATCCACCTTCTCTGACTTGATAGAAGATGTGTTCTCTTCTTCCTCAATTGTCTTGGCCTCTGTTGTCACTGCATCATCAGTTACAACTTCATCTTCTACAGTCTCAACTTCAGGCTTCTCTTCTTCCTTCATTCCAACCAAGTTCTCGACAACATCCTGCCAACCCAGGGTGTCCAGATAAAGTTCATACTTCAGGAGATTGACATTCTTTTCCCAGGAGCAAACGAAGAGTGAGAAAATCCACTCAGGAGTCACCTTTGTTGTCTTGAGGACCTTCTTCATCGTCTCCATCTTGAAGCCAACAGGTGAGTAATACTTAACTGCATTCACCACCATCTTCTTCCACTCGGCAGGGGCAATCTTTTGAGAAGGGTTCATAGAATGGTAGATGAAAGAGAGTGATTCTTCAGGATCAAAGTGATTGGCCTTAATTGCATCTGCCACCATTACCTTTGCACCCTTGTTGCTTTGGATATAAGGGATCATATCATACTCCTTCTTCAAGGAACTCAGAAAGTTAGTTTGATTAAATGCTGTCATAATATTTAATGTTTTTAATTTATTATTTCATTGATTTCTTGTTTCTGATGCAAAGTTACGAAAGATGCTGAGTGGAAACTAAACATCCAATATTGGGTGGACCATAAACAAAAAACCCCACCACAAATGTGGCAGGGCTTGGTCTTATTATTACTGATGATATATGCTACAGGCCAAAGAGTTCTTTAATTTGGTTCCGGATTTCTTCTGTAGATGCTTTGATTATATATGGGTGATTCCTTTCCTCTGTGACGATAGAGAACCTATACCCAATTCGTCCACCTGGGATTGCCTTAACGACAGCTCTGTTAATTTCAGAAATGTAACCTCTCATAGTGCTTGGTCGCATTTGATTCGAATACAATAACCCACCATCCTTGTATGATTTATCTGGTAACCTATTGTAGATTTTCTGTATCAGTTCTATGAATTCATCTGTAACATCGTTTATTTTCAATCCATTCTCTAGCATCAAGAATGTCATATATAATGCTTTATGTATTGCTTTAAATTCAAGCTTAATTCCGTCACCAACATATATGTCACAATCCACATTGCCAGATTTTTGTCTAACAGAAGCTTTGATAGAAAGTTTGTATTCCAACTGTTTCTCCTTTTTCGCAATGATATCATCAACAATACTCTTGATGTTGATTTCATCACCCATATTAAGATAATCAATATCCCAAAGCATTTGCCTAATCTTGACTTCATAATCAGAAATCAGTTTGAGCCTATCGGTTTCTTTTTGGGGCTGAGACGGAAGGAGTTCTGTATAATAAGCATTAGGAACTTCTGTAGTTGATATATCAGTTTGCTGAACTACTGGAAGATTGTTATTGTTGTCTATATGAATAATCATGGGCTCTATTGGTAAAATAGATATACCAAAACTAGAGACAGATGATGGGATACGACTCATAATATCATTTATGTCATCTCCAAAGTATTCTGCAGCAAAACCAGCAATCGTGTTACGATTCGAGACAATTACTTTATATGGAATTTCAACTTCCTTAGGGCTTCTCCCAGCAAAATTGCCTATCAATAGTTTGTTCTCTGTAGGGGCAATAAATAACTTAACATTATTGTCCTCGTGTAGTTTTCTTAAAAATTGAAAGAACTTCATTATTAGTATGGAAGATCTTTGATCCATTCCATCTTTGGGAACAAAGTAGACAACTTGTCCTGGCTCTATCTTTAATAGTTCTTCAGGAGTAGTATTTTGTAATTGAACTCCATTTTTATATAATATATCAATTTCTAACATTTTTAATTTTATTTTGGTTGATAGAAAATTTAAGAACAATAGTGAAGGTCAACTTATTATTGTTCTTGATTACTTTGTCTTGTATCTTCAATTAACAGAATTGAAATCCCATCTATTAAGAGCAAAAGAAAGGATTTTATCTAATCTTTTCTCTATATTTGACTTTTTCCATGTAACCACTTCGTTATCTTCTATAAAATCCTTTATTTCAGCTTGTTGGTTTAGTAGCGGATTTTCTTTATAAGAATTGATTTTGTCACTGAATGGTTTATTTCCGATAGATGCATTATGAGAACCGGAAATAAGCATTAAATTGCCCAGACAGTTAAGATACTTATTACAAAATTCTTCACTATAATTATTATTATCATCTACATCATAACCCGTTTCTATTGGATCTCCATTAGTCGGATTTTGAGGTGATATATGCTCTATCTGTTCATTTTCTATTTCAATATTGCCAATTTTATACCCTTTGCCTTGAATGTACTCTTCATATTCCCAAAGAATATAGTGTAGAACGGGATTTTCATACATCCAACCTGATAAAACTTCTTTTGTTCTGTTATCTCCCCAATACCAGGAATCGTTCAATTTCTTTTGAATGGATGTTTTTAATGATTCAACATCACCGTGGAATGAACGTAGACTATCTGTTAATCTACTGTTTATTTCTGCTCTACTAGACATTAGATGGTATCTGAAAGCAAGAATCTCAAGTATGTGGAATAGTTTGTCAAGACTCACAGAGTCATTATATAGATATTTGTATCCCTTAATGATGAAAGGATAAATAAAAGCAGGCAAACTTTCCTTTCCACGAACTTTATATAGTTTTTTATAGTATTCTGAATTATTTGTTTGGAGAGTCTTTAGATTGGAGAATGTTGTAGCCAATTCACGGGAAAAATTATTAATCCATTCTATTTTATTATCACTTGAAGCAAGTTCCTTTTTAATATCATCGAGGTTTCTATAATTAAACGATGCAGTAAGATAAGCGAAACAGTGATAGTTAAGAATACTATCTTCATCAATCCCTTTTATATCATAAACAGTCTTGTATATTTCTTTAAAATAATTTGAAATGTTTTCCACATTAGCATCAGTCTCTTCTGCAGGACTATTTACATACATCTGGTACATAAAATAAGACTTTAGCTTTTCCATGTTAGTTAGGTCTTTACCACGATTGTTCTGTAATTCGAACATAAGTGCAGCCTCTTTTTTACCCTGAAGTTCAAGTCTATTAACCTTGCTATCAAGAATAATATCTTTTATTTGTATTAGTGTATCAAGATCGACTTTTGACAATTCTTTGAAAAAGTAATCTTTTGCATCATTGATACATTTTTGCGAGTTAGATGTCACTGGATATGTCTTGTTTTCTATAATAATAGAATCAAAACATGCTCTGTCATTATCGACTGGGCGTAATCTTTTTCTCTTTTTCTTTTCAAAGAACTCCTCAACATCAGCAAGGTGCTCTTCATCAGCGTCCTTCTCTTCAAGAACATTATACAACGATCTCATGAAAATGATTAGAGTAGTGAGTCGTTGTTGACCATCAATCACATCATAATCAGAATCTTTCTTAATTGTTTCTAACAATAAGTTTCCATAAGAATACTCATTCTCACGATTTACTTGTTCTAATAAATCATTTAAGAAAACTTTCCAGTTTTCAATTTGCCAAGAATAAGCTCTTTGATAAACGGGTATAACAAACTGAATGCTTGTATCAAAGAGACCACGTATTGTTGTTGGTATGAAATCCATATCAGTTGAGTTTTTGTTTATGTCAATACTATAACTTATAGAATCTTAATAATATCTATATGTTTTAGAGGTGAAAATTATAAAAAATCAACAACATAGGCAAGTTTTATCCGACTCATTCTTCTCCAATATCAAATTCAGACAATATAGGATACTGCGATGACGAGAATCGTCGTCGTTCTCATTTCGCTATCAATTCTATAGAGTTCACCCAATATTGGTTCACTTCATCTCTAGAATGAACACTTGTAACTTTGCAATAGAATACAGAAATGGCATATAAAAATCAATTTTGTTTTAACACAATGTATTGTTTTCTAAAATATTAACTTAAAACACATTCCTCATTATGAAGATTACAATTAAGAAAAATCACAAGTACCTTTCAGGTTGGACATCTTATGATATGACCTGGAAGACAGAGTATCCAGTGAGTCGCAATCAACTCCTGCAATCTGTAATTGTCATTACAAAGAATCCATTCTCTGTTAAGGTACTTAAGGGGTGGGCTACAGCAAAAGGTTTTGACTTTGATCCCCTCTTTACTGATATTAATAAGTGCAAGGATGATTGTAAGAAGATAAACCAGATTGGTTACTTGTTCAACAAAGAATATGCAGAGAACCTTAAAATTCTTAATAGTAAAAACAAGTGTCTTGTGGAGTATAGTGCTACACTTAATCCAATGAGTAAACCTATCAAGACTGCATTTGAGACATTTAAGGCTTATGAAGTGAATGTTTATGTAGAGTATAAGTTCGCATACATCAATCTGGTATTTCCATCACTTGGGCGTGAGAAGAATGATACTTCTCAATTGATTATTCTCTCAGGTAATAAGCTCAAGAGTACCTATGGAGAAGGTGAGGCTATCAATAAGATTCAAAATCTCATTGAGAAGTATATCAAAGATTGTGACTCTGATGAAAAGTTCAATGCCCTTGTTATGACATTGAAGGGAATTAGGAAAGAAATGAATTGCCGAGCGAAATCGCAATCGTCGTATTTTTTGTGTTCACAAATGGCAAAATAAGGCTAAATATTTGATATTCAATAAAATAAGCAATCTATTCTCTTGTTTGTCTCAAAAAGATCTGCTAACTTCGTAATACAGAATAACATATAAAACATAGCACAATATGACAACGATAGAACTTCATTTCTTTGAAGCAGCAGTTCGGTTCTTCAGAGAACAATCCAATCAAAAGATAGACTGGGAACAGAGAAGATTCCAGGCAGCGTCACTTATTCTTGCAGGAATGTGTAGCAACTATGCTCATCCTATACCAACAATTTCCACAACTGAGGATGCTGTTAGAATAGCTGATCACTTGATAAAAATCTTATCTGATTCAAATCGTACACTTAAATGTGCCAAATAATATCAAAGATAAACGACGATACACTTCGTCGTCGTATTACACAATATATATAGATTAAGTTCAGCACACTTTTACCCTTAATACACTAAAGTATGAAAAAGGCTATCATATTCACCAGATGCTCTTCATCAGGATCGTTGGAGTCAAGACAAGACACAACAAGACAGGTAGAGGACCTTAATCACTATGCAGATGTCAATGCCCTTACAGTTGTCAAGGTTTTTCAAGAACACATATCAGGTGGCAAGACTAATAAGGAGAGACCACTTCTTCAAGAAGCATTCTCATTTTCTCTGGAGAACGATATAGATGTCATCCTTATCTCAGAACTTTCTCGTTTAGGTCGTAGATGTGATGAGATCCTTGAGAGTATCAAGTGGCTAAAGGATCACCATATCAACTGCTACTTTCTCAAGGAACAACTCTCCATCTTTTCTCCATCAGGAAAGGAGAACCCATATCTCACTATAATGTGTGCAGTCCTGGGAACAGCAGCAGAACTGGAGAGAGAAACTATCTACTATCGACTCAAGTCTGGTCGTGACAAGTATGTGAGAGATGGAGGTCGACTTGGCAAGCCAAAAGGTTCTGGTATCAAGACTAAAGACCAGATGGCCACAGAATACAAGTCTATCTTGAAGAACTTAAGAACAGGTCAGTCGGTCCGGAACACAGCCAAGATAACAGGCTTCTCTCCATCCACAGTCCAGAAGGTAAAACGAGAGTTCGCACTCTAAAACTATATGAATATGGCTCGACCAAAGAAAACAACATATCAATTTCTCAAGGACTATCCTGGACCAATCAGAGAGATCGGAAGAGGTACACCATTGAGAACAGTTGCAAAAAAATATTGCATTGGTCTCAGCACTTGTATGAGACTAAAGAAACGGTTCTACACCTTTAGGTCCCACATTTGGTTGTGATCGAGATAATGATTATCTTCGCACAGCACAAGGGTGACACCCATTTGTAACACCAAATATAGAAGAAATGTGTTTAACATATTGGTAATCAAGAGACCATTATTATTGAGTGGGAATAGCCCTTACCTCCATTCAGCAACACCGAGGCGCAGCCCTGCTCTCCCCGCACAAGAGAGAGAGAGAGAGAGACTGCGCCTCGGTCGTGTCTTTTGCCATTAAGAAGAAAAATGGCAAGGCGATGCACAGCGCACAGCTGGGCCGCCAAAATGAGAAGAGGCACGGCTAAAAGTTGAACCAAGAGCGGCTGGACCAGTCGATGCTCTTGAGGTCGATACGCGACTCTCGCAAGGACTTACCGTCTTGGGTGCCGGTCACTTCTACCTGCTTGGTCTCGACGATGTGCTTGGGCCAGCCATTTACACTGTAGCTGATCACCGAGCGGCCATCGCCGTTGCACTTCAGGTCTTTCATGCCCTTGACGGCGTCGTCAAAGCCCTTTGTCACCTCGGCACTGCCCTTCTCGCAGTCGCCCAGCAGAGCCATTGTGCTCTTGAGCACGAGCGAAATCATGCTGGGGGGCAGGTCGGTGTGGGTGCGCAGGTCGATGTAGTAGTCGTACTCGCCCATTTCGTCGAAGGGATCAACGTCGTCGGCACCAAGAATGCCAGTGTTCAAGGCCACTTGCTGCGGCATGGTGGCATCGGGGTCGTCGTCGATGACAAAGGTCGAGTCGGCTGTGAGCGGGAACGACAACCCGTGACACGAGAAGAGCAGCGAGAGCTCGCTCAAGGAGTTGATGACGTCTTCCTCAGAGTCGTACTGGACGCTCACGAGGTCATAGAAACTGGCGCGGTCAAACACGGTATCGAGCTGGGGCAAACGGTTGAACACGCTGTCGATCATGTGCTTGAAGCCGTCTTTGAGCTCACGGCGCAGGGCCTTCCAGTTCTTGATGTGCTCCAGCTTGCCCTCGGGCGAGAGGGTGAACACGATTTTACGACCCACCATGTTCTTGGCCAAGAGCGTGAGCATCGAGCTGAAGTCGATACTGTCGCCGGCAGTAGCGTCAGGGAAATCGATGCTTGTGGGGCAAAACTCCATGCGGTAGCCCTGGGCCGTTGAGTCGAGCACAGTGACGTAGAACTCTTCCTGCACCGAGCTCATGACAGTGGTGTCGCCTCCCTTGATCTTGATGCGGGAGTGCTCATAGGTGTAGCAGGTGGTGTCGCGCTTGCAGAAGTAGGCAATGACGTCGACACTGGTGTCGGGCGCGGCAGCGGCAGTGTCGACATCGATGCCCTCGACACTGTGGGCGACAGCAGCGCCACGCGGCGCTAAGGCCCCCCACGCGACAAGCACGACAGTGGAGAGGAGCAGGAAAAATGGAAATCGTTGCATGGCTGGTGATGATGGTTGATGTGGTTAAACAGATGTGGTTTCCTGACGAAAAAGGAGTAGTACACCTCGTTCTGGCACAAAGTTAATACTTATATAGCAAAAAAAAGAAAATGGAAGAAAAAATCATCGCCCAATTTTTGCAACCCACACGCCAGGGAAGCCCTGCCGCATTGCCGGTGAGACACAGAGAAGCCAGCGATCCTACACCCTACAACCCGGTTCCACGACAAAAATAATCGACGACAAGGCTTTGTGATATCGGCAAAATCTGTTATTTTTGCATTACGAACTTTTCGCAACGAACTTTTCGCAACAAGCAACACATACAAAAAAAAACCGCACACCAGATGATCAAGAAGCCATCCAATCCTTTCCTGCTCACGGGCTACATATCGCCCACCTACTTTTGCGACAGGGCCGAAGAGACCCAAAGGCTGACCTCGGCATTGCGCAATGGCCGCAATGTCACACTCGTGAGCCCACGACGCATGGGCAAGACAGGACTTATACACCACGCCTTCCACATGCTCAGGCGCAACAATGAGCACGCCTCGTGCTACTACGTCGACCTGTATCAAACCGACTGCTTTGCCTCGCTTGTGCGTCAGCTTGCCAATGCCGTGCTTGGCACGCTCGACACGCGGGGGACCAAGGTGATGAAGACGGTGGCCGCCTTTTTCAAGTCGTTGCGCCCTACCCTCACCCTGGACCCGATGACCGGAGAGCCGTCGTTCTCGGTCGACATGCAGCCACAGATGGCCGAGCACTCACTGGCCGAAATTTTCCAATACATGGAGCAATCGGGCCGGCAATGCTACATTGCCTTCGACGAGTTTCAGTCGATAGTGGGCTACGGCGAGCAAAATATCGAGGCAGTGCTACGTTCCTATGTCCAGCGCTTGACATCGGTACATTTTGTGTTCTCGGGCAGCCAGCGACACGTGCTGGAAGAGATGTTTGCCTCGGCAGCACGACCGTTTTTTCAAAGCACGCAGATGATGCCGTTGAAAGAGATCGACGAGGCAGCCTACTTTGCCTTTGCCGAAGCAAAATTCAAAAGCCATGGCCAGAGGCTTGCGGCCGAGACCTTTCACGAGGCCTACACGATGGTGCGTGGCCACACATGGTATGTGCAAATGGTGCTCAACCGGCTCTATGAGAGCAACGACAAACTGATAACCACAACCGTTGTACAAGACACGATACACAGCATCGTGCAGGAGGGTGAGGCTACTTACCAAACTTTTCTGCGCCTCGTCACCCCGTTTCAAGGGCGGTTGCTGCGGGCTATTGCCTGCGAAGGGACGGCGAGGGAGATACTTGGGAAAAAATTTATCGAGAAATACCGTTTGGGAGCCGCCAGCACAGTGCGCTCGGCCATCAAGTCGCTCGTCGACAAGGAGCTCATTATCGACCTGGACAACAATGCCTACGAGGTGTATGACCGCTTCTTCGGCATCTGGCTGTCGACATTGCAATAGTCCACAAGGCTGTGTGCTTGCACTACCGCCGGGGCAAGTAGGGCTTGACGGGCTCGGCAGCCAGGGGCTGCTGCTCGGCATGGCCACGTGCGCCGGCTACCTTGAGGTAGATCGTGCTCAGGGCGAGCGACAGGCCCATCAGCGTGCGTTGACGCTTGGCCGGAGCCAGGTCGCACTCCCACAGGGTGATGACATACCAGCCCATGTGCTTGAGTGTGTCGAGATTGCGGGCATCGCGCTGCCGGTTGTGCGCTATTTTGTCGCGCCAGTAGGCGGTGCGCGTCTTGGGCAGTGTGAAGTGGGGGCAGCCCTCGTGGCCGTGCCAGAAGCAGCCATTCACGTTGATAACGGTGTGGTAGCGGTGCAGCACGATGTCGGGGGTACCGGGCAGCCGCCGCACGTGCAGGCGGTAACGGTAGCCCTGGGCCCATAGCCAGCGGCGCACAACCATCTCGGGCCGCGTGTCCTTGCCACGTATCGCTGCCATGCAGCGGTGGCGTTGCTCAGGTGTCATGGTGTCGGGCATCGCACACAAAGATAGCTAAAAAACGGCTTGGACGGTGCAGCCAAGCCACAAATAAATGCCGGTTGCCACAAGCGGGCAGCCGGCATTGTTGCCAGTGTAGCGAAACAGTGTGTTTCCTATTCCACCCCGAAACCAGCCTCCTCGACGGCGGCAGTCACGTCGTCGTCGCTGAAGTTGCCCTCGACCTGGGCCTGGGCGGCCTTGAGATCGACCGAGGCGGCAGTCACGCCTTTCACGCCCTTGATGGCGTTTTCAACACTCATGCGACAATGGTCGCACTTCATACCGGTGATTTTGAATTGTTTAGTCATAACGCGTTGAATGTGTATAAATAAGAATAGAATTTAATACTTCATGAAGTTCAACCTGAGCGAGTTGAGAATCACGCTCACGCTCGAGAAAGCCATGAGTGCACTGGCCCAAGTGGGAGTAATCTGGAAATCGATGCCGAAGATGTGCAGCACACCAGCGGCCAGCGGGATGCACACGATGTTGTAGATGAAAGCCCAGAACAGGTTTTCCCACACCATCTTCACCGTCTTGGAGCTCAAGCGCACTGCCTCGGGAATGTGGCGCAAGTCGTCGCCCATGAGGGTGACCTGGGCCACATCCATAGCCACATCGGTGCCCTTGCCCATGGCGATACTCACGTCGGCCAGGGCCAATGCCTGGGTGTCGTTGATACCGTCGCCCACCATGGCCACCCGCTTGCCCTGGGCCTGGAGCTCGCGCACCAGGTTTTCCTTGTCTTGCGGCAGCACCTTGCTCTTGTAGTGGTCGATGCCGGCCTGCTGGGCCCAGTAGCGTGCAGCCTCGTCCTTGTCGCCGCTCATCATGTAGATGTCGATGCCCATGCCTCGCAACTGCTGCATGGCCTCGCGGGCATGAGGCTTGAGCGTTTCGCGCTGTTCGAGCGGCAGGTCGTCGGCCTTGGTGAAGTCGATGTTTTGATTGGGAATGGTGAGCGTGCCCGTCTTGTCGATGACCATGGCCTTCACCTTGCTTATGTTCTCGAGCGCAGCGGCATCCTTGATGAGGATGTTGTGCTGGGCAGCCTTGCCTATGGCCACCATGAGGGCCGTGGGCGTGGCCAGTCCCATGGCACAGGGGCAGGCAATGACGAGCACAGCCACGGCCGAGAGTATGGCGTGGGGCAGCTCCTGGGTGCCGCCTATAGCCCACCACAAGACGAAGGTGAGCAGCGAGATAGCCGCCACCACGGGCACAAAGACGAGAGCCACCTTGTCGACAGCACGCTGCACAGGGGCCTTGCTGCCCTGTGCCTCCTGCACCATCTTGATGATGTGGGCCAGGGCCGTATCCTCGCCTATCTGCTGGGCGCGGAAGCGGAACTTGCCTTGCTGCAAGATGGTGCCTGCAAGCACCTGGCTGCCTTCTTGCTTGAGGGCGGCCGTGGGCTCGCCAGTGATCATCGACTCGTCGACATAGGCACCATCGGCCAGCATGAAGCTCTCGGCCTGGGTCACCTTGCCGTCGACGGGTATTTTCTCGCCAGGATGCACCTCGATCACGTCGCCCACCTTGATGGTAGAGATGGGCACCTCTTCAATCTTCTCGCCCTCGGGGCTGCGCTGCACGATGCGGGCCGTCTTGGGAGCCAGGCCCATGAGGGCGCGAATGCTGCTGGCCGTGCCTTTCTTGGCCTTCTCCTCAAGCAAACGGCCCGTGAGCACAAAGGTGATAATCATCACGCTTGCATCGTAGTAGGTGTGCCACTCAATGCCACGGCTACCCCACATGGCATCGCCCCAGAAAGTATTGAACACGCTGAACAAGAAAGAGATACCCGTGCTCAAGGCCACCAAAGTGTCCATGTTGGCCGCGCCGTGGCGCACCTGCTTGAAAGCGGTGACATAGAATTGCCAGCCGCACACGGCCAAGTTGCACAACGAGAGCACCATGGCCACCACGTTGGCAGCCTGGTCGCTTCCCATGGGGATGAATCGCATCGAGATGCACATCACTGCAAGGGCAAAAAACCAGGAGGCCGCAACCTTGTTGCGCAAGCGGTTGTAGCCCGTGCGCTCGATGGCTTCCACATCGCGGTCGCTCTCGATGACGAGGTCGTAGCCTATGTCGTTGACCTCGCTCTTCATCGCTTCGAGCGAAATCTTGTCGGGGTCGTAGGTGACATTGGCCGTGCGCGTGGCCAGCGACACCGAGGCGCTCTCGATGCCGGGCAGCGAGTTGAGCTTGCGGTCGACGTTGGCCGAGCAGGCCGAGCAGGCCATGCCCAAAACCGGAATCGTTTTTTTGATTGTTGCCATAATGAAAAAATTCCTCGTTCTTGTTTGTGCTGCAAAATTACGACAGCTCTTCTTAAAGCGTGTTACATTATCCTCCCAAACCGTTGCACTATTCCCCCGAGAGTGAGCGTGAGTGCACACGAAAACAGGCGGTCCCATAAGGCCGCCTGTAATTATATGTCAGGAATATATCAAGTACACAACCGCTACCGCACCACCTTGGTTGCAGTTGTGCTGCCATCGGTGTAGCGCGTGACCTGGATGTAGACACCTGCACCCGGCACGGCGACACTGCGGCCATTGAGATCGTAATAGCTACGCCCTGCAATGGTCTTGGAGGCCTTGGTGGTGTCGACGCTGGTCAAGGCGGCGACATTAAGATTCCACGTGTAGCTCCACTTGCCGTAGGACTTGGTGACCCAGGCCGGGCCTTGAGCCGTAGAATAAACCTTGCCGTCGTTGAAATATAGATTGTCGCTCGACGTCCATATTGCCTGGTTGGCACTGCCGTAGAAGAATGGAGACTTCACGGCCTCGGGAGTATCGCCATCGGCAAGCACAATAATCGAGGCAAAGTAGTTGCTCACAGCCGTGTCGGCAAATGCCTGAAGCGTGGGATACATTGCCGTGCGACTCACAAAGGCCTCGCCCAGGTCGACCCTCGTCAGTTCAAAAAAAAACAAAATGCCACTTCTTGCGAAACCACAGGCTAAAGCCTCATTTATCATGCCACACGTGTGGCATGATGAAAAAAAGCCTGGGCTGCAGCTCGAGAAAGAGCCAGCCCAGGCAGTGTATCAATAATTTATGCACCTTGCATGAGATGCACCCAATGTCACATCATGTTGATGAGGGTGGTCACATCGTCGATGTTGACAGCGCCATCGCCGTTGATGTCGCACACGTCGACGCTATACTGGGCGGTGCCCAGGATAGTTTGAATGACGGCCGTGATGTCGCTCACATCGACCTTGCCGTCGCCGTTCACGTCACCTTGCAAGCCTGCCACAGTCACGTTGATGTCGTCGAGACAGAGTTCGTCTGACTTGGCCTTGCTCGTGGCGTGGAAGCCAATGTGGTAGACACCGTCGGCAGGCACCACAAAGTTACGGCTCACCTCGGTGAACGAGACGACGTTGATGCTCATGAGCTCGACAATGCTTTTATAGTTGTTCACATCGGTGCCCTGGCCCACGCCCACATCGAGGAGCTGGTTGTAGTCGGAGGGGCTGTACTGCTTCTTGACCTTGTAGGCGATCTTGTAGCGGTACTTTTTCTCCATCTTGAGCGGGGGTGTGAGCAGCCAGTCGTCGTCGGCAAGGGTCTTGCTGGCAACGATGCTGGCATATTGCTGGTTGTCGCTGTACTGGTAGTTGGTGGCCTTATACTTCCAGGTGGCGCCGTCGTCGTTGGCATCGATCACTGTGAAGAGGTCGAAGTTGTTCTTGTTGTAGAAATTCTCGCTATAAGGGATGCCGAGGGCATCGCCCAGCACGATGTGGTTGGACTCGGCCTTGTCGCCCACGAGGCTGCCGTTGACGGGTGTCACCTGGTAATAGTAGGACTTGAGGTCGGTGAGCTGGCTCAGCGACTCGGCGAATGCGGTGGCATCGAGACCCTTAGCCACAGTCACATTACCTGGCTGACGCACAACATTGTAGGTGAGCGCAGCTGTATCGAGCGGGGCATTGTTCTTGCCCATGACGGGGGCAGTCCAGGTGAGCTTGGCTTGGCGCGAGGCGGCATCGTAGGTCCAGTTCACGCCAGTGGGAGCCGTGGGCGTGTCGGGGCCTATCCATTGCTTCACGCTCTGCTTGGGACCGTCGCCGGCGGCATTCGACACTACCACTTCAACCTCGGTAATGCCAGCTTTGTCTATAGTCACTTGCTTGCTCACATCGGCACCGGCAGCGGTGGTCTCGCCCGTGACGAGGGCCACGCCATTGGCCTTGATGGTATAGGTGAGATTGCCCGAGAGCTGTGCGCCTGCATAGGTGGTGGCAGGCACCTTGAAGTTGACATTGCCCGTGAGTGCATTGGGCTTGAAGTCGAGCTTGAGATTGGTGACTGCTGCCGGGGCATCGTCGGCCGCCTCAGGGGCAGGAATCCACATGTTGACCACAACCTCGTTGCCAGGATACTTGCTCACCAGCGTGGCTGCGCCGGTAGCCTTGTTGAGCTCGTAAAGGCCCGAGGTGCCGTCGCTCAGCACTGCCGACCAGTACATCTTGTTGGTGACCGGGTCGACGGCTGCACACATGGGATAGCCCGACTTGATGCTCACGCCAGTGGAGCCCACAGCCGTGTAGGCGGTGGTGGCTTTGTCGATGGCATAGAGCTTGGCATCGGTGCCCACGGCATAGGCTTGACCCGAGTTGTCGATAGCCAAGGCCACCATGTTGAGACTCATTGCATCGATCACTGTCTTCGACAATGTCGCATAGTCGACAGTGGCCCACTTGCGATCGACGATGTTGTAATCGAGGTCGAAGTTGTTGAACAAGCCCCACACTTTTCCTGTGGTGGGGTCGATCGACACGTTGCATCGTGCAGCGATATTGTTGTAGTTCACGCTTTTCTTTTTGGTTTGCGTCCAGGTCTTGGTGTCATATTCAACATAGGTGAACGTATAGTAGGTTTGCCCGTAAATCTCGCCCGAGGTGTAGTGCACGCCATGCATCACACCGTCGTAGACGGCAGCACCGCCCAGCGGAGCGAGGAAGTTGTCGTTTTCGGCAGTCGAAACTTTGGTAAAGGTGGTGTTGTTTTGGGCGGGGAAGCTGTAGATGCCTCGTTGCAGGGTGGTTCCCCATGATGTTGACTTGTAGACTCCACAATAGATAGTAGGGATTTGTGCGCTCGATATCAACGAGATCGCCAGCATGACAGCAGTCATGCAAAGAGGTAAAATCTTAGTAAGTTTCATTATTAAACGTTTTGAGGTAAAACTGTTGTTTAAAGTTTAGGCAACAAATATACAAAAAAAATTCTTACGCACAAATACATTTTGCCTTAACGCAAGGCGCGTTGCTCACTTGAGCGACTTGAAGTAGCGCGACATGAGCGGAACGGCGATGGCAAACGAGAACACGTCGGCCACACTTTGGGTGATCTCCACGCCCAGCAGACCCAGCAAGTGGGGCAGCGTGAGGATGAGGGGAATGAAGCACAGCCCGTTGCGACAGGCTGCAAGGATATTGGCCGGAACGGTGCGCCCGCTCGTCTGCAGGCACATGTTGCTCACCGTGATGACCGCAGCCAGCGGCCAAGTCACAATTTGCCAGCGCAGTGCCGCCGCGCCCACCGCCACCACCTCGGGGTCGTGGCGCATGAGGTCGATGAGCTCGTTGGCAAAGATGAAGCCGGGGATACAGCACACGGCCAGGATGCACATGTCGAGCTTCACGCAGAAGAAGTAGCCCTGGCGCACGCGCCCAAACAACCTTGCCCCGTAGTTGAAGCCGCAGAAGGGCTGGAAGCCCTGCCCCACACCAATGATGACGGCAAACACGAGGAAGCACAGCCGCCCCACTATCGACATGCCGGCAATGGCCGCATCGCCATATACGCCGGCTGCCAGGTTGAGCAGCATCACGGCCACAGCGGCCAGTCCCTGGCGAGTGAGCGAGGGAGTGCCGCCCTTTATCATTTCTACATAGTAGTGGCGTTTCCAGCAGGCGTCTTTGAGCTTGATGTGGATGTTGTCGCCATGGTAGCTCATGACCAGGAGCACCACAAAGCCGAATATCTGGCTCAAGACGGTGCCTATGCCGGTACCCAGGATACCCATGCCCAGCGTGAAGGTGAATATGGGCACAAGCACCACGTTGAGCACGGCTCCGGTCATCATGCCATACATGGCATTGGCAGCATTGCCCTGGAAGCGCATCTGGTTGTTGAGCAACATCGACCCCGTCATGAACGGCGCACCCAGCAGCACCATGGCCAGGTACTTCTCGGTATAGGGCAAAATGGTGGGAGTGGACCCGCACCACACCGAGATGGGCGTGAGCAGCAGCAAGCCTGCCACAGCAATGACCACACCGGCTACCATAGCTCCCACAAAGGCCGTCGAGGCCATCTGGCAGGCATCGGCGTGCTTCTTGGCGCCCAGTTGCCGCGAGATGTAGGTGCCCGAGCCCTGGCCGAAGAAGAAACCAATGGCCTGTATCACCGATTGCAACGGGAAGGCGACACCCACTGCGGCCGTGGCCTGGGTGTTGATGAGGCCCACATAGTAGGTATCGACGATGTTGTAGACGCTCGTGACGAGCATCGAGATAATCGTGGGCACGGCCATACGGGCGATGACGCGGCCCACCGGGCCTGTCGTGAGAAAGGTGTAGTTGTCGCCACGTGCGTTCATGCCGCAAAATTACAAAAAAATGGCCGTCATGCAAAATCGGGACACACACGGGCACAGCGCCCGCGCGTGCGTGCACATGGCTCTCGCGCTACAGGCGCACGATGATCGCCGAGAAGGGCGCGAGCTTCACGGTGCCGTGCTTGTAGGAGCCCTTGCCCGTGCTCACGAGCACCTTGCCGGCAGGCTGGCCGGTGCGCAGCGTCACGGCCTTCTCGCTCGGGTTGAGGGCCACCAGGCACCGCTCGCCGCTGGCTGCCGTGCGCAAGTACACCATGGGATACTGCTCGCCGTCGAGCGTGTTGAGCAGCTGCCAGCCCGCATCGTTGCCCAGGGCAGGCACCGAGGCGCGCAGGGCAAGCAGACGCTTCACATAATTGAGCATCGAGCCAGGATCTTTCTCCTCGGCCTCGACAGTGAGCTTGCCGCCGACGGTAGCCACGGGAAAATAGAGCTGCGCGGGGGCACAAGTCGAGAAGCCTGCCGTGGGGCCAGGCGTCCACTGCATGGGGGTGCGCGAGCCCGCGCGGTTGCGGCTGCCCTCTTTGGGCGCAATGCCGTCTTGATACTTCATACCCAGCTCGTCGCCATAGTAGATAAACGGCACGCCCGGCATGGTGAGAAAGAAGGTCATGGCCACCTTGAGCTGGTCGAGCGAGTTGCGCGTGCCCACATTGGGACGCTGGAAATCGTGGTTGGCCGTGGGTATGGCAATATAGCCGCGGTCTTTGGTGGCGTTGTAGTCGGCGGCATAGATGTTGATGAAGTCCTTGAGCGAGCCCTTGCCCAGGCGGTTGAAGTAGCAGTTGTCGATTTTCTTGGTTTTGCCCCACGGCGTGTCGCCCTGGAAGAAGAGGCTCGAGTAGGCACTGCGCCCAATGTGTATTTCAAAGTCGATGTTGAAGCCCGCCATTATCGACTGCTGCGGGTTGGACCACTCCGAGATGAGCACGTTTTGCGGGTAGTGCTCGTCGAGCCAGCGGCGCATCTCCCCCCACAGCTGCATCGTGGCCTTCTTGTCCTTGTCGCCTTTCACCAGCGAGGCAGCCATGTCGACACGGAAACCGTCGACGCCCTTGTCCATCCAGAAGGCCATGATGTTGCGCAACTCGCGGCGCACCGCCTGAGGTCCAGGCGCGTCGACGCCCTGCTCCCACGGGCGGCTGGCCGACGGGTGGGCATAGCCGTAGTTGAGCGCCGGCTGGCACTCATAGTAGTTCTTGTAGTAGTACTTGCCACGTGGCGCGTCGGCCTCTACCCAGTGCCCTATGGTGCTGGCCTTGGGGTCCTCGGCCTGGCGGCGGCGGGCAATGTCGGCCGCATCTTTTTTCCCTATCGTGTCGCTCCATATGTAATAGTCGCTGTAACGCCCGTTGGTGCCCTGCTGCGACTCTACAAACCACTGGCACTTGTCGCTCGAGTGGCCAGCCACCAGGTCGAGGCACACCTTCATGCCCCGCTTGTGAGCCTCGTCGACCAGCCGCACCAGGTCGTCGTTGTTGCCAAAGCGCGGATCCACCTTGTAGAAGTCGATGATATCATAGCCGCCGTCGAACCACCCCGACTCATACACCGGGTTGAGCCACAGCGCGTTCACGCCCAGCTGCTTCAAGTAGTCGAGCCGCGAGGCGATGCCTGGCAAGTCGCCCACCCCGTCGCCGTTGCTGTCCATGTAGCTCGAGGGGTAGATTTGATAAAACACAGCCTTGCTCAGCCACTCGGGCCCCTTGCCGCCCGCCTGCGCCACGGCCGGCAGCAATGCAGCCACCGCCAGCGCCCAAAAGAAATGCCTTATGTTCATAGTCGTAGAAAGTTTTCCCACAAAGTTAACCAAAATCCCCACAACTGCCAACCCACGCCCCGCGCAAAATCGCCCACTTCCACGTCACAACCCTATCACCTACTCTCAACTGGCAAGTGCAAAATTAGCGATTTGCCGGAAGGAAACATTCTTTGGGCAGTCGAAATTCAGTTTTTTACGAGGTCTTCGATTGATTGTGGGGATGGTGGCAGGTTTCCATGCTGTTTTTGCATTTTTGGGGTCTCAATGCTGGCGGGCAGGTGGGCGATGGCATGGTTTTTGAGCACTTAATTGCAAAGAGATAACATCAAATGGGATTTATTGACTAAAAAAATGTATTGAACTTATGAAACGCAGTGAACAAATCAAGGCGATAAGCCAAGACGGCAAGATATGGGATGTGATAGTTGTGGGCGGCGGAGCCACGGGGCTGGGATGCGCTGTCGATGCTACTGCCCGGGGCTACAGTGTGGCGCTGCTGGAGAAGGATGACTTTGCCAAGGCCACATCGAGCCGTAGCACAAAGCTCGTGCATGGCGGTGTGCGCTACTTGCAGCACGGCGATGTGAAGCTTGTGCTCGAGGCGCTCAGGGAGCGTGGTTTCATGAAGCGCAACGCTCCGCATCTGGTGAAGGACCAGGCGTTTGTCATCTCCAACTACTCGCATTGGGAAAATTTTCTCTACTTTTGCGGGCTCACGCTCTACGACATGCTGTCGTTTGGGTTCGGCTACGGGCGTTCGCGCTTCATTGGGCCAAAAACGGTTGAGAAGTACCTGCCCACGATTGAGAAAAAGGGGCTGAAAGGCGGCGTGGTTTATCACGACGGGCAATTTGACGACGCCCGCATGGCTGTGAACCTGGCACAGACGGTGGTCGACCATGGCGGCACAGTAGTGAACCATGCCAAGGTCGTCGGTCTGCTGCACGACGACAATGGGAAGGTGTGCGGTGTGACGGTCGTCGACGAGCAAACGGGGCAGCGCTACGACATGCGTGCCCGTGCGGTGATCAACGCGGCGGGCATCTTTGTCGACGATGTCATGCTCATGGACGAGCCCGAGAAGCGGCGCATGGTGCGTCCGAGCCAGGGGGTGCACATCGTGCTCGACAAGAAGTTCTTGCAGAGCGACTATGCCATGATGGTGCCCAAGACGAGCGACGGGCGTGTGCTCTTTGCCGTGCCGTGGCACGACCGCGTGATAGTGGGCACTACCGATGTGCCGCGCGACAAGCCCGAGAGCGAGCCGCACTATCTCGAGCAGGAGGTTGACTTCATCTTGCGCACTGCCGGGCTGTATATGCGTCCAGCCCCCACGCGCGCCGACATCAAGGCCGTGTTTGCAGGCCAGCGGCCGCTGGCTGCCCCCGAGAAAGACGGGCAGAAGACCAAGGAAATATCGCGTAGCCACAAGATCATGGTATCGGGCAACGGGCTGATAACCATCACGGGCGGCAAGTGGACGAGCTACCGGCTCATGGCCGAGGACACCATCGACCGGGCTATCGACATGGGGCTGCTCGACAAGCGCAAGTGCGTGACGCGCTCCTATCCCATACATGGCTACAAGCCGAACCCCGACCTGAGCGACCACCTCTATGTGTACGGCAGCGACCGCGAGGCCGTCGTCGAGCTGGCCAAGCGCGAGCCGGCCCTGGCCGAGAAGCTGTCGAGCAAGTACGGCTACACGATGGCCGAGGTGGCCTGGGCGGTGACCCAGGAGATGGCACTCACGGTCGACGATGTGCTGGCCCGCCGCGTGCGTCTGCTCTTCATCGATGCCCGCGAGGCCGTCGCTGCAGCGCCCAAGGTTGCTGCCCTCATGGCCCACATGATGGGCAAGGACAAGGCGTGGGAAGAGCAGCAAGTCGCCGCATTCAAGCAGATCGCTGCCAACTATGTGTGACGTCGCCACTTGCGGCGTGACAAAAAAAGCGGCAGAAAGATTTTTTGCACTGATTTGTTGTGAGTATAAAATTTTTCACTTACCTTTGCAAAACCTTGAATGAAGGTAACACGGGCGTTTAGCTCAGCTGGTTCAGAGTACTTGAATGACATTCAAGGGGTCGACGGTTCGAACCCGCCAACGCCCACGACCACAGAGAGAATCCTCTCTCTGTGGTTTTTTCTTTAATAGGTAGGTAGGAAATTTCGGCTTTTTGCCCTATTTTTGTGCCTTGTAATCTAATTTCTTTACTCTTATGGAAAATATGAAACGTAAGCTACTGTTGACCCTGTTACTGGTCGTTTTGACATCTACACTGGCACTTGCACGCATTGTGACTCCAGTCACCTGGACCAAGAGCGTGAAAATGACCGATGCCAAGCACGGCGTGGTCACACTCACAGCCAGTATCAAGCCAGGCTGGCACCTGTATGGCACCAATATCCCCGACGGCGGCCCCGAGCGCACGACCTTCACCTGGGATGTGAAGGGTGCCCGGCTTGTGGGCAAGCCCGAGCCCAGCAAGGCGCTGGTGACGCAGCACGATGCCACCTTCGACATGGACTTGTCGTGGTGGACTGGCACGGTGTCGTTCAGGCAGAAGTTTGAGGTTACAGCTCCAGAATATACCATATCGGGCAGTGTTCACTACATGTCGTGCAACGACGAGACCTGCTCGGCACCCACCGACGAGCCCATCTATGTAAGCGGCAAGGCGCCTGCCGGCAATGCGGCCCAGGCCACTGCCCAGGTGCAGGCGGCTGCTCCAGTGCCTGAAGCAACGGGGGCCGACACGGCCATTGCTGCCCAGGCAGCAGCGGCCGGCGCTGCAATGCCGGCAGCGGGCGACTCGGCAGCGGCTGTCCAGGCAGCAGCGGCCGCAGCCACCCCCGATGCGCAGCTTTGGGCACCTGTGCGATTCAGTTCAGACACGGCGGGCGACACCACCACTGGCAGCGACAGCTCGCTGTGGTACATCTTTTGGGCCTGCTTCCTGGGCGGCTTGCTGGCCCTGCTCACGCCGTGCGTGTGGCCCATGATACCCATGACAGTGAGTTTCTTCTTGAAGCAGAGCGGCAGCCGGGCCAAGAGCGTGAGCAATGCCGTGACCTACGGCCTGTCGATCATCGTGATATTTCTCTTGCTGGGCGTGCTGTTCACGGCCATCTTTGGTGCCAGTGCGCTCAATGCCCTTGCCACCAATGCCGTGTGCAACATCATCTTTTTCCTGCTGCTGGTAGTGTTTGCCATCTCGTTTTTCGGAGCCTTTGAGTTGCGCCTGCCCGACAGCTGGAGCAACAAGATGGATGCCACGGCCGAGAAGACGACCGGCCTGTTGAGCATCTTCTTCATGGCAGCCACACTGGTCATCGTGTCGTTTTCGTGCACAGGCCCCATCATAGGCACCTTGCTGGTCGAGGCTGCCAGCCAGGGCAGCATGCTCGGCCCTGTGGTGGGCATGACGGGATTCTCTATAGCCCTGGCCATACCCTTCGCCCTGTTTGCCCTGTTTCCCAGTGTGTTGAAGAAGCTGCCCAAGAGCGGTGGCTGGCTCAACACCGTGAAGGTAGTGCTGGGCTTCATCGAGCTGGCACTGTCGCTCAAGTTTCTCTCGGTGGCCGACCTGGCCTACGGCTGGCACGTACTCGACCGCGAGACCTTCTTGGCACTGTGGATAGCCATCTTCGGCGCGATGGCGCTGTACCTGTTTGGCCTGCTGCGCTTCAAGAGCGACGGCGAGTCGCGTCAGGGCATAGGGGTGACCCGCTTCTTCGTCGGGCTCATCTCGCTGGCATTCACCGCCTATCTTGTGCCGGGCCTGTGGGGAGCGCCGCTCAAGGCCACCAGCGCCTTTGTGCCACCGCTCTACACCCAGGACTTCAACCTCTATGGCGGCACGCAGGAAGAATATGACGACTACGATGCCGGCATGGCCGCCGCTGCCAAGCTGGGCAAGCCCGTGCTCGTTGACTTCTCGGGCTATGGCTGTGTGAATTGCCGCAAGATGGAGGGCGCAGTGCTCGACGACGACAAGATAAAGAAGACCATTGCCGACAAGTTTGTGACCATCAAGCTCATGGTCGACGACAAGAAGCCGCTCGACAAGCCCATGGTGGTGAACGACAACGGCCGCCAGATGACCCTCAAGACCGTGGGCGACAAGTGGAGCTACCTGCAGCGCCACAAGTTCGACAGCAACTCACAACCCTATTATGTGGTGCTCGACACCAAGGGGCAGCTGCTCTCGGGCCCGTTTGCCTACAAGGAGGACATACCGGCCTTCCAGCGTTTCCTCGACAAGGGCTGGAAGAAATGAGGAGAACTACATTGTAAACATGACACAGGAATTGCGTTGTCGTGCGGTGATAAATCGCATGGCAACGCAATCGATCAAAAGATAACACATGCCAAATCATAGCAAAGAAGAAAAATTGAAGGCAATGGGAGAGCTGCTCGACGTGATCGACACCCTGAGGCAAAAATGCCCCTGGGACTCGGCACAGACACCCGAGAGCCTGCGCCCCAACACCATCGAAGAAGTGATGGAACTCTCAGAGGCCATTGTGGCCGGCGACGGGCAAAACGTGCGCAAGGAGCTGGGCGATGTGCTCCTGCACGTGCTGATGCTGGCCAAGATGGGCGACGAGAAGGGGCAATATGACATTGCCGACGTGTGCAACTCGCTGCGCGAGAAGCTCATCTTTCGGCACCCGCACATCTACGGCCAGGCCACGGCTCGCACTGCTCAAGAGGTGAGCGACAACTGGGAGCTCATCAAGCTGAAAGAGAAAAACGGCAACAAGACCGTGCTGGGCGGCGTGCCCCGCAGCCTGCCGTCGCTCATCAAGGCCGAGCGCATCCAGGAGAAGGCAGCCCACGTGGGCTTTGACTGGCCCAACCGCGACGAGGTGTGGGACAAGGTGCGTGAGGAGGAGCGCGAGGTAGAGGCCGAGTTCAAGCAAGGCCACGAGGTAGACCGCGAGAAGGAATTTGGCGATCTGCTCTTTGCCGTGGTCAACGCCGCCCGCCTTTATGGCGTGCGCCCCGACACAGCTCTCGAGAAAACCAACCTCAAGTTTATCGCCCGTTTCAACCACATCGAGCAAGAGGCACACAAGCGCGGCAAGAACCTCAACGAGATGACCCTCGACGAGATGGACGCCTTGTGGAACGAAGCCAAAAAAATGCACCTGGGCGAATGAACGGGACAATGAAACTATGCGTGGCCGAGAAGCCCAGCGTGGCACGCGACATTGCTGCCATACTCGGGGCCAACGACCGCCACGATGGCTACTACGAGGGTAACGGCTACCGCGTGACCTGGACCCTGGGCCACCTGTGCGAGCTCAAGGAACCGGCCGACTACACCGAGATGTGGAAGCGATGGTCGCTGCAAGCCCTGCCCATGTTTCCGCAGCGCTTTGGCATCAAGCTCAAGGAGGATGCCGGCGTGCAGCGGCAATTTCGCTGCATCGAGGCCCTCATCAAGCAGAGCGACGAGCTCATCAACTGCGGCGATGCCGGCCAGGAGGGCGAACTCATACAACGCTGGGTCTACCAGCTGGCGGGCTGCACGATACCGGTGAAGCGACTGTGGGTGAACTCGATGACCGACCAGGCTCTGCGCGAGGGCTTCGATCACCTGCTCGATGCCAAGGAAAAAGACAACCTGTACTATGCCGGGCTGTCGCGTGCCATAGGCGACTGGCTGCTGGGCATCAATGCCACCCGGCTCTACACCCTCAAGTATGCCAGCGGCTACGGCCGCAATGTGCTCTCGATAGGGCGTGTGCAGACACCCACCCTGGCTCTGGTGGTGGCCCGCCAGCGCGAGATCGAGCACTTTGTGCCCGAGGACTACTGGGAAATCAAGACCCTGTACCGCGGCGTGACCTTCAACTCCACCCAGGGGCGCTACAAGACCGAGGGCGAGGCCAGCCAGGTGATGGAGCGCATTGCCGAGTTCCCGCTCACGGTCACGAGCATTGAGAAGAAAAAGGGCAAGGAGGCCCCGCCGCGTCTCTTCGACCTCACGAGCCTGCAGGTTGAGTGCAACAAGAAGTTCAACTTCGGCGCCGACACCACCCTCCAGCTCATACAGTCGCTCTATGAGAAAAAAGTGACCACCTACCCGCGTGTCGACACCACCTACTTGAGCGACGACATCTATCCCAAGGTGCCCGAAGTGATGCGCGCCATGTCGCCCTATGCCAGTCTCACCCAGCCCGTTCTGGCCAGCAAACTGCGCAAGAGCAAAAAGACATTTGACAACGCCAAGGTCACCGATCACCATGCCATCATTCCCACCAACGTCGACCCCGTTGCAGTGCCCATGAGCCGCGACGAGAAGCTGGTGTACGACACCATCGCCAAGCGCTTCATTGCAGCTTTCTATCCCGACTGCGAGTTTGCCACCACCACAGTGATGGCCACCGTCAACGACTGCGGGTTCAAAGCCACCGGCAAGCAGGTGCTCAAACCTGGCTGGCGAGCAGTGTATGGCGGTGCTGCGGCAAGCGCGCAAAGCGACGAGGCAAAAGCGGCCGACGGCGATACCAACGGCGCAATTCCGCCCGACATGGCAGTGGGCGAGAGCGGCCCCCACGAGCCCTCGTTGCTCAAGAAGAGCACACAGCCTCCCAAGCTCTACACCGAGGGCACGCTGCTGCGTGCTATGGAGACAGCCGGCAAGACCGTCGACGACGACGACCTGCGCGAGGCCATGAAAGAAAACGGCATTGGACGCCCGTCGACGCGTGCCGCCATCATCGAGACACTCTTCAAGCGCCACTACATTGCCCACCAGCGCAAGTCGATAGTGGCCACCCAGGCTGGCTGTCAGCTCATCGACACCATCAAGGAGGAGCTGCTCAAGAGTGCCAAGCTCACAGGCGTGTGGGAGGCCAAACTGCGGCAGATTGAGCGCGGCGAGTACCCGCCCCGGCAGTTTATCGACTCGCTCAAGAGCATGGTGAGCCAAATCGTGCTCAATGTGTTGAGCGACAACAGCGGCAGCGCTATCGACACCCACCAGGGCGACGGCCCTGCACCCGGCACTCCCGGCGGCAGCGGCACAGCTGCAACCAGCGCCCCCAAGCGGCCGCGGGCCAAGCGCATCACCCGCTTCGAGCAGGTGGCGTGTCCCGTGTGCGGCAAGGGGCACATGGTGAAGGGCAACAATGCCTATGGCTGCAGCGACTGGGCCAGTGGTTGCCACACGGCGCTGCCCTTCGACCAGTATCCGCCCGACCTCACCCCCGCTAAGCTCGCGCGACTCATCAAGAAAAATTTCAACACTGGCAGCAAGGCCACAGCCTCCTAGCCTCGAGCCCCACGGTTCAAGCCCTAGCGGGCTCACAATGGAAAATAAAGGAGTTACAGAGTTTCCTGTAGCTCTTTTCCCTTTTTATATACAAGTCTCGGGAGATAATTGCCTGTCTCATATTTTTAAACCCTGTGCAGGTTCAACGTGCAATGCAAAATTATTAGTTTGTTTGAAGAACTCAGCCTTTGGGGTAATTCTATGGATATTTAAGATACCTAACATTTAAAGAAGAGGCGTTTAGTGGTCTTCTTGCTTATCACCATCAGAGATTCTTCAACACATCGAGCAATTCGTTCAACGTCCATGCACCGTCAACCTTCTTGTCTTCAAAAACCATGAAGTATCTGTAATTTCTTCCACCCAAACGTTCCCACTCCTGACCGAGAACCCTTTTTCTTCGCGATTCATCATTGTCAAGAAAATCACCCTTCGTCTCAATGAGCACTGTCTTGCCCGACCGCATCTTGACGATGAAATCAGGATAATGATTGATGAAGCCATTGATATAGAACCCTTTTGCTCTTTCGGGATTGCGATGCCAGAAGAGCACGCTGTCAAGGTCGGCCACAGTCTGAATGACACGTTCCTCAAATCCGTTTACCTTTTCCTCTCTGTCATACAAACCTTTGTCAATACCTATCAATTCCTGTTTAGCAAAACTGATTTTATCTAAAAAGGTGTAGCGAGGCTGCAATTCTATGTTGTCTTTGGCAATCTGATTTTTAAAAGCCTTCTCTCTGTAATTGGTAAGCAAATTTTTGATTTTATCAACGATGTTATCCTTAGCCTGATAGAAATGGTCCCAAAGGCACACTATTTGATCTTCGTCAAACGGCTTAATGACTTTCTCCACATAGTTCTTGAGTGCACCATGAGAGATACTGTCAAGCTCTCGTTTTGACTCCACCTCTTTGACTAGTCTTTGTGCCAATTGTTCTTTCTGTGTGGAAGCAGACATATCTACAAAAGTTCTCCTGATACTGCTGAGTAGTTCGCTATTTTTCTTTCTCACAGGCACATAGTCGTCCTTGCCGCTTTTCTTAATATCAATAGATGTATCTTCCGAATTGCTAAAATTAAAATTGATAGTGGCATCCTGAAGCTCAAGTTGAAAACCTTCGTCCAGCATGCACTTGTCCAGAAGTGTCCAATTATCATTTACTTCGTTAAATTCATTAGCAAAAAGGCTACTAGTTTTTTCCACATGTTTGACGAACATAGGTAAAATCATCTTATGAGCCACGTCGGAATATTCGCTATTAATAACACTGTACATATTTTCTCCTCCTATTGATGATAAAGGGTCATGAGACGATTCTTCTAGGCTCTTTTCAGTTTCCCTGTCGAACTCATCACTTTGCCGCAGGCTTTCTTGTTCTAAGCGTTGGATATCTTCATCAACACCCGAACTGCCTCCATTGACTGATTGCTTGATGGCTTCAGCCTCGTTGGTTGTTATCCCAAGAAAATCGTCATTTGTATCGTTGTTATATGATTGATTGTCAGCAGTCTCAATATTATAGGCTACTTCTGGTTGAGAGAACAAATCCAGACTCTCTTGATTATGTTCCTGATTGTCAGTTGCATCGTTACCTGTCATGTTACTGGCGGTTATCTCTCGATAGTCTTTTCGACTATAACCACAACGCTCCAGCGACTGGATGATACGTGTCACTGTGTCTTGAAACTCGTTACTGTTAGTAAAGACATAGCTCAAGTTGAGAAGTTTGTCCTCATGGCTTTCAGTGTAAGGCAAGCGTAGAATGCGACCGAGCACCTGCTCTACATCCACTGGGCTGGTGCGGTTGGCCAGTGAGGCTAGAATGTAGGCGAAGGGACAGTCCCAGCCTTCTTTCAACGCATTCACCGTGATGATGTAGCGCACGGGGCAGCTACGTGACATAAGGTCAACGCCATGCAGTTCGTCTTTGTTAGCCGTTTTGATTTTCACCTGTTCCTCAGGGATGTTCAGTTCAATGAGTTTTGCCTTGATTTTCTCGAACGTCACGCTATCATCGTCATTTCGGGGCTGAGATTGAAACAATACAATGGGACGGATATAGCGGTCTCCGTTTTGCTCCATCTTTATAGCATGTTCCTCAAGGTTGGAGCGAAGACGGATGGCACTAGCTATCACGTCGCCAGTGCTATGACGGTTCTCCACAATCACTGGTAGTTTCACCATATTTTCTACCTTCAGTTCCATGGCGTCGACAAACGAGATAACGTTACTATTGTCGCGTGGTGTTGCCGTAAGTTCCAAGATGAAACGCGGTGAGAGATTACGCAACATTTCCACACGCAGATCGGCTCGGAAGTTGTGACTTTCATCGACAATCACAACAGGCCTTAAATAAGCAAGCACCTGAATCAGTGCTGTGGGTGCTACTCCTTCTATCCTTGTATCAGTTATTTTATCGGCATATTCTATGAAGTTGCCATTCTCGCGATAGGCCAAAGGCTTACTCATCTCATCGGAGGTATTCTTTTTTACCCGAATATTCTCGATGAATGAGGCTGCACTGAGCACAAGAATGGTAAGGTTGTCTCGCACCTCGTTGGGACGGAGTCCTTGCCCAGCCAATGCCGCTGTCTTGTCAATGACGTTCACCCTATGACTGAATAAGGCATCGATGCGCTGACGATAGGGATGACTCGTATCCTGTAGCTTTTCCAAGGTTTGTTTCAAAATAATGTCGCTTGGTACAAACCAGGCCACCACCTTATTCTCCACATCAGTCTTGAGCTTTCCCATGATTGTGCCTAAGGCGTTGCAGGCGATAAACGTCTTTCCGCCTGCCGTGGGTACTTTCATCGTGACTCGAGGCGAACCGGAAACAGTGTTCATGTATGGCTGTAGAGCTCCTGTGGTTCCGGCAGTGAGGTCCAAGCCTTTATTCATCCAATAGCTGAAATAGGCCGACGACAGATTGCTCGAGTTGTTCAGTACGTCGATATAATCTTCCAAGTCGCGCAGAGTGCGCTGTTGATAGCTTTTCAGTTCCATAGACAGATGTGGTTAGAATTGGTTGATGTCTCTTGGTATCTTTTTGAACACGATGTTCAGTCGCTGCAACATCTCGGGAGACAGAGAGCAAGTATCGGCATAGATTACATAGCGGTCGGCTTTCTTTATAACAGCGTCCAAGGTCTCCAGCGACAGACAGGTCTGCTGGCCTTTCTCATAATAGAAGAAGTAGCCCGTTCCATCCTTGAAGTCGAGCAAATAGGGATATTCTGCGTCGCGCTGGCGAGTGAGTGGCTCATGCGTCTCGGTGTAATAAATGTATTGCCGGATTTTATCTTCGCCAACATCTTCATTGAGGTTGCCGTCGTCGAGGAACAGGCGCTTACCCAGTTCATAAAAGTCGAACTGCCCGCCCAAACCGTCGCGATGCCCATTGAACGTTTTACTGCCAACCACCAAAAGCGTTTTATCGGCAAATTGCAACTTCACCTTGTCATAATTTGGTTGCAGCATCTTCATCACGTCGTTGGCCTCTCCGAGCCAACGATCCATTTTCTTTAAAGCTGACACGGAGAGTTTCTTGGCATAGAGCGTTTCCTTCTTCTCTCCTTGATAATCATAACCTGCCATCACCTTGCGCACGCGCTCAGCAGTGATGCTCTTGGCATAGTCCATTAGTTCAATAAGAATGGTCTTGCGCATACCGTGGTCGCGCTTGTTCAGTCTAAGAGCTGCATGCATGGTGGTACCACTGCCGGCAAAGGCGTCGAGGATGATACTGTCCTCCTTGGTGGCTATCTGTAAGATGCGTTCTATCAGACGCGTTGGCTTTGGTGTATCGAAAGGCGACTTACCGCCGAAATACTCCTTCAGCTCTTTTTTGGCCTCGTCGGTGTGGCCAACCTCGGTGTATGGCCAAAGATTAGTCACCAGTTTGCCTTCCACGTTTTCAAGATAAGTCTTCCTACGGATTCCTCCTTGTCCGCCTTTAGTGAAATAGAAGCGTGGCCACTGTCCACGGTCATAAACGGCCTGCGCCTTAGTGCGAGATTCCTCCAACGATTGCTTCAGCACGATGGCCTTCACTCCCGGCCGCACCTGACTGGCAGGAATTCCGCAGACCTCCGCCCTCCGCTCATCATCGTGCAAATCTTGGAGCTCATATTCGCACCACTCATTCATAATTTTAAGATTGGTAGGTTGCTCATAGCCCCAGCATCTACCTTGAGTTGGATATAGCATTTTACCTGTAAACGGATGCTGGATAGCATACACCATACCTTGGTGGGTAGCGGCATTGGGAGCAAATGCATCTGAACTTGTCCATGCCAAAGCATCGTTGTCTGGATTGGAATATTTGCTATCCATGTCCTCCGTTCGCTCCAACTTGTTGGGTTGCCATCCTATTTGTCTGCCATAGACCAACAGATGCTCAGCCTCAGTAGGGATGCCCTTAGCGTCATTACGGGGAGAATAAGTCTTTTGCCAAATCACGTCGCCTACAAAGCACTGCCGCCCGAATATCTCGTCCATGATAAGTCGCAGGTGGGCACATTCATCGTCACCGATGCTGACGAATATGGCTCCACTATTGGAAAGCAACTGCCGCAACAGCGTCAGACGTGGATACATCATGCAGAGCCACTTGTCGTGGCGCGAGAGGTCCTCACCTTCGGCTCCTGCCACTTGGTTGAGCCAACGGCGTATCTGCGGGTCATTGACATTGTCGTTATAGACCCACTTCTCATTGCCAGTGTTGTAAGGAGGATCGATATAGACACAATCCACTCGTCCCTCATATTCAGGCAGCAGCGCCTTCAGCGCCTCAAGGTTATCTCCATGGATAATCTTGTTGCCACTGAAGGTCTCCGATGTGTCGTCGGGATCATCAACTCTGAAGCCGTATTGATGCTCCAATGTACGGAAAGTCACATCGTGGTGATGGCTCACCACCTTCTCCTTTCCTATCCACTGCAATGTAGGCATGTCTGTAATTCTGTTACTAGATTGTTATAATCACAAAATTACGAAAAATCTTTCTACACGCCAACTCAATATATTAAAAGGTGATAATATCGAACAACATCAAACGGCAAAATATGATATTCAGGTTGAAAAGTTGAAGACATTAGGCCTATCATCTCAATAACCTCGGCAGCAACTCTGTTTTTTCATACTTATACTTAATGTGCTAAGCTGTAATTTTGAAATTTTCAATTAACTTTGTCGCGTGTTGCAGTTGCCGCAAGGCTCAGCAAATAATTTACAATACTGATTATGAAGAAACTTAATGAAACTTTGGCTCAGGACTTGAGCGACAAGGAAATATTTCCCATAGTCGACCCCGATGGCCGCGTCGTGGGCAAAGCCACACGGCGCTTGTGCCACTCGGGCAGCCGCCTGCTGCACCCGGTGGTGCACCTGCACGTTTTCGACCCCCAGGGTCGCATCTACCTGCAACAGCGCTCACGGCACAAGTTCATTCAACCCGGCAAGTGGGACACTGCCGTGGGCGGCCATGTCGACTACGGCGAAACCGTGGAACAGGCTCTGCGCCGAGAAGCGGGCGAGGAGCTGGGGCTCACGCAGTTCAGCCCACGGCCCCTTTTCACCTACGTCTACGACAGCCAGGTGGAGCGAGAGCTGGTCAACGCCTTCTACTGTACGACCACTGCCACCAGCTTCAACTATGACCCCGTCGAGGTCGACGACGGCCGCTTCTGGGCCATCGACGAGGTGAAGCAGGCCATGGGCCAGGGCGTGCTCACGCCCAACTTTGAGCAGGAAATCGTGCGCGTGCTCCAGGTGCTGCACCGCCAGTGAGCTACTGCACAGCACGCGGGGCCTTGCCACACGGCCGGCCACGCTGAAAATTGCAAAAAATGCCAGTTTGGCCTAAAAATGGCGAAATAAAACTTGCAGGTATCGAAAATAAGCTGTACTTTTGTACCGACAATCGCAATTGGTCACTTGGATGAGCGGTTTAGTCACTGGTCTGCAAAACCAGTTAGAGCGGTTCGACTCCGCTAGTGACCTCAACAATAACTCGCAATGTACTGTAATGTAAATTGGTGCATTGCGATTTTTTTTGATTTCACATCTTGCCTGTAAAAAAAAATCGGGTGCAAGCCGTCAATAGGCATCCCAGCTCAGGGCATAGTGTGTGCAGAGCGAGAGACAATTTTTTTTTCTCTCCATCATCTTTTAAACCCCGGGGGCTTAAAAGTGTCGTAATTGAAAAGTCTTGGTAGAGGCAAAGGCGTCAGGCTTTATAATACTCCATAAGTAAAGTGACACGTGTAACTTAAAAATCGTGTAGTATATTATGATTAAAGTATTTGTTCCAACGCTGGCGGCGATGCTCACTGTGAGTGCATTGGCAGCCACGAAGCCTGCTGCACAACTGCAGTTTGACGCTTCACAAGGCGTGGCGGGGTCTGTTGAAATGCCTAACGGCACAGTAAACTATACTGCTTTTACCCATCTTTATTTTGTAACCAATGTAGAAGACAGCACATATCAGTATGTCAACGTCTTTGTACCCGAGGGCGCCACACAGCGCTCGCCCATCTTCCTGAAGACCAATGTGGGCGGCTACATGCCATCGGCACCTGGTTTTCCCTCGGCTGGCGATGCGACAGGCATGGCGTTGCAACGGGGCTATGTGGTGGCCATTCCAGGGTCGAGAGGACGCTCATCCTATATCACCAAGAAAGGAAAAAGAATATACAACGGCAAGGCGCCGGCGGCAATTCTCGACCTGAAAGCCGCCATCCGCTATCTGCGCCACTTCGACAAGGAAATGCCAGGCGATGCCGAAAAAATCATCACCGACGGCACATCGGCTGGCGGCGCGATGTCGGCCCTGATGGGTGCAACAGGCAACAATCCTGCCTACGAGAAATACCTGAAGGCAATGGGAGCTGCCAGTGAGCGCGACGACGTGCTGGCCAGCGTGTGCTATTGTCCTATCACCGACTTGAGCCATGCCGACATGGCCTATGAATGGCTCTTTGGCAACACCGACTCGCGCAAGGCCGATGACGAAGCCCACCGGCAGGTGAGTCAGGAGCTGGCTGCACAGTTCCCGGCCTACATCAACTCGCTTGGACTGAAAAAGACCGACGGCACGCCACTCACGGCCGACAACTATCTCGACTACATCAAGCAGCAACTGATACGTTCGGCTCAGATTGCAAAAGATGCCGGAGCCGACATTCCCGACAGCATAGGTTTCACGCTCAGCAACGGCGACGGCGGCACATTTGCGCCCATAAACGGTGGCGTGGGCTTGCCTGCCGACATGGCCAAGGGCATGGCAGGTGCCCGTGGCGGCAAGCGCGTGGGTGAGTATGTCACGGGCCTCGACATAGAGAAATTTCTCAATTATGTAGCCAACCAGACACCGCTCAAGACTGTCCCGGCCTTCGACGCCCTTGGGGTGGCTGGCGACACAGCCAGCGGCGAGAACGACGAGTTTGGCAACAGCAGCAACATTCCTGCCAATTTCACCAGCTACTCGGCAGCTAAGAACAACACCGCAGTGACCGACGAGGTGAAAGAAGCAGAATACCTGCTCAACCCCATGTCGCAAATCGGGCAAAGCGATGTGACTGTGGCCCCGCACTGGTACATTCGCCACGGATCCATCGACCGTGACACCGCCTTTCCCGTTGCCATCAACCTCGCAACGAAGTTGGAAAACGACGGCAAAGATGTAAACTTCCTCTTGGCATGGAACCGCCCGCACAGCGGCGACTATGCACTCAACGAGCTGTTTGACTGGCTTGACAAGCTGGCCAAGTAAATCACAAGCCCGCAACTTGAGCTAAAGCCCGTCGTGGCCGGGCTTGCTTTTTCTTCAACAATTCTACAACTATGCCATAGTTTATGTTAAGGCAAGGTGTGCACTTGCCACTTGACTGTACAATGTGTGTTTTTTTCTTAAAATTTTGGTAAAGATGTGCGATTGACGTAATTTTGTCGATTAATCGAAAGAAAAACAGACAATGATAAGTTCAACAATCGACGGCAAGGTCATAGAGCAGTTGCGCACGCATGTAGAGGGCGCCAAGCACATAGTGATCACGTGCCACGTGTCGCCCGACGGCGATGCGGTGGGCTCCACGCTGGGGCTGTGCCGGGTGTTGCGCAACATGGGCAAGGATGCCCATGTGGTGATGCCCGACCGCATGCCGCGAGCGCTCGACTTTGTCGACGTGCAGCACGAGGTTGTGCCCTACAGCAAGTACAAGCTGCGCGGGCGCTTTCTGGTGCGTGAGGCCGACTTGATATTCTGCCTCGACTTCAACGTGCTGCGCCGCATCGACGAGCTGGGTGCCATCATTGAGGAGTCGCGTGCGCCGCGGGTGCTCATCGATCACCACCTGGAGCCCGACGACTGCTTCGACGTGAAGATATCGCAAGAACATGCCTCGTCGACTTGCGAGCTGGTGTATCGCGTGCTCATGCAGCTGGGCTGGACCCAGGCCATCGACAGCCAGGCCGCCTCATGCCTCTATGTGGGCATCACCACCGACACGGGCAACCTCACCTATAGCAGCAACGACCCCGAGCTCTACGAGATTGTGGCCCAGCTGCTGCGCTGCGGCATTGCCAAGGAACAGCTCTACAACCTGGCAATGAACACCTATAGCGCCGACAGTCTGCGCCTGCAGGGCTATGCCCTCGACCAGAAGATGCAACTCTATCCCGACAAGCACGCGGCCTTGATTGTACTCACCCTCGACGAGCTAGAGCACTACGGCTACAAGAAGGGCGACACCGAGGGGCTGGTCAACAAGCCGCTGGCCATTCCGGGCATTGCATTTTCCACCTTCATTCGCGAGGACAAGGACAAAATCAAGGTGTCGTGCCGCTCGCAAGGCGACCTCGACGTGAACGTGATATGCAAGCGCTACTTTGGCGGCGGCGGCCACAAGAACGCTGCTGGCGGCGACTCGCACGGCACCGTCGACGAGACTCTCGACACCTACTTCAAGATACTCGAAACGTTGTGAAACAAAAATATAATACAAGACACCTAACACAAATATATACATTCAAGAGAAATGAGAACACTCCGATCGATTTCAATGCTGTGCATGATGGCGCTGGTGGCAGCAGGCTTTGCCTCGTGCAGCGACAATGAGAGCTACAGCGATATGCTCAACGACGAGCGCCACGCCTGCAACGCCTTCCTCGCCAATTTTGAAATTGAGGATGTGCCTGCCGACACCGTTTTCAAGGTGGGCAGCGATGCTCCCTACTACAAGCTCGACCCCGACGGCAACGTCTACATGCAGGTGCTCAAGACGGGCGACCGCGTGGGCAACAGGGCACGCAAATCGCAGACGATATACTTCCGCTACACGCGCTACAACCTGAACACGTGGTACACGCAAGGCGGCTTGTGGGTGGGCAGCGGCAATGCCGACGACATGAGCCAGACGGCCACAGCCTTCCTCTACGACGACTACAGCCTCGAGACCTCGTCGCAGTGGGGCTACGGCATGCAGATGCCGCTCAAGTACCTGGGCATCGATTGCGAGGTGAACCTGGTGGTGAAGTCGCAGTATGGCTGGACGGGCGAGATAAGCAGCGTGGTGCCCTACATGTATCACCTGCGCTACTTCAAGAGCCGCATATAATCATATAATGATGATGGTGCCGCCGCCGGCGACAGTGTCGTCACGGTTGCACGACAAGCAGGGGAAAGAAGACTTTTCATGAAGCAACTAAATATAATTAACTTAAAGCAGTACAATGTCATTAATTAAATCTATTTCTGGAATACGTGGCACCATAGGCGGCCGCGCTGGCGAGGGGCTCACGCCACTCGACATCGTGAAGTTTACCAGCGCCTATGCCACATTCATTCGCCGCACCACCCAGCTCACATCCAACGTGATTGTCGTGGGCCGCGACGCCCGCCTCTCGGGCCACATGGTGCGCGACATCGTGGTGGGCACCTTGCAGGGCATGGGCTTCGATGTGGTCGACATAGGCATGGCCACCACGCCCACCACCGAGCTGGCCGTGACCTGGGAGAAGGCTTGCGGCGGCATCATCCTCACCGCCAGCCACAACCCCAAGCAGTGGAATGCCCTCAAGCTCTTGAACGAGAAAGGCGAGTTCCTGACCGACGCCCAAGGCAAGGAGGTGCTGCGCATCGCCGAGGCCGAGGATTTTGACTATGCCCAGGTCGACCACCTTGGCGCTGTGGAGTACAACGACACTTGCCTGCGCCGCCACATCGATGCTGTAAAGGCTCTGAAGCTGGTCGACGTCGACGCTATCAAGAAGGCCGACTTCACCGTGGCTGTCGATGCTGTCAACTCGGTGGGCGGCGTGGCCATCCCCAAGCTGCTCACGGCCCTGGGTGTGAAACATGTGGTGAAGCTCTTCTGCGACCCCACAGGCAACTTCGGCCACACGCCCGAACCCATACCCGAGAACCTCACCGCCGTAAGCGACTACATGAAGCAGGGCAAGGCCGACGTGGCCTTTGTGGTCGACCCCGACGTCGACCGCCTGGCCATCGTGATGGAAAACGGCGAGTTCTTTGTCGAGGAATATACGCTCGTGGCCGTGGCCGACTATGTGCTCTCGTGCACCCCTGGCCCCACAGTGAGCAACCTGTCGTCGTCGCGTGCGCTGCGCGACGTCACCGAGAAGAAATATCATTGCCGCTACGAGGCATCGGCCGTGGGCGAGGTCAACGCTACCACGCTCATGCGCAAGATAGGCGCAGTGATAGGCGGCGAGGGCAACGGCGGAGTCATCTATCCCGAGCTGCACTATGGCCGCGACGCCCTGGTGGGCGTGGCCCTGTTCCTCACCCTGCTGGCCAAGAGCGGCAAGACGGTGAGCGAGCTCAAGCGCACCTATCCGCAATACAGCATTGCCAAGACCAAGCTGCAGCTCACCCCCGACATGGACGTCGATGCCATACTCAAGGCTGTGGAGAAGCACTATGCCGGCGAGAAGCTCACGACCATCGACGGTGTGAAAATCGACTTCCCCGACAGCTGGGTGCACCTGCGCAAGAGCAACACCGAGCCCATCATACGCATCTACAGCGAGGCTCACACCATGGAGCAGGCCGAGAAGCTGGGCGACGACGTGAAGCACATCGTGCAGTCGCTGTGCAAGTAGGCCGTAGCCACGCGCGGCACCTCATGCTTGCACTACACGCATATTATTGTAATATCACTCCGGACACACCTTGCGCACTGCGCGTGTGCCCGGAGTTTCTTTTCATCCAAGCCCTGGGGCGCTGTGGCTGCACATCGCGTGCCATTGCGGCAAAATGGTGCATAAAGTGCCCTGCGGCGTGGATTTTTGTCAAAAATTATTGTTACTTTTGTAAACTAACAAAAACCATAGTAAATGACCATAAGACTTATCCTATTGGGCCTGGCTTGTGCCGCCATGGCTGCTACGGCCCAGGCTGGCAACGACTGGCGCGCCCAGGTCGACCAGCTCATCGACCAGGGCGAGTTTGCCCGTGCCGAGCGCGTGATGAAGCAGTTGCCCGGCAAGGTGCGCAAGCAACAGGCTGTGACCATCGACTCGCTCAACCAAATCATGGAGCGCATAGGCAAAGACTTCAACATGACGCCCGAGCAGGGCATGAAAGCCATACACGACAAGTACCCGCAGGTCACCCCCGAGCAGATACAGCACTGGAAACAGAGCCGTGCCCTCGAGGTGATGCGCATCGACGGGCAGGAACGCTGGTTTCGCAAGAGTGTGCGCAACCTGTGGCTGCTGGGCGACGAGTTCAAGCAGGAGAACCGCCGCAACAGCGATGCCGAGGCGGGCAGCTACCTCAACATCTTCCGCCAGGCCATGGCCAAGCAGCCCGATGCCCACGGCGTGCGCGACTGGCGCCACGTCAACATCACCTTCACGCTCGATGTCGATGCCGATGCCGTGCCTGCCGGCGAGACGCTGCGCGTGTGGATGCCTTTCCCCTATGAGAACCTGCGCCAGCGCAACATCAAGCTCGAGAGCAGCAACCGCCCTGTGACCTACAGCCAGGGCAGCAAGCATCACACCGTGTATATGGAAGCCCAGGCCGAGAAGGGCAAGCCCACCCACTTTGAGTACACCTTCGGCTACGATGTGGGCGAGCGACACCTGTGCCAGCAAGACCTCGTGGCCCTGGTGCAGCCCTACCGCCACGATGCACAATATGCGCGCTACACCTCGAGCGAGGGCCCACACATCGTTGTCACCGACAGCATGCGAGAGCTGGCCGAGGACATCGTGGGCGACCTCGATGAGAACCCTGTGATTGCCGCCTCGCGCATCTATCACTGGATAGCCCAGCGTTTTCCCTGGGCCGGCGCCCGCGAGTACAGCACGCTGCGCAACATCCCCGAGTATGTGCTGCTCAACAAGCACGGCGACTGTGGCCAGGTGACCCTGCTCTACATCACGCTGTGCCGTGCCATTGGCATCCCGGCTCGCTGGGAGAGCGGCTACATGCTTCACCCGGGCGAGGAAAACTTCCACGACTGGGGCGAGACCTACTTTGAAGGCGTGGGCTGGGTGCCCACCGACGAGTCGTTTGGCCGCTCGGTCGAGGGCACGGTGCTCAACGACTACTATGCCACTGGCATCGACCTCTACCGCCTGGCCACCAACGAGGGCATAGGCGACAAGCTGAGCCCGGCCAAGAAATACATTCGCAGCGAGACGGTCGACTTCCAGGCCGGCGAGGTGGAGTGGCGCAAGGGCAACCTCTACAACGACATGTGGCACTCGCACCTGAAGGTGAACAGCATTGTGCCTGTCGAGGAGTAAACCAACTGAATAAAACAAAAAAAAAACAGAATAGACTGAATTGATGAAAAAAGTAATTAAAATTGTTTTGGCCCTGGTGCTGGCAGCTTCCAGCCTGGGCGCAATGGCAGCCGGCGATGCAGCGGCAGTGCTGGCCAGCCTCAAGCAACGCATCGCCCGCGACGGGCGCACCGCCGTGTGGGATGTGAACACCACCACCCAGGACGGACAGCTCGTGGTGTATGGCACAGTGGGAACCCAAGAGCAAAAAGACGCTGTGACCAAGGAACTCAACGACAATGGCTTAGCAGGCTGCGACAACCGCCTCATCGTGCTCGAAAACACCGTCGACCCCGGCAAGCGCTGGGCCCTGGTCAAGCTCTCGATAGCCACGTGTCGCGTCGAGGGCCGTCATGCAGCCGAGATGGCCACACAGGCCATCATGGGCACTCCTGTGAAAGTGATACAGCTCACCGACGAGTGGGCACGTGTGGTCACCCCCGACGGCTACATCTCCTATGTGCCCCAGAGCTCGATCACCTTTATGACTGCCCAGCAGCTGCAGGCCTGGCGCAAGGCCACGCGCTACATCGTCACCACCTACGATTCCCGCCTCGTGACCGAGCCCAAGGGCGACGCGACCGTGAGCGACCTGGTGCTGGGCAACATCCTTGAGTACAAGGGCAAGAAAGGCAAGTGGCTGCTGCTCGCCACCCCCGACGGCCGCCAGGGCTATGTGCCGCAAACCGACGTGCAAGAGCTCTCGCAGTGGGCTCAGCAGCCCTTCAGCGCCCAGCTCGTGGAGTCGACAGCCCGACGCATGATGGGCTCGAGCTACCTGTGGGGCGGCACCTCGACCAAGGTCACCGATTGCTCGGGCCTGGCCAAGGTGAGCTACTTTGCCTGCGGCATCATCTTGCAACGCGACGCCTCGCAACAGGCACTCACAGGCATGAAAATCGCCGGCACCGACTGGCGCCAGTGCAAGCTGGGCGACCTGCTCTTCTTTGGCAACAATGCCACCGGCCGCGTCACCCATGTGGGCATCTACCTGCACGACGGCTACTATATACACTGCTCGGGGCAGGTGAAAATCAACAATCTCGACCCTGCCGACCCGTCCTATCTCTACGACCCCATCTCGTGCAGCCGCATCGACGGGCAAGTGGGCAGCACGGGCATCACATGGGTGCGCAACCACCCCTGGTACTTCTAACTCAAGTTTCAACCTTGCTATCACGACACAGCAAAAAATAAATTTAGAAAATTATGATAAACCGCAGAAAATTTATCATGGGCGCAGGCCTGAGCCTGGTGGCTGCCACGGCGCCCATCTCGCTCTCGGCCGCAGGCAGCGCCACGCGCAAAGTGGCCAAGAGCGGACACCTGAAACTCTCGTTTGCCCCCTACGAGCTCAAGCTGCGCCACGCCTTCAACCTGGCACGCTATAGCCGCACCACCACCCCCGATGTGCAGGTGCAGCTCGAGTATGACGGCATTGTGGGCTACGGCGAGTGCTCCATGCCCCCCTATCTGGGCGAGAGCGTGGAGAGCGTGACCAAGTTCTTGGGCAAGCTCGACCTGGGCCAGTTCACCGACCCCTTCAAGATGGAAGACATCCTGGCCTATGTCGACGGCGTGGAGCCGGGCAACCGTGCCGCCAAGGCCGGCGTCGACATCGCCCTGCACGACTTGCTGGGCAAAATCATGGGTCAGCCCTGGTACAAAATATGGGGCCTCGACCCGGCCAAGACACCCAACACGAGCTTCACCATAGGCATCGACACCGAAGACGTGGTGCGCCAAAAAGTGCGCGAAGCCGCGCCCTACAAGGTGATCAAGGTGAAAATGGGCCTCGACAAGGACCAGCAGACCATCGACATCATACGCGAAATGATGCCCGATGTGCCCATCTGCGTCGACGTGAATCAGGGCTGGAAAGACAAGCAGCACGCCCTCGACATGTGCTACTGGCTCAAGGAGCGCAACTGCCTCTTTGTGGAGCAGCCCTTCGACAAGACGTGGATCGACGAGACAGCCTGGCTGCGCGAGCGCTCGCCGCTGCCCATCATCGCCGACGAGGCCTTTCAGCGCATAGGCGATATCACCAAGTTCAAGGGTGTGTATGACGGCATCAACATCAAGCTCATGAAGAGCACGGGCATGAACGAAGCCTACAAGATGGTGGTGCTGGCACGTGCCCTGGGCATGAAAATCATGATAGGCTGCATGACCGAGACCTCGTGTGCCGTGACCGCAGCGGCCAACCTGGCCCCGCTCGTCGACTGGGCCGACCTCGACGGCAACCTGCTCATTGCCAACGACCGCTTCTCGGGCATGACCGTAGAGAACGGCAAGGTCACCCTTCACGACATCCCCGGCATTGGCGTCAAGCTCCTTGCCGGGAAATAACCTGACCCACAAGCAACTGCACAACCACACTGCGAGGGGAGACTCCTTATTGCCGAGGAGCCTCCCCCTTGTATTTCGTTGAGCCCTTGCTGCTGGCCTTATATGTGTAGTTTGTTAACTATAGCCGATTTTGATAAATGAATGACTACATCGGCCGTATCTTCGACTCAATAAATGTAAGTACAATTGCTCTTGCAATAGTGGCGGCATAGCATTACTTTTGCAATAGATATAAATGTAAATATTGATTCAAGACGTCATGAAACGTATCGTCACACTACTGCTATTATTGCTATCAATCGGTTGTTGCGCTATGGCACAGGCAGGTGCCGACTCGTCGACAACTGCCAGCACCGGCAACGTGCTCACTGTAGCGATTCCCCAGTCGCTCAACATCAAAGACAACATTTTCCTGGTCAACAAGTCGCCCTACCTGATACTCCAGGCCATGGTGGCACTGCCACAGCCCGACGGCACGTTTGAGCCGCTCGGCACCACGACCCTTCTTGCCGCCGGCGAGAGGGCACAGATTGCCTCCTATGCTCGTAACGGTCTCAAGCGCCTGCGTGGAAAGACGATTGCCGTGAAGGTGAAGGGCGCCAAGGTCATTGCCGGCCAGAAGCGATCGGGCGTTGTCACCCCGATGGACGATGTGGGCGCTGCAACTACCGAGACAAGTCCTGACTTGATCAACAATATCGACCCCAACGACATCACCTACGACTACGACGTGAGGCTCTACGAGGCCCATCACGACTTGTATATCGAGGTGTACTACAAGGGCAAGGGCGGCAGCGTGATGGATTTTTGACCCTCGTGCCAGCCCCAAACGTGTTTTGTGACAAGCAGGCACGCGGTCCCGCCCCCTAAAGGGCTGTTGATTGTTACACGTTTGTTATTTTCCTGCGGAGATTTTGTTATATTTTTGTGTCGTAGATAAAAGTAACCACATTATTACACTACACTTGACAATGATTAAATCTCCAAGAATTTTAGTTGTCGACGATGAGGAGTCGATATGCTATGTGCTTAAGATCAATCTGGAGCTTGCGGGCTTTGCGGTCGACACGGCACTCAGCGCCGAGGAGGCCTTGAGGCTCAAGCTCGAGCAATACGACTTGTTTCTGTTCGACGTGATGATGGAGCGCATGAGCGGTTTTGAGCTGGCCCAGGCGGTGAGGCGCCGCGACGAGCTCAGGAGCGTGCCCATCATCTTCTGCACGGCCAAGGACTCGGAGGAGGACCTGCTCAAGGGGTTTGCCACCGGGGCCGACGACTACATCAAGAAGCCCTTCTCGATGCGCGAGCTGGTGGCCCGCGTGCGCAGTGTGCTGCATCGCAGCGGCCGTTTCACGGCCGACCGCATGGTGCACTACAAGGGACTGGTGGTCGACACCGTTGAGCGCACCTGCACCGTCGACGACAAGCCTGTGCAGCTCACGGGCAAGGAAATGGACCTGCTGGTGTTTTTCCTCGACAACCGCGACAAGATATTCTCGCGGGCCGAGATACTGAACCGCGTGTGGGAGACGGGCGTGTATGTCGTCGACCGCACGATCGACGTGAATGTGGGCCGCTTGCGCAAGAAGCTGGGCCCCTATGGGAATAATATTGTGACAAAACAAGGACAAGGCTATGGATTCAAGACGACTCATTAACGTGCAGACGAGGCTTTTCCTCATGATCGTATTCTTCACCTGGATACTTACTGCCATTTTCTTTGCTCTGCAATACAGCCGCGAGCGCGACTACAAGATTGCCTCGCTCGACAGCCACTTGCAGATGCAGAATGCCAAGATACTGGAATGTATCGACGACGGCAAGCGCATCACCCCACAGCTGGTGGCTGCTATCGACCCTGGCGACTCGCTGCGCGTGACCGTGATCGACCTCAAGGGCAACGTGCTCTACGACTCCAACGGCGATGTAAAGGTCAACCATGCCGACCGCCAGGAGGTGAAAGAGGCCATTGCCACGGGCCACGGCTTCACCAAGCGCCGCGTCTCGTCGACCAACAACCGCGAGTACTTCTACTCGGCCACGCGTGGCCACGGCATCGTCGTGCGCACGGCCTTGCCCTACAACCACTCGCTCTCCGAGATGCTACGTGCCAACTCGGTCAACAGCTATATCATTGTGGCCATCGCCCTCATCATGTCGATTATCGCCTGGTTTGCCGCCCACAGCATCAGCCGCAGCGTGAAAAACCTGCGCAACTTTGCCAACGCGGCCGAGTTTGGCGACTTGAGCAAGTACGACTCCAAGAGCTTCCCCGACGATGAGCTGGGCGACATCTCGAGCCACATCGTCAACCTCTACAAGCTGCAGCAGGCCACGGCCGAGGAACGCGACCGCAACTTGCGCCAGGCCATCTATGAGCAGAAGGAGAAAAACCGCATCAAGCACCAGCTCACCAACAATATCAACCACGAGATAAAGACGCCCGTGCACGTGATACAAGCTTGTCTCGAGACCATCGAGAACAGCGGCAGCCAGCTCGACGAGGCGATGAAGCAGGAGCTCATCGACAAGGCCTATGCCAACTCCAACCGCCTGTGTTCGCTCATTGCCGACCTCTCGGTGATCACCCGCATAAGCGACGCCCCCGACCAGATACAGAGTGCTCCGGTCGACGTGACGAGCATCGTGCGCCAGGTGGCCGACGACATGAGCGTGTATCCGCCCGAGCAGCAGATGCGCATCCACATCGAGGTGCCCGATGGCGTGACCATCAACGGCAACCATGCCCTCGTCGAGTCGATATTCCGCAATCTCATGGTCAATGCCTTCAACTACAGCGCCGGCCGCGACGTGACCGTGAAGCTGGTGGAGGAAACAAGCGACTACTACCGTTTCATCTTCAACGACAACGGCGTGGGCGTGGCTCCCGAGCACCTGCCTCACCTCTTTGAGCGCTTCTACCGTGTCGACAAGGGCCGGTCGCGCTCGATGGGCGGCACGGGGCTGGGCCTCTCGATCGTGAAAAACGCGGTGCTTTTCCACCACGGTCACATCGAGGTGCGCAACCGCAAGCTGGGTGGCCTGGAGTTTGAGTTCACCCTCCACAAGTGACCGACACCTGCATCAATCTATATTTTTCAACAACGAAAACAACGCAATAGACTCGCAACACTTTTTACAACATTCACCATTGCGATCAATACTTTGACTCACAGCCGATTGTCGGTATTTGGTCGTGGGTGAAGAGAGCCCGTAGTGTGCCTTGAAGCACCGCTTGCAGCGAGCCGAAACAAGAAATATAACAACACACTATACACACATTATGAGTCCAATATTTACAGTTATCGTCGTCATCTTGGCCCTTCTGGCCATCCTCGACCTGGTGGTAGGCGTTTCCAACGATGCCATCAACTTCCTCAACTCGGCGCTCGGCTCCAAGGTGGCCTCGTTCCGCACCATTGTGAGTGTGGCTGCCGTGGGCATCCTCGTGGGCGTGCTCACCTCGCACGGCATGATGGAGGTGGCACGCAACGGCGTGTTTCACCCCGAGGCTTTCACCTTCAACGAGATTATGTTCCTCTATGTGGGCGTCATGCTCACCGATGTGGTGCTGCTCGACGGCTTCAACAAGCTGGGCCTGCCCACGTCGACCACCGTGTCGATGATCTTTGAGCTCCTGGGCTCGGCCGTGGCCGTCTCGGTCTACAAGATTTACACCGACAGCTCCCTCACGCTCGAGAGCGTGGGCTCGCTCGTGAACTCGGGCAAGGCCCTGGGCATGATATCGGCCATCCTCGTTTCGGTGGTGCTCTCGTTTATCACCGGCGCCCTCATCATGTACATTTCGCGCCTGCTGTTCACCTTCCGCTACGCCAAGCCGTTCAAGCGCTACGGTGCCCTGTGGTGCGGCGTGGCCATCGTGGGCATCCTCTACTTCGCCCTGTTCAAGGGACTCAAGAGCTCGGGCCTGATGACCAGCGAGATGTCGGGCTACGTGAGCGACCACATCTACATGGTGCTGCTCGTGGCCTGGATTGCCGCATCGGCCATCTTGTGGGTGCTGCAGCGTCTCAAGGTGAGCATTTTGAAAATCACCATCTTGAGCGGCACCTTCGCCCTGGCCCTGGCCTTTGCCGGCAACGACCTGGTCAACTTCATCGGTGTGCCCCTGGCCGGTATCGACTCCTATCGCCTGGCCGACGCTTCGGGCAACATGAACATGCTCATGGGCGCCCTCAACAATCCCGAGGCCGCCAATGTGGGCTTGCTGGCCATCGCTGGCGTTGTCATGGTGATCACCCTCTTCTTCTCCAGCGATGCACGCAAGGTGTCGCAAACCGAGCTCACCCTGGCCTCGCAGCAAGACGAGAACGAGCGGTTCAACTCTACGCCCTTCTCGCGCGCCTTGGTGCGCATATCGGTGAACTTGAGCAACTACTACCGCCGCGTGCTGCCCAACAGCTGGGTCGACGCCATCAACCGCCGCTTCATCCCGCTCTCGAGCGAGGAGCGCGGCAATTCCAACTTCGACAAGATACGCGCCGTGGTCAACCTGGCCTCGGCAGCCATCCTCATCTGCATCGGCACCTCGTTTAAGCTGCCGTTGTCGACCACCTATGTCGTGTTTATGGTCTCGATGGGCTCGTCGTTGAGCGACCGCGTGTGGGGACGCGACAGCGCCGTCTACCGCATCTCGGGCGTTGTGGCCGTGATCATGGGCTGGTTTGTCACCGCCTTCATCGCCTTCTGCGCCACCTTCATCTTCACCACACTGCTCATGTGGTTTGGCGGCTGGGCACTGGCCCTCATCGTGATATGGGCCGGCTACATGCTGCTGCGCCGCTTCTTTTACAAGGGCAGCAAGACGGCTGGCCCCGAGGCTGGCAAACGCAGCGAGCTCATCGACAAAGACGACAATCCCCAGGACGTGCTCTACAACTGCACCCTCACCGTGGTCAACACCATGGAGAACACCCATCGCATCTACAACCACATGCTCGTGTCGCTCTTCACCGAAAACCGCCACGAGCTCAAGCGCATGGTCGAGGAGAGCGAGCGCATGTATCACGAGGCCAACAAGCGCAAGTATGGCATCGTGGCCGTGATCAAGAAACTCGAGGCTCAAAAGGTTGAAACCGCGCACTACTATGTGCAGATCGTCGACTACCTGTGCGAGGTGTCCAAGGCCCTGCTGCACTGCACCCGTCCCGCCTATGAGCACATCAACAACAACCACCGCGGTCTCACAGGCCCGCAAATCAAAGACCTAAAGACGATCAACGACAAGGTCGACGAGATATTTGCCAAGGTGAGCGACATGCTCAACCGCAAGGACTTCTCGGGCCTCGACGACGTGATGCACATGCGCGACGACCTCTTTGGCATCATTGCCGACACCATCAAGCGTCAAATCAAGCGTGTGCAGGAAGACCCCCACGCCAGCACCCGCGCCAGCGCTCTCTTCCTCAACATCCTGGGCGAAACCAAGACGATGATACTTCAGGCCCGCAACCTCATCAAGTCGGAGGCCTACTTCCTCAACGCCATCAAGGAGGGCGAGAGCTAACTGCTGTACCTCCATCTCTATATATATGTGCGATGTCAAACACGAGAGAAAGCTAAAAACAGGGATTTAATCAACAAGTGGAACCTTAAGTCTACACGCCATGGTTCACAAGCCAGAGCTCAATCACACGAGCTCTGGCTTTTTTGCCTGCATGAAAGCTTGCCTCCCGATTTATGGTTGAGGACTTAAGC